>JADYYB010000114.1 GCA_020853895.1 Bauldia sp.
CCCCTGTTGCCAAAAAGCGGCACTCGCCCGCGAATAGCTGAGCCAGTGTTCATGCGGATTCGCCACGTCAGTAGAGTACGATTGATTCGCGCTGTGTCCGAGGCCGGGCGGGGCGTGAACCTGAAAGACGGGCGGAAAGCGGCGGAATGGCCCGGTGCGTGCTTCGGCAACGCAGCAGAATCGGCGGTGAACGAGGCTCCTGGGCGTGCGCCCTCGGGGTCTGTTTCCTCGTGCCCGCCGCCCTTGCGTCGACCTCCGCCCACGCCGCCCCGCTCGACGACTTCTTCGCCGTCGTCGGCGCGCTGACCGCCAGCGACATCGCCACCATCGCCGTTCTCGTCGGCGCGCTCGCCTTCGCGGTGGTCGCCGCGCTGGCGCTGATCCGTCTCCGCGACCGCACCGAGGCCGAGGCCGAAGGGCTGCGCGAGACCGCCGCCGCGCTCAGCCTCGAGCTCGAGCGCGCCGAGGCGCTTCTCTCGATGGGCGGCGACCGCATCCTCATCTGGGAAGGCTCGGGCAAGCCGCCGCTGATCACCGGGACCCTGCCGCCGGTGCCCGGCATCCCCGACGAGCGCGCCGGCTTCCTCGCCTTCGGCACCTGGCTCGCGCCGCAATCGGCCGCCCAGCTCGACCGCGCCATCGCCATGCTGCGGAGCCGCGGCGAGACCTTCGCCCTCGCCCTCACCACGCAGACCGGCCACGGCGTCGACGTGCTCGGCCGGACCGGCGGCGGGCGGGCGCTCGTCCGTTTCCGCAGCCTGACCAGCGACCGCCTCGCGCTGGCGACGCTCGAGGAGGACCACCGCGTGGTCATGGCCCAGCTCGAGGCCCTGCAGCGCATCCTCCAGGCCGCCCCGCTGCCTGCCTGGCTGCGCGACGGCACCGGCCGCCTCGCCTGGGTCAACCGCGCCTATGCCGAGACGCTCGGCTCAGCTCCGCCGGTCGAGGTCATCCGCGAGGGGGGCGAGCTCTTCGACGCCCGCACGCGCGAGGCGGTCGAGGCCGCCCACCAGAAGCGCGAGGATTTCCGACGCCGCATCAGCACCGTGGCGAACGGCATCCGCCGCCTCTTCGAGGTCACCGACATCGCCGCCGGCTCCTGGAGCGGGGGCCTCGCCATCGACCGCACCTCGCTCGACGACGCCGAGCAGGGCATCCGGCGCCTCGTCGAGTTCCACGCCCGCACTCTCGACCAGCTCGCCGCCGGCGTCGCCATCTTCGGCCAGGACCAGCGGCTCCGATCCTACAACGCCGCCTACCGCGCCCTCTTCGGCCTCGACAGCGCCTTCCTCGATTCCTCGCCCACCGAGAGCGCGATCCTCGACCGCCTCAGGGCCACCCGCCGCCTCCCCGAGCAGGCCGACTTCCGCAACTGGAAGGCCAACCTCCTCTCCGCCTATCGCGCCACCGAGGCGCGCGAGCAGATGTGGCACCTCCCCGACGGCCAGACGCTGCGCGTCATCGCCAACCCGCACCCGCAGGGCGGCATCATCTGGATCTACGAGAATGTCAGCGAGCGCCTCGACCTCGAGAGCCGCTACAACGCGCTCATCCGGGTCCAGCGCGAGACCCTCGACAACCTCTCCGACGCCGTCGCCGTGTTCGGCTCCGACGGCCGCCTCCGCCTCCACAACCCGCCGCTCGCCACCATCTGGGGCCTCGACCCGGCCGCGCTCAGCGACCGCCCGCACGTCGCCAAGGTCTTCGCGCTCTGCCGCCAGAAGCACGACGACCAGGCCGTCTGGAACCAGCTGATGGGCGCGGTCGCCGGCCTCGACGAGACGCGCGCCTCGGTCTCCGGCCGGATGTCGCGCGCCGACGGCACGATCGTCGATTACGCCACCGTCCCGCTCCCCGACGGCCAGACCATGGTGACCTTCGTCGACGTCACCGACAGCGTGAAGGTCGAGCGCGCGCTGACCGAGCGGAACGAGGCCCTCGAGGCGGCCGACGGGCTGAAGAACGCCTTCATCCAGCACGTCTCCTACGAGCTCCGCTCCCCGCTCACCAACATCATCGGCTTCACCCAGCTCCTCGCCGAGGAGCAGATCGGCCCGCTCAACGACAAGCAGCGCGAATATGCCGGCTACGTCCTTTCCTCGAGCGACGCCCTTCTCGCCATCATCAACGACATCCTCGACCTCGCGACGCTCGACGCCGGCATCATGACCCTCGACCTCGGCGAGGTGGATATCGGCAACGCCGTCCGCTCCACCGTCAACGGCGTGCAGGACCGCGTCACCAAGGCCGGCCTCAGCCTCGACGTGCGCGTGCCCGAGGGCATCGGCAGCTTCGTCGCCGACGAGCGGCGCGTGCGCCAGATCCTCTTCAACCTCCTCTCCAACGCCATCGCCTTCTCCCCGCCCGGCGGTCGCATCCTGATCAGCGCCGAGCGCCGCCCGGACGAGATCCTCTTCGCCGTCGAGGACACCGGCGTCGGCATGCCCGAGGCCTATGTCCCGGCCGCCTTCGAGCGCTTCGAGAGCCGCCCCTCCGGCCCCTCGCGCGGCGGCGCCGGCCTCGGCCTCCCGATCGTGAAGAGCTTCGTCGAATTGCACGGCGGCACCGTCCGCATCGACTCCCGCCCCGGCGAGGGCACCCGCGTCACGGTCTCCCTCCCGGTCCGTCCCAACACCGTCGCGGTGGCAGCCGAGTAGGGCGCTTTCCCTCACCGCTCCACAACCGCTCATCCCCGCGAAGGCGGGGACCCACCTTGTCTCGCGCCCTTGCCGCTGCTGTCATCGCCGGGCTCGTTCCGGCGACCCATGAACCCTCAGCGTGCCTTGAAGGGTGGAGTTCATGGGTTGCCGGAATGAATCCGGCAATGACAGACAAGACGGACGCGGTCGCTTCGGGAGCGACTCCTCCACTGCGCGTCACCTCTCCCCGGCGGGGAGAGGTCGGCATCCCGGCTCGCCGCAAGGCGAGGCGGGATCCGGGTGAGGGGGCTCCACCTCGCCGGATGGGCTTCGTCCTCCGGCGCCCTCTCCGGATAGCGCGGTACCCCTCACCCCGACCCTCTCCCCGCCGGGGAGAGGGGGCTCGCCCTCGATGCCCGTGCTGCGTCCTTCGAGGCCGCCTTCGGCGGCACCTCAGGATGAGGGAGGGACGTGCGCTCGACACCCGTTGGCATGGGCGCATGCCTGATCGAGACGGCTTGGTGATCGTCGGGCACCTAGCTCCTGCGCCTGGGCTCCGACCATCTCGAGGTTCTCCCGTCCCCGCACCTCGTTCGCGGATACCGGCTCCCCCACCTCCTCATCCTGAGGTGCTGCCGAAGGCAGCCTCGAAGGACGCACGCCCGTGGGGCCCCCTTGCGGGAAGGAGTGGGTGAGAGGCTAAGGTCCCACGCGATGTCCGAGCCCGCGACGATCACCCTCGACCTCCCCGACGAGTCGGCGACCGCCCGCCTCGGCGCGGCGCTCGCGCGCCGCCTCCGCCCGGGCGACGCGGTCCTCCTCTCCGGCGATCTCGGGGCAGGGAAGACCAGCCTCGCCCGCGCCATCCTCCGGGCCGCCGCGAACGATCCGGCGCTCGAAGTGCCGAGCCCGACTTTCACCCTCGTCCAGGCCTACGAGCTGCCCGTCCTGACGATCTCCCATTTCGACCTCTACCGCCTCGCCGACCCGGCCGAGCTCCGCGAGATCGGCTTCGACGACGCGCTCGGCCTCGGCGCTGTCCTCGTCGAGTGGCCCGAGCGCGCCCCCGCCGGGATGCCGCGCGAGGCCCTCGCCATCCGCCTCTCGCTTGCCGGCCAAGGCCGGCGCGCGGAGCTCGCGGGCTCCCCCGGCTGGCTGGACAGACTCCACGGTCTTCCACAGGAGGCGCGCGGCTGAGCGAGCGGGGTTTGTGTCGGCCGCGCGCTCTGCTAGACCTGGAACCAATCAGGAACACCCGGACGCCCGATTCCTCATGGCCACTGGCCGGAAAACCCCTGCCGTCTTCTCGATTCCCGCCGGCGCGCCGTTTCTGGACACGCTCGCCGACGCGCTGCTCGACGGCCGCCTCGGCGCCATTCCCGGCCTCGGCGAGGACCCGCTCGCTCCCGCCGACGTCACGGTCCTTCTGCCGACGCGAAGGGCCGTGCGCGCCTTCGCCGACATCCTGCTCGCGCGCGCTCCCTCCGGCGCGCTGGTGCTGCCGACCATCCGCCCCATCGGCGACGTGGACGAGGAGGAGCATCTCCTCGTCGAGAGCGCCGAGACGGCCGCCGACCGGCTCCTCCTCCCCAACGCGGTCTCGCGCGTCCAGCGCCTCCTCGTCCTCTCGCGCCTCATCGGCGCCTGGAGCCGGGCGATCCGCGCCGACCTCTTCGACACGGCTCACGACCGCCGCGTGCCCGAGACGGCGGCCGGCGCCGTCCGCCTCGCCGCCGACCTCGCCCGGCTGATCGACGACATGGAGGTCGCCGGCATCCCGTGGAGCGAGCTCCGCAACCTCATCCCCGAGGACTATCCGGAGTTCCGCCAGCTCACGCTCGACTTCCTGAAGATCGCCGGCGAGGCCTGGCCGGCCTATCTCGCCGAGGAGTCGCTGGTGAACCCCGCCGGCCGCCGGGACCGCCTCCTCCGCGCCGAGGCCGCGCGCCTGGTTGCGCATCCGCCGGGCGCGCCGATCGTCGCCGCCGGCTCGACCGGCTCGATCCCCGCCACCGCGCATCTCCTCGCCACGATCGCCCGCCTGCCGACCGGCGCGGTCGTCCTGCCCGGCCTCGACCGCGAGCTCGACGAGCCGTCATGGTCGTCCATCGGCGGGCCGGAGGAGGGGAGGGGCACGCCCAGCCACCCGCAATACGGCCTCAAGCAGCTTCTCCGCGAGCTGGGCGTCACCCGCGAGGCCGTCGCGGAGATCGCGCCGCCCGATGCCTTCGCCGCGCGCCGAAGACTTCTGTCCGAGACGATGCGTCCGGCCGAGACCACCGAGCTCTGGTCGAGCCGCGCGCTGAGCGATCCCGCCCCCGCGCTCGACGGCCTCTCGGTCCTTGTCGCCCGGACTGATCGCGAGGAGGCGCTCGCCATCGCCTTCGCGCTCCGCGAGGCGATCGAGGAGCCCGGCGTCACCGCCGCTCTCGTCACGCCCGACCGCGACCTCGCCCGGCGCGTCTCCGCCGAGCTCGCCCGCTGGGAGATCGTCGCCGACGACTCCGCCGGCTCGAGCCTCGACCAAACGCCGCCTGGAATCTTCGCCCGCCTCTTCGCCGAGGTCGTCGCAAGGCCCGGCGATCCGGCGGCGCTGCTAGCGCTCCTCAAGCACCCGATGGCCGCCTTCGGCATGGAGCGCGCCGAGTGCCGCGCCGCCGCCCGCGCCCTCGAGCTGGCGCTGATGCGCGGCAAGGCGCTGCCCGGCGACCTCGCGTCTCTCCCCGACGCGCTCGCCGTCCCGCGCCCGACCGAGCTCCGCCGCCGCGACCCCGCCGCGCGCCTCCTGCCCGAGGACTGGGACGCCGCCGCGCGCCTCGCCGGCCGCCTGGCCGCGATCTTCGCTCCGCTACACGCCGCCGAGCCCGCGCCCGGCGCGGACCTCGCCGCCCTGATGCAGCGCGTCCTGCCCGCGATCCGCGGCGCGGCGGCCGACGACACCGGCTCCGACGCCTTCCTCTGGCAGGGCGCCGCCGGCGAGGCGCTCGCCCGCCTCCTCGGCGAGCTCGCCGAACGTGGCGCGTCGGTCGACATCGCCCGCGCCGACCTTCCGTCCTTCCTCACCGCCGTGATGGCCGGCGCCCGCGTCTCGCGTCCGCCGGTGCCCGGCGCGCGCATCCACATCTGGGGCGTGCTGGAAGCGCGCCTCCAGTCCGCCGACCTCATGATCCTCGCCGGGCTCGACGAGGGCGTCTGGCCGGCCGAGACACGCACCGACCCCTGGCTCTCGCGCACCATGCGCGAGCAGCTCGGCCTCGAGCCGCCCGAGCGCCGCATCGGCCTCGCCGCGCACGATTTCGCCGAGGCGCTCGCCGGTCCCCGTGTCCTCGTCACGCGCGCCGAGCGGAGAGCCGGCACGCCGACCATCGCCTCGCGCTGGCTGCAGCGCCTCTTCGCCGTCATCGGCGCGGACGCCGCAGAGGCGCTGACCGCGCGCGGCGCGCGCTACCTCGCCTGGGCCCGCCACGCCGATGCGGCGGCCGCCGTGCAGCCGGCCCCGCGCCCCGCGCCGCGCCCGCCATTGTCCCTCCGCCCACGCGGCCTCTCGATCACCGAGATCGAGACCTGGATCCGCGACCCTTACGAGATCTACGCCAAGCACGTGCTCGGCATCTTCGAACTGCCCGAGCTGGGCGCCCCGCCCGATGCCGCCACGCGCGGCATCATCCTCCACGACATCCTCGCCGATTTCGTCACCGAGCCGCCGCCCGACGGGCTCACGCCCGAGCAGCATCTCGCCGTCCTCGCGCGCGCGCATTTTGCGGCGCTCGAGAAGTCGAGCCCCGATTTCCACGCCCTCTGGTCGCTGCGCTGGCAGGAGGTTGCCCGCTGGTTCCTCGACTGGGAGGCCGGCCGCGCCGCCGACATCGCCTCGCGCCACGCCGAGATTCCCGGCAGCCTCGACTTCGCCGTCCCCGGCGGCTCCTTCACGCTGCGCGGACGAGCCGACCGCATCGACCTCCGCCATGACGGCGGGGTCGAGATCTACGACTACAAGTCCGGCCAGACCCCGAGCCCGGCGCAGGTCGCCACCTTCGCGCCCCAGCTGCCGCTGGAGGCGGCGATGGTCGCCGCAGGCGCCTTCGGTGAGGCGTTCCGCGGCAGGCCGATCGTCGAGCTTGCCTTCATCGGCCTCGCCGGCATCGGCCGCGACGATTGGTTCAAGCCCGCCGCCGGCAAGGACACGACGCCGAGCGAGCTCGGCGCCGCCGCGCTCGCCAAGCTGAAGGCCCTCGTCGCCGCCTACGACCGGCCCGAGCAGCCATACCTCTCGATGGCCCGCCCGATGTTCGAGCGCCGCTGGTCGGGCGACTACGACCACCTCGCCCGCATCCGCGAGTGGCGCCACGCGCTGGGCGACGCCGGATGACCGCTTTCGTCCTCGATGGCATCACCCAGACCACGCGCCGCCGCGCCTCCGACCCGCGCGGCTCGGCCTGGGTCAGCGCCAATGCCGGCTCCGGCAAGACCACGGTGCTCACCGAGCGCGTGGTGCGGCTACTGCTGGCCGGCGCCCATCCCGGCCGCATCCTCTGCCTCACCTTCACCAAGGCGGCGGCGGCCGAGATGGCCTCGCGCGTCTTCGCCCGCCTCGCCGAGTGGGTGCGCCTCGACGACGCCGCCCTCGCCGCCGCGCTGACCGAGCTCGAAGGCGAGCCGCCCCGCCCCGAGCACCTGACGCTGGCCCGCCGCCTCTTCGCCCGCGCGCTGGAGACGCCCGGCGGCCTCAAGATCCAGACCATCCATGCCTTCTGCGAGCGGCTCCTGCACCAGTTCCCGCTCGAGGCCGGCGTGCCGGCGCATTTCGAGGTGCTCGCGGAGCTCGACGCCCTCCGTCTCATCGGCGAGGCGCGGCGCGCCGCGCTGACCCGCGCCGCCCTCTCGCCGGACGGCGCGCTCGGCGTCGCCCTCCGCACGCTGGTCGCGCTGACCAAGGACGTGAACACCTTCGACGCGCTCAGCGAGCTGATCGAGAAGCGCGACGCCTTCCAGTCCTGGCTCGATGACGCCGGCTCGCTGACGGCCGCACTCGCCGGTCTTCGCCGGGCGCTCGGCCTCCGCCCCGGCGACGACCGCGCCACCATCCGCCGCCGCATCGTCTCTGAGGCGGCGCTCACGCCCGACGATTTCCGCGAGCTCCGCAACCGCATGGGCGCGAGCACCGCGGCCAACGCCGCGGGCCGCATCGAGAAATACCTCGCCGCCGCGAGCGAGGAGGAGCGCATCGTCGCCTACGGCGAGCTCTTCCTCACCAAGACCGGCGAGGCGCGTGCGGCGAACCTCGCCGACCCGCTGCCGCATCTCGCGCTGAAGGCCGCCGGCGAGGCCCGCCGCATCATCGCGCTGAACGATCTCGTGCGCGCGTCCGAGACCTTCGAGGGCAGCGCCGCGCTCATCACGCTCGCCGACGCGGTGATCGACGCCTATGAGCGCGAGAAGCGGGCGCGCGGCCGGCTCGATTTCGACGACCTCGTCATCCGCACCGCCAACCTCCTGCACCGGAGCGGGGGCGCGCGCTGGGTCCAGTACAAGCTCGACGAGGGTCTCGACCACGTGCTGGTCGACGAGGCGCAGGACACTTCGCCCCGCCAGTGGCAGGTGATCGAAGGGCTGGTCGACGATTTCTTCTCCGGCCGCGGCGCGCGCGACAACCCGCGCACCCTCTTCGCGGTCGGCGACGAGAAGCAGTCGATCTTCTCCTTCCAGGGCGCGGTGCCGGCCTGGTTCGGGCGCATGGCCAACGTCTTCGAGCAGCGCGTCCGCGACGCCGAGCGCCCCTTCGCCGAGCTCGAGCTGCACCTCTCCTTCCGCTCGACCGAGGACGTGCTGGCCGCGGTCGACGCCGTCTTCGCCGCGCCGGCGGCCCATCAAGGCCTCGCCAGCGAGCCCAAGCCGCCCGCCCATGTCGCCGCCCGCCACAAGGCGCCCGGCCTCGTCACGCTCTGGCCGCTCCTCGTCAAGAAGGAGCGGAAGCAGCCCGACGACTGGGCCGCGCCCCTCGACCAGCTGCCCGAGGACAGCCCGGAGAAGCTGCTCGCCGACCGCCTGGCGCGGACGATCGGCGGCTGGATCGCGGGCGGCGAGCGGCTCGAGGCGACCGGCCAGCCCATCCGCCCCGGCGACATTCTCATCCTCGTCCGGAAGCGCGGCCAGCTCAGCGAGGCGATCAACCGCACGCTCAAGGAGGCCGGCATCCCGGTCGCCGGCGTCGACCGCATCGCGCTCGTCGATCACATCGCCGTCCTCGATCTCCTTGCGCTCGCCGAGGTGATGCTCCTCCCCGAGGACGACCTCTCGCTCGCCGCGCTCCTCAAGAGCCCGCTCCTCGGCCTCGACGAGGACGCGCTGCTCCGCCTCGCCAACGGCCGGCCCGGAACGCTGTGGCGTTCGCTGGAGGAGCACGCGGCGACCGACGCGGCCCTCGCCGAGGCGCTCGGCAGGCTGCGCGCCTGGCGCGCGAGCGCCGACTTCACCGGCCCGTTCGATTTCTACGCCCGCATCCTGGGCGCGGAAGGCGGACGGGCCGCCTTCGCCCGCCGCCTCGGCCCCGAGGCCGAGGACGTGCTCGACGAGTTCCTCGCCCAGGCCATCGCCTACGAGCGCGGCGAGACTCCCTCGCTGCAGGGTTTCGTCGCCTGGCTGCGCGCCGCCGCCGCCGAGATCAAGCGCGAGCCCGCCGAGAAGCGCGACGAGGTCCGCGTGATGACCGTGCACGGCGCCAAGGGCCTCGAGGCCGAGGTCGTGTTCCTCGTCGATGGTGGCGGCAAGCCGGTGCACCAGAACCACGACCCCGCGCTCCTCTCGCTCGCCGACGATCTCACCGATCCGCGCCCCGCGCCGCTCGTCTGGATGCGCTCGAAGCGCTCCTCGCCGGCGAGCGTCGTGAGCCGCCTCGAGACCGAGCGCCGCCGCGCGGCCGAGGAATATCGCCGCCTCCTCTACGTGGCGCTGACCCGCGCCCGCGACCGGCTCTATGTCTGCGGGATCGAGACGAGGGACACCGACGCCTCGGCCGGCTGGCATGCGCTGGTGCAGAACGCGCTCCTCGCCGAGGCGGTGCCGCTGAACGGCGCCGACGGCGCGGTCGAGGCCTGGGAATGGCGGAAGCCCGGCGCCCGCGCCAGCGCGACGATCCTCCCCTTCGCGTCGCCCGCTATCGCGCCGGCGCCCGACCCGATGCCGGCCTTCGGCCCGGTCCCGCGCGCGCCCGCGCCGAAGCGCCTCTCGCCCTCATCGGCGCTGGCCGAGATCTCCCCGGCCGTCGCCGCGGCCCTGGGGGAGGGGAGCGCGCTCGCCGCCGAGCGCGGCCGGCTCATCCACCGCCTGCTGCAGGCGCTGCCCGACCATGCGCCCGCCGACCGCCGGCCGACCGCGCTCCGTTTCCTCGACGCCGCCGCGCCCTCCTGGTCGGTCGCCGATCGCGCGACGGTGGCCGCGGAGATCGCCGACATACTCGACGACAAGCGCCTCGCCGCCCTCTTCGCGCCCGGCAGCCGGGCCGAGGTGGCGATCTCGGCAAGGCTCGATCTGCCCTCCGGGGAGGTCACGGTCTCCGGCCGCATCGACCGCCTCGCCGTCACCGCCGACGCGGTCTACCTCGTCGACTACAAGACCAACCGCTCTCCGCCCGAGCGCCTCGACGACGTCCCGCCCGAGTACCTCGCCCAGCTCGCGCTCTACCGCGAGGTCCTCGGCCGCCTCTACCCCGGCAGGGCGATCGCCGCCTCGCTCCTCTGGACCGAAGGCCCGCGCCTCATGGAGATCCCGGCCCTCTCGCTCGACGCCGCCTTCTCCCGCCTCGCCCGGTAGCGGGACCGTTGAGAGGCCGCCGAAGGCGCTTCCTCACCTCTCCCCGGCGGGGAGAGGTCGCGATTCCGCGTCGCCGGAGGCGAGGCGGAATGCGGGTGAGGGGGCTCCACCTTTCCGGATGGCGCGGAACCCCCACACCCCAACCCTCTCCCCTCCGGGGAGAGGGGGCTAGGGAGCCACCCGCGCACCACGACGCCGCAGGGTCGGTTACCGAAGGTAACCTTGACGCGGCCCGGCCCGCTTCCTACCTTTCCTGTTCGGATAAATTTTGGGATTCAAGAATCATGGCGACCGCAAAAGTCACCGATGCCACCTTCGAGACCGACGTGCTCGGCGCGTCCGGTCCGGTTGTCGTGGATTTCTGGGCGGAATGGTGCGGTCCGTGCCGCGTCATCGGCCCGGCTCTGGAGGAGATCTCCTCCGAGCTGGCCGGCAAGGTCACGATCGCCAAGCTCAACACCGACGAGAACCCCAACACCACGATCAAGTACGGCGTCCGCTCGATCCCGACCCTGATCATGTTCAAGGACGGCGAGCCGATCTCCATGCAGGTCGGCGCGCACCCCAAGAGCCGCCTCGCCGACTGGATCAAGCAGGCCATCTAGGCCGCGCTTTTCCCGATCGTCCCGAAGAGGCCGGAACGGGCGACCGTCTCCGGCCTTTTCCTTTTCGAGCAACGTGAACTCATCCGCCTGGGGATGTTGGCAAGCCGTGCCTTCATTTGCCCGGCCGCGCCGCTAGACTGGCGCGAACGATTTCGAGGAGGCCGAGATGGCTGCCAAATTCACCAGCGACGCCGAGTTCGTCGGCGAGGTGCTGAACTCGCCCGAGCCGGTGATCGTCGACTTCACGGCCGACTGGTGCCCGCCCTGCAAGGTGATCGCGCCCTTCCTCGACGAGATCGCGGTGGAGCTGAGAGGGCGCGCGAGGATCATCAAGCTCGACGTCGACGCCAACCCCTACACGACCACGCAGTATGGCGTGCGATCGATGCCCACGCTGATGATCTTCAAGTCCGGCGAGCCGATCTCGATGACCGTCGGCGCGGCCCCCAAGGCCCGCCTCCTCGAATGGATCAACAGCGCGATCTAGCGCTTCCTCACCGCCCGTGACCTAGGCCTACCCTACGTCTGACACGCCGACCTGCCCCCTCTCCCCAGAGGGGAGAGGGCTGGGGTGAGGGGCTCCACCTCTCCGGATGAGGCTGTTATCGAGCCCCTTCTCCGGATGGACCGGTACCCCCTCACCCTAACCCTCTCCCCTCCGGGGAGAGGGGACACGTCTTTCTTACGGGCAGCGGCGACTGTTCAACGCGGCAGAACCCCGCTTTCCTCGAGCACCAGCCCGGCGAGATAGAGCGAGCCGCAGATGAGGATGCGCGGCGGCGCTTCGAGCGTCCGCGCGCCGATCATCCGGAGGGCCGTCGCCACGTCCGGCGCCGGCTCGGCCCGCAGCCCCGACGCGCGCGCCGCCTCGGCCAGCTCCTCCGGCTCGCGTCCGGCGTGGCCGGGGATCGGCACCATGATCGCCTCGCGCGCCAGTCCCGCGAAGGGCCGCAGGAACCCGACCGGGTCCTTGGTGGTGAGCATCCCGACGACGAGGATCAGCGGCCGCGACACGCGATCCTCGAGATCGGCCATCGCCTCCGCGATCACCGACCCCGCGCCCGGATTGTGCCCCCCGTCGAGCCACAGCTCGGCGCCCGGCGGAAGGAGCGCGACGAGCTTGCCGGCGGTGATGCGCTGCAGCCGCGCCGGCCAGTCCACGGCCTGCAGCCCGCCCTCGACCTCCTTCGCCGACGGGGCGATCCCCGCCCGCCGCAGCGCCGCGATCGCGGTGCCGGCGTTGGTGAACTGGTGCCGGCCGACGAGCCGCGGCGCCGGCAGGTCGAGGAGCCCGTCCTCGTCCTCGTAGACGAGCCGCCCCTGCTCGGCATGGGCGCGCCAGTCCTGGTTGGCGACGAAGAGCGGCGCGCGGAGGCGCTTCGCCGAATCCTCGAGCACGCCCATCACCGCGTCGGTCTGCGGCGCGATCACCGCCGGCACGCCGCGTTTGAGGATGCCCGCCTTCTCGGCGGCGATCCCCTCGATCCGCTCGCCGAGGAATTTCTCGTGATCCATCGAGATCGAGGTGATGACGCCGGCGAGCGGCCTCGCCACGACATTGGTCGCGTCGAGCCGTCCGCCGAGTCCGACCTCGATCAGCGCGTAGTCGGCCTCATGGTCGGCAAAGAGCCGGAAGGCGGCGGCGGTGGTGATCTCGAACTGCGTGATCGGCGCCCCGTCATTGATCCGCTCGACGTCGAGGAGGGCGTCGACCAGCTCGTCCTCGTCGACCAGCGTCCCCCCGCCGGGCGCGCCGATCCGCACCCGCTCGTGGAAGCGGACCAGATGCGGCGAGGTATAGACGTGGACGCTTCTTCCGGCCGCTTCGAGCATCGCCCGCATGAAGGCGGTGGTCGAGCCCTTGCCGTTGGTGCCGGCGACGTGGATGGCCGGCGGCATCCGCCGCTCGGGATTGCCGAGCGCGGTCATCAGCCGCTCGACGCGTTCGAGCGAGAGGTCGATCTCCCGCGGGTGCAGCCGCAGGAGCCGGTCGAGGATGGCGGCGGAACGATCCATCGGCAGAAGATAGGAAGCCGGAGCGGGAATTACTCGGCGGCGATGGGCAGGCTCTCGGGCGGCGCGGTCTCTTGCGAGAGGTCGGCCAGGGCGGGAACGGGCGCGGCCGCGGCGGGCGCCTCGACCTTCATGAGGATCCGGCAGATGCGCGCGATGGTGGGCCGGAGCTGGTGCCGGTGCACCACGAGGTCGACCATGCCGTGGTCGCGGAGATATTCGGCGCGCTGGAAGCCTTCGGGCAGCTTCTCGCGGATCGTGTTCTCGATGACGCGCGGGCCGGTGAAGCCGATGAGCGCCCCCGGCTCGGCGATATGGATGTCGCCGAGCATGGCGTAGGACGCGGTGACCCCGCCGAAGGTCGGGTGGGTCAGCACCACGATGTACGGGAGACCCGCCTCGCGGAGCTGCTGCACGGCGATCGTGGTGCGCGGCATCTGCATGAGGGACAGGATGCCCTCCTGCATGCGCGCCCCGCCCGAGGCCGTGAACATCACGAACGGCCGGCGGAGATGGCAGGCGGTCTGGAGGCCCTTGATGACGGCTTCGCCCGCCGCCATGCCGAGCGTGCCGCCCATGAAGTCGAAATCCTGGACCGCCGCGACCATCGGCAGCTCTTCGACCGTGCCGGTGCCGACCGCGACCGAATCCTCGAGCCCGGTCTTGGCGCGCGCGTCGCGCACGCGGTCGGTGTAGCGCCGCTCGTCGCGGAAGCGCAGCGGATCGGGCGGCACGTCGGGGAGGGCGACATTGTCCCACACCCCGCCGTCGAAGAAATGGCGCAGCCGATGCGCCGCGGTCATCCGCATATGGAAGCCGGAACCGGGCACCACGAAATCGTTGGTGACGAGATCGCGGTGGAACACCATCTCGCCGGTTTCCGGGATCTTCACCCAGAGATTCTCCGGCGTGTCGCGCTTCTTGCGGTCGCCGAATCGAATCCCCGGGGGTACGATTTTATTGAACCAACTCAAATGGTTAGCTCCAGTTTCGGGCCGCCGCGAGTGGCGTGAGCGGGACCCAGAGGCTGAATATAGAGGCTTTTCAGGCCGGATTCACGGCCCGGCGCGCCTCGCGGACGCCGCGAGCCAGCTCCTGTGTCAGCTCGGTGACAGCGGAAACGGTCGAGCTCGAGGCGCCTCCGCGAGGGTCCAGCGAGGCGGCGATGGCGTTGACGAGCGCCGAGCCGACCACCACGCCGTCGGCGTCGAGGCCGATCGTCCGCGCCTGCTCGGCGGTCTTCACGCCGAAGCCGACCGCGACCGGCAGCCTGGTGTGGCCCTTGATGCGCTTGACCGCGTTGGCGACCCGGCCGGTGTCGGGCGAGGCCGTCCCGGTGATGCCGGTGATCGAGACATAGTAGACGAAGCCCGAGATGTTAGCGAGGACGGCGGGCAGGCGCTTGTCGTCCGTGGTCGGCGTCGCCAGGCGAATGAAGTTGAGCCCCGCCTTGATCGCCGGCAGGCACAGCTCCTCGTCGGCCTCGGGCGGGAGGTCGACGACGATCAGCCCGTCCGCGCCGGCGGCCAGCGCGTCGGCGATGAAGCGCTCGTTGCCGTAGATGTAGATCGGGTTGTAGTAGCCCATCAGCACCAGCGGCGTGGTCGTGTCGCCTTTGCGGAACTCGCGCACCATGGCGAGGGTCTTGACCATCGTCTGCCCGCCGCGGAGCGCCCGCTCCGACGCGCGCTGGATCGGCGGCCCCTCGGCCATCGGGTCGGAGAACGGCATCCCCAACTCGATGATGTCCGCGCCCGCCCCCGGCATGGCGCGGAGGATCGCGAGCGAGGTGTCGTAGTCCGGGTCCCCGGCGCTGATGAAGGTGACGAGGCCCGGCCTCCCTTCCTTGCGAAGGTCGCCGAACCGCTGATCGATCCGCGTGCTCATAGAGGTCCCGAGAGGGTTGGTGCGAAATCCCCTCCCCCCTGGTGGGGGAGGGTTAGGGAGGGGGCCCGAGCGAAGCGAGGGTCACTTGTTGTCTCGCTCGGCATCAGCGAGCGCTGCCGAGACCGTCGCCATGCAGCCATCGAGATTCTGGAGGATGTCGATATTCCAGAGCCGCACGACCCGGAACCCTTGCGAGGCGAGCCAAGCATCGCGCGTCTCATCACGAAGGCTGTCGGCGTGCTGATCGCCGTCAGCCTCGAGAATAAGTCGTGCCTTGAGACACGCGAAGTCGGCGATGTAGCTGCCGATCGGGACCTGCCGCCGCCAATGAAAGCCATCGGCCATCGGCATTTCGCGAAGCCCGCGCCAGAGTTTCTTCTCTGCCTCTGTGAGATCGCGTCGAAGTCGCTGCGCCTGGCGGCGAGTCTTGGGCCTGATGTTGGAGTGAGGCACGAGTTTCCTCCGGAGCCGCGCTGCGCGCGGCCCCCACCCTGTCCCTCCCCGCAAGGGGGAGGGGATGCAACCTCTCGACGTCGCGCGATAGCGCCTCCGCCCTTGTGGGGGAGAGTTGGGGAGGGGGCGCGACCTCGGACTTGTTCCGGGGGAGCGTCTTCAGCGAGCACGCTCAAATGTCCATCCCGAGGTGCTTGGCGACGGTGAAGACGTCCTTGTCCCCGCGTCCGCAGAGATTCATGAGGATGATCTCGTCCTTGCCCATCGTCGGCGCGAGCTTGGCGACATGGGCGAGCGCGTGCGCCGGCTCGAGCGCCGGGATGATGCCCTCGGCCCGCGTCAGGAGCTGGAAGGCGTCGAGCGCCTCCTTGTCGGTCACCGGCACGTAGGTCACGCGTCCCGTCTCGTGGAGCCACGAATGCTCCGGCCCGACGCCCGGATAGTCGAGGCCGGCCGAGATCGAGTGGCCCTCGATGATCTGCCCGTCGTCGTCCTGCAGGAGATAGGTGCGGTTGCCGTGCAGCACCCCGGGCCGGCCGCCGGTCAGCGAGGCGGCATGCTCGATGCCCTCGAGGCCGTGCCCGCCCGCCTCCACGCCGTAGATCTTGACGTCCTTGTCGTCGAGGAAGGGGTGGAAGAGCCCGATCGCGTTCGATCCCCCGCCCACGCAGGCGACCAGCGCATCCGGCAGCCGGCCCTCCCGCGTTAACATCTGCTCGCGCGCCTCGATCCCGATCACCGACTGGAAGTCGCGGACCATCGCGGGGTAGGGGTGCGGACCGGCCGCCGTGCCGATTAGGTAGTAGGTGTCGTTGACGTTGGTGACCCAGTCTCTTAGCGCCTCGTTCATGGCGTCCTTGAGCGTGCCGTTGCCGGCGGTGACCGGCCGGAGCTCGGCGCCGAGGAGCCGCATCCGGAAGACGTTCGGCTTCTGCCGCTCGACGTCGGTGGCGCCCATGTAGACGACGGCCGGCAGGCCGAAGCGCGCGGCGACCGTCGCCACCGCCACGCCATGCTGCCCGGCGCCGGTTTCGGCGATGATGCGCGTCTTGCCCATGCGCATGGCGAGCAGGATCTGGCCAAGGCAGTTGTTGATCTTGTGCGAACCGGTGTGGTTGAGCTCGTCGCGTTTGAAGTAGATCTTCGCCCCGCCGAGCTGGGCCGTCAGCCGCTCGGCGAAATAGAGCGGGCTCGGCCGCCCGGTATAGTGCGTGTTGAGGTCGTCGAGCTGCGCGCGGTAGGCGGGGTCGCGCTTGGCCGCCTCGTAGGCCGCCTCGAGATCGAGGATGAGCGGCATCAGCGTCTCGGCCACGAAGCGGCCGCCGAAGATGCCGAAATGGCCGCGCTCGTCGGGCCCGGTGCGGAACGAGTTGGGGGTCGCGATGGTCACGGTCAAACCCTTACGCTGAGACTTCTTCGAGCCGCGCCTCGGCCTCGCGCGCGGCGGCGATGAAGCGGTGGATGAGGTCGGGGTCCTTGCGCCCCGGCGCGCTCTCCACGCCCGAGGAGACGTCGAGCCCCATCGGCCGGGCGATCCTCACCGCCTCGGCGAGATTGCCTTCGTTGAGCCCGCCCGAGAGCATGAAATCGTGGCCGCGGTCGAGGCCGGTGAGGAGCGTCCAGTCGAAGGCCTGTCCGTGCCCGCCGGTACGGTCGGCCCCGCGCGGCGGCTTGGCGTCGAGGAGCAGCCGGTCGGCGACGCCCCGATAGGCCCCGATCATGGCGAGGTCGCCGGCGCTGGCGATGCCGATCGCCTTCATCGTCTTCGCGCCGCTGAGGAGCGCGACCTGCCGCACCCGTTCCGGGCTTTCCTTGCCGTGCAGCTGCAGCCAGTCGGGCTCGAGCGCTTCCAGGATCTCGTCGATCCGCATGTCGTCGGCGTCGACGGTGAGGGCCACGATCTGCGCCCGGCCCCGCGCCCGTTCGGCGAGCGCCGCGGCGCGTTCCGGCTCGACATAGCGCGGGCTGGTCGCCTGGAAGACGAAGCCGAGCATGTCGGCGCCGCCGGCAAGGGCTGCGTCGACCGTTTCCTCACTCGAGAGGCCGCAGATCTTCACGATCAAGGACATGGCGCAGTCCTCTGCCACAAACCCCCCGTCGAGTCACGGGCGAGGATTGCCGCCGGTTGCGGGCCGCCAGTGGCTGCGCCGGCCGATGAGGCGCAGGACACCTCGCCCGGCCAGTGGCAGGTGAGGGCTGCGGCTGCACCCTTCACCTCTCCCCGGTGGGGAGAGGTCGCCATCACCGGCTCGCCGGAGGCGAGGCGGGATGCGGGTGAGGGGGTTCCGACCTATCCGTAAAGCACCCGGCAAAGGCGCCAACCAACTGGCGCCGGAACCCCCTCACCCCAACCCTCTCCCCACCGGGGAGAGGGGGGAAGATGCCGTGGAAACGATGGAAGCTACCGCGTCGCCGGCAGCCTTGGCCGCGTCGGGTCCGCGCGCATCGCCCCCGGCTCCTGGCGGAGCCGCGCGAGCTCGGCGGCGCGGACGCGGGCGTCGCGGCGCCAGTGCGTCTGGCCGAGCCAGGTGGCGAGCCCGCCGGTGACGATGCCGACCGCGAGCACCGCGAAGATCAGCCAGTAGAGCGGCAGCTGGACCGAGAAGGCCGGCTCCTCGGGATTGAACGGGTCGAGCGAGAAGCTCACCGGCGCGCGGTTGGCGACCGAGAGGATGACCACGACCACCGCGACCGGCAGGAAGACGAGGTAGCGGGCGAGGCGCTTCACGCCGTCACCGAGCGGTGGCTCAAGCGCCGGCGTTGAGACGCTCGCGCATCTCCTTGCCGGTCTTGAAGAAGGGCACGTATTTCTCGGTCACCGAGACCGAGGTGCCGGTGCGCGGGTTGCGCCCGACCCGCGCCGGCCGGTTCTTCACCGAGAAGGCGCCGAAGCCGCGCAGCTCGACCCGGTCGCCATTGGCGAGCGCTTCGGTGATCGTATCGAGGATCGCGTTGATGATGTGCTCGACGTCGCGCTGATAGAGGTGCGGGTTCTGGTCGGCGACGACCTGCACCAGCTCCGACTTGATCATCTCGACGCCCCATCGACTGTCGGCCAGGTTGTGGGAGCCTGCCAAACCGACAGGAGACCGTCAAGCATAAGTCTCTCCGGGATAATTCGTTCTGCGCCGAGCGCGGTGACCGCCTCGGGCGGGATGCCGAGGAGGCGCGCGGCGACCTCCACCGCGGCGTGTGCGAAGGGGAAGCCGATGCCCGGCCGGCTCGGCGCCCAGGTGCGCACCGGGAGGTCCGCGTCGACCCCGCGCGTCTCGAGCCAGGCGAGCGCCGCGTCCTCCCCGCCGAGCTCGTCCACGAGCCCCGCGTCGAGCGCCTGCCGCCCGCTGAAGATGCGCCCGTCGGCGAGCGCGGTTGCCTCGGGTACGCTCAGCGAGCGGCGCTCCGCGACGAGGCCGACGAACCACCGATAGGTGTCGTCGACGAGACTCTGGATCATCGCGAGCCCCTCCGGCGTCGCCGGCTCGAACAGCGAGGGCTCGGATTTGAGCGGCCCGCTCGTCACCTCGGTCACGTCGACCCCGAGCCTGTCGAGGAGGTCGCCGAACTCGGGGAACTGGAAGAGGACGCCGATCGACCCCGTGATCGTCGTCTGGCGCGCCACGATATGGTCCGCCGCGATCGCCGCCATGTAGGCGGCCGAGGCGCCGATCGTGTCCATGGTCGCGACCGTCGGCTTGGCGGCGGCGAGCTCGCGGAGCGCCTCGTAGAGGGCTTCCCCGCCCGCGGTCGTCCCGCCCGAGGAGTCGATGGCGACGATCACGCCCCTCACCGCCTCGTCCTCGGCGAGGAGGTTGATCAGCCTGATCCGCTCGCGGTCGCTGGCGATGAACCCGCTGATCGAGATGCGCGCGATCTGCGGCTCGGCCTGCCGCCACAGCCCGCCGGTGCTGACCTGGACGAGGGCAAGGAGGGCGATGACGAGCGCGATGAACGCCGCCGCCCGCCAGAATGAAACACGCCGGCGCATCTGCCGCCGGTCGACGATCTCGCTCGCATCCATGGCGCCCGCCTCGTTTTGGATGGGCCCAGCGGTAGCCCTTCGCGAAGGCGCGGGCAAGCGCCCGATTTTCGCACTCCTCCTCCCCTCGAGAGGGGGAGGTCCGGCAGCGCAGCTGCCGGGGTGGGGGTAAGTGAGAAGGTGCGACGCTCGTCGGAGCGATGAGTCACTGACCCCCACCGGCGCCATCGCGCCACCTCCCCCTTTCAGGGGGAGGAAGCAGAAGAAAAAGGCCCGCGGTTTCCCGCGGGCCTTCGTACTTCTGTCGCCGGCGGGCGGAGAGGGACTATTCGTCCTTCTCCTCCTTCTCGTCGCCCTGGCGGGCCTTGAGCGCCGCGCCGAGGATGTCGCCGAGCGAGGCGCCCGAGTCGGACGAGCCGTACTGAGCGACGGCCTCCTTCTCCTCGGCGATCTCGAGCGCCTTGATCGACACGGTGATCTTGTGGGTCTTCTTATCGAAGGTGGTCACCCGCGCGTCGAACTTCTCGCCCTTGGCGAAGCGCTCGGGGCGCTGCTCGGAGCGGTCGCGCGAGAGGTCGGCGCGCTTGATGAAGGTGGTGAGGTCGGTGTCCATGATCTTGACCTCGAGCCCGCCTTCCTTGACCTCGAGCACCTCGCAGGTCACGACGCCGCCCTTCTTGATCCCGCCGCCCGGACCGGACGCGGCGGCTTCCTTGAAGGGATCGCCGGCGAGCTGCTTCACGCCGAGGGAGATGCGCTCCTTCTCGACGTCGACGTCGAGCACCACCGCCTTGACATTGTCGCCGCGGTTATAGTCCTCGATCGCCTGCTCGCCCGGCTTGTTCCAGTCGAGGTCGGAGAGGTGGACCATGCCGTCCACGTCTCCGTCGAGGCCGACGAAGAGGCCGAACTCGGTCTTGTTCTTGACCACTCCCTCGACCTCGGAGTTGACCGGGTGCGCGGCCGCGAAGGCCTGCCACGGGTTCTCCAGCGTCTGCTTGAGGCCGAGCGAAATGCGGCGCTTGACCGGATCGACCTCGAGGATGACCACCTCGATCTCCTGCGAGGTCGAGACGATCTTGCCCGGGTGCACGTTCTTCTTGGTCCAGCTCATCTCCGAGACGTGGATGAGGCCCTCGATCCCCGGCTCCAGCTCGACGAACGCGCCGTAGTCGGTGATGTTGGTGACGCGGCCCTTGAAGCGGGTCCCGACCGGGTACTTGGCCTCGATGCCCTGCCACGGATCGGCCTCGAGCTGCTTCATGCCAAGGCTGATCCGGTGCGTCTCCTGGTTCACCCGGATGATCTGCACCTTCACGGTCTGGCCGATATTGAGGACCTCGCTCGGGTGGTTGATGCGCCGCCAGGCGATGTCGGTGACGTGGAGGAGCCCGTCGATCCCGCCGAGGTCCACGAACGCGCCGTAGTCGGTGATATTCTTGACCACGCCGTCGATGACCTGGCCCTCTTCGAGGCTCTGCACCAGCTCCGAACGCTGCTCGGCGCGCGTCTCTTCGAGGACGGTGCGGCGGGAGACGACGATGTTGCCGCGGCGGCGATCCATCTTGAGGATCTGGAAGGGCTGCGGATTGTGCATCAGCGGGCCGACGTCGCGTACCGGACGGATGTCCACCTGGCTGCGCGGCAGGAAGGCGACGGCGCCTTCGAGGTCGACGGTGAACCCGCCCTTGACCTGGTTGAAGATCACGCCGGTGACCTTCTCGTTCTTGTTGTAGGATTCCTCGAGGCGGACCCAGCTCTCCTCGCGGCGCGCCTTGTCGCGCGAGAGGACCGCTTCGCCGAGCGCGTTCTCGATGCGCTCGAGATAGACCTCGACGGTGTCGCCGACCTTCAGCTCGGCGCCCTTGGCGCTGGCGCCGAATTCCTTCAGCGGCACGCGCCCTTCGGTCTTCAGACCGACATCGACGACCGCGAGATCCTTCTCGATCGCCACGACCTTGCCCTTGATGACGGCTCCTTCGGCGAGGGCGTCGGCCTTGAAGGATTCATCGAGGAGGGCGGCGAAATCTTCCCGGGTCGGTGTTGCTACGTTCATTTGTACTCCTGGCCGGAGGCATCATGCTCCGGCGGTTGGTGTTGATCCGTGCCGCGCCCAAACCCGCGTGAATCCGCGATTGTTGGCGGATCGATGCTCGGATCGAAGGCTCGGCGAATGGCTTTCTCGCGCCAGGCCTGGATAGTTGGGATTGAAGAGAGGGTGGGGCGGCGGAATCAGAGGCCCGCTGCCCGTGCCCGCTCGACGATATCCACAGCCGCGCGAAACGCGGCTTCTATATCGAGATCGGTGGTATCCAGCAAGTGCGCGTCCTTCGCCCGGCGCAGGGGAGAAAGCGCGCGATTGCTGTCCCGTTCGTCCCGCCGCCTGATGTCGGCGAGCACCGCCTCGAAGCCGGGGCTCCGCCCGCTCGCTTCGAGCTCCGCCGCCCGGCGCCGCGCCCGGGCCACGGGATCGGCGGTGAGGAAGATCTTCACGTCCGCGTCCGGACAGACCACCGTGCCGATGTCCCGCCCGTCGAGCACCGCGCCGGGCGGCTTCTTCGCGAAGCGCCGCTGCGCCGCGACGAGCGCCCGCCGCACCTCGCTATAGACGGCGACTCGCGAGGCCGCCTCCGCGATCTCGGCTCCCGCGTAGTTTCTGGGGTCGAAGTCCAGATCTTCGAGGTCCATGTGATAGGCGATGCGCGTCGCCATCGCCTCGTCGTCGAGGCTGATCCCCCCGTTGAGCATCGCCGCGCCGACCGCGCGATAGGTGAGACCGGTGTCTAGATGGTTGAGCCCGTAGCGCTCCGCAAGACGCCGGCCGATCGTGCCCTTGCCCGACGCCGCCGGCCCGTCGATGGCGATGATCATCGCTAGGTTGCGAGGGCCGGCTCGGCCGGCTCGAAGCGCGCCCCGAACGAGGCGAGGATCGTCTCGAACTCGGGGAAGCTGGTCAGGATCGGCGCCGCGTCGTCGACCGTGACCGGCTTCTGCCCGGCGAGGCCGAGCACCAGGAAGCTCATCGCAATGCGGTGGTCGAGATGGGTCTTCACCGTCCCCCCGCCGATCTCCTTCGCCCCGCCGGTCACCGCCATCGTCTCCGGCCCGTCGCGCGCCTCGATGCCGTTGGCGCGAAGGCCGGCGATCATCGCCGCGATGCGGTCGGACTCCTTCACCCGCATCTCGCCGACCCCGTTCATCACCGTCTCGCCTTCCGCGAAGGCGGCGGCGATGGCGAGCACCGGGTACTCGTCGATCATCGCCGGCGCACGCTCGGCGGGGACCGAGACGCCCTTGAGCCGGCTCGCCTTGACCCGGATGTCCCCGACGGCTTCCCCGCCGACATTGCGGCGGTTCTCTATGGCGATGTCTCCGCCCATCTCGAGGAGCGTGTCGATCAGCCCGACGCGCATCGGGTTGAGGAGGACGCCCTCCACCGTTACGTCCGAGCCGGGCACGATCAGCGCCGCCACGATCAGGAACGCGGCCGAGCTCGGGTCGCCGGGCACGACGATGCTCTGGCATTTGAGGTCGCGCCGCCCTTCGAGCCGGATCGCGACCCCGCCCTCGACCTTCTCGATCTCGATGCCGGCGCCGAACCCGGCAAGCATCTTCTCGGTATGGTCGCGCGTCGCCACCGTCTCGATCACGGTCGTGGTGCCCGGCGCGTTGAGGCCGGCGAAGAGCACCGCCGACTTCACCTGCGCCGAGGGCACCGGCACGCGGTACTCGATCGGGACGAGGAGGTCGGGCCCCTTCAGCGACAGCGGCAGGAGATCGCCGGCGCGGCTGAGCACCTGCACGCCCATCCGCCTGAGCGGATCGAGGACGCGGCCCATCGGCCGCCCGCGCAGCGAGGCGTCCCCGGTGAAGGTCGTGGCGAAGGAATGGCTCGCGGCGATGCCCATGCAGAGGCGGACGCCCGTTCCGGCATTGCCGAAGTCGATCACGTCCTGCGGCTCGAGGAGCCCGCCGACCCCGACCCCGGTGACGCGCCAGATGCCGTCCGCGCCCTTGGTCACGGTCGCGCCGAAGGCGCGCATCGCGGCGGCGGTGGCGAGCACGTCCTCTCCCTCGAGGAGGCCCTCGATCCGGCTCTCGCCGAGCGCGAGCGCGGCCAGCATCAGCGCGCGGTGCGAGATCGACTTGTCGCCCGGCACGCGCGCGCGGCCGCTGAGCGGGCCGGCGGCGGAGCTGCGCAAGGGGCGGGGGGAAGTGGCGGAATGGTCCGGCAAGGGAGCGGCTCCGGTCCGTGTCGTCGGGAGGCTGCGTCCCGATAACATGCGATCCCATTGCCGTCACCGCCCAAGGGGCGGAAATGCCTTTGACAGCGCCCCCCGCTCAGACTAATGCAACGCCGCTTCCCCCGGCGGAACAGGAAAGAGGCGCGTGGCGAAACCGAAGCTCGGAACCAAGCGGATTTGCCCCAATTGCGGGACCCGCTACTACGATCTGGAAAAGGATCCGATCATCTGCCCGAAATGCGGCACGGAGTTCCAGCCGCCGACCCGCGGCCGCGCCGCCGCAGCAGCCCCGGCCGCCGAAGACGAGGTCGAGGAGGTCGCTGAGACCGCCGAGGCCGAGTTCGTGACCCTCGAGGCCGCCGACGAGGAGGCGAGCGGGGGCGCCGAGGAGGCCGAGGACGAGGACGCCGAGATCGAGGCGCCCGCCGGCGAGGAGACCTTCCTCGAGGAGGAAGAGGAAGGCGAGGAAGACGTCGGCGACATCATCGGCGATGTCGACGAGGAGGAGGAGCGGTAGGACCCGGCTTGATTTCCGGGTCCGGCTGGTCCACCTAGCCCATCTCGTTTCACCGCCGCCGGTTTTCCGGCCGGCGGCTGGTTCGGGGCCATAGCTCAGATGGGAGAGCGCTTGAATGGCATTCAAGAGGTCGGCGGTTCGATTCCGCCTGGCTCCACCACTTAGTCTGCGCCTTTCCGGGTCTCCGGGCGCCAAGGAGATCTAGGGCCGACATTTCCGCGGTTTCTGCGCCTCGATATCGGTAGGCACCTGTCACGGAGACGCCAAGGTCGCGACCAGAAGGCGCCTCTATGCTCACCCGTCTCCGCTGCGTCGATTGGGCGTCCAGAACTACGTTTCTACCTGACAGCCGGATAGAGCAGGATGAAGGCTCGCCGATGCGAGCATCCCGCTGGTCAGCCAGAGCGTTCTGCTGCGCGGGGTGAACCACGACGCGGCCACGCCTGGAGTCGCATGGGCGCGCCACGACCGAAACGTCAGGGACCTCGAAGTGCATCGCCGAGCGAATCGGAACGCAGCAGTCACCCAAACGCCTAAGTCATGAGGAGACCTGGCATCTCCTTTGTGATGGTTCGTATTCGACTCAAAGGAACTCCACGACCTGGCTCGGTTGGAGCCGATGATGAGACTTGCCCGGCGGTAGGACATCTCCCGCATTGGCGTCCTCAGACATAAAACTTAAAGGGCTGCCGCTTGGCATCCTTCGCGGATCCCATGGTCAGGATGTCGCCGACCTTGTCGGCGAACCGCACGGTGACGGGGAGGCTGTCGTTGAAGTTGCAGGCGTTGTAGTTGATCTTGGTGAGGCCCAGGACATCGCCGAGCACGGTTTCGATCGCCGGCAGAGCACCGGTACTGCGCAGCACCGTGACGAACAGCGGATTGGGCGTTTCAGGGCCAATGTAGGTGTCAAGGCGCGGCAGGAACCCGTTTGTCCAGAAATAGGCGTTGCGCTCATCCAGGATCAACGCCGTGCCGCGAAGAACGGGGTAGTCGCCGTCGCGGAAGAGCTTGACCTCGCCGCCGGTCTCACGGATGCGCACGCCGACGAGGTTCGTGCCCTCGGGCGCCGCGGCACGAAAGCCGTCCCACTCCTCGTCGGTGAAGCTGGTGCGCCCGTGGATGAAGAGCTCGCGGGGCGGCTCGTCGTGCTTCTCCTTGTAGGTCTCAAGAACCATCTCGATGAGGCTCTTCGCCTCGGGCGGCTTCAGATGAAACTCGTGCTCGGCGGTCTTCCACGGCCCGTTCGCGCCCCGGAAGACGACGCCGTCCCCTTCGGCCAGGAACATCTGCGCGGCGCAGCACGCGAAATCGCGCGGGTCGTTGGGGAGCGTCTTGAAGACAAGGCCCAGGTAGCAGACGCCCGGCCTTGCCGAGGAGAGCTTCCACGGCGGCATCGGCTGCGTCTTGTAATAAAGGCCGGTCGCCAGGTTCCAAGCAACGCTCGCGGGCTCCTGCAGCGTCCGGGTGGGGTAGCCCGCGCTGTTGCGGAAGCTCTCGGGCGCGAGCGTTGACTCGCGGACGAGCTGGGAGACATGACCGAGGGTGAGAAGCTTGGCCTTGGCCTGGCGATGGAAATCCGGGATGTCGTCGAAAATCGCCTCCTCGCTCTGGTCGACCACCGCGTCGAGCAGCGGCATGTCGGACCTTGTTGCCTGGCGTTTGCCGAAGTCGCCCTTGACGAGGCTGAGACCCGATCGCCGCGACTGCGGCTTGCACCGGTCGAACACGAGCTCGGGCAGTATCAGGATCCAGAGATCGACCTTGCGCTCGTCATTCTCGTGGTGGCGCACGATCGTATCGATGTAGATCTCGACCGCCTTGGCGACGGCCTCATGGTGATTGAGCGTTCGCGTGGCTTCGTCGATCGCCTTGAGGCTGACCTGGCGCAGGACGATTTCGTCGGGCTCGATGGCGATGCCGAAGGTTTCGGTGAGGCCGGGGAAATCGGACAGGTGAATGCGGTCCTTCTTCTCGGTCTTGCCCGGCGGCGGAACACGGACGAGGCCCGAGATCTTCCGCGCCCAGGCCGTGAGGAACCCCAGCCCTTCGGTCGTGCCGACGGCGCCGATAGCGACGTGCCGGACCGTGCGCGGCCCGTCGTGCGGGCCGTAGAGGAACAGGCCGTCCTTCGGGTGATCGGAGAATTGTTCGGCGCCGAACGCGAGCTGCGGCTCGGGGATGTGAAGGATCGGGACGGTGGCCGCGGCGAGCTTCATCGGTCATCCTCCTCTCCGGCAGCGGGAGCTGCGCGGACGGTCAGGTCGTCGGTTTCCTCGTCCTCGTCGGCGAGTTCGTCGGGAAGTCTGGTCGTGACGGGCGAGGTCATGACGTGGGGCGTCGCTTCGACCACCAGGGCCGCCGACGGGCTGAGCTTGAGCGCCAGCGCAGTCTGTCCGTCCGCTAGCAGCGCGAGAAAAGCTTGCAGCCGGCCGTGCCACTGCTTGTTGCGCCATCCCTTGCAGACGGTGCGGCGGCAGCGGTGCTGATAGTCCTTGTCGTCAAAGACGGCACCCGCCTGCCCGGCGTTCAGTTCGGCGAAAAGGACGCGTGATTTCGCCTTCAGATGGAGAAACGGCCAAAGAGCGGGCGTCGCGCTAACACCGAACTGCCAGACCTTGCCCTGGGCGATGTTGCGCAGCATCGAGGACCGGTTGTTGCCCTCCTGCCCCCACCGGAGCTTCTTGCCGATGGCGATCTGGCCGTCCGCGGCATGGAAGCCGCTCTGGGCGGACCAGGCATACTCGAGCAATCCCTTCTCGCGGCAGAAAGCCTCCCACGCCCGCCGAAAGATCGAGAGCACAATATTCTTGGCGTCCCGGCTTCCGAGGTTCGGTGTCTCAAGGCCGTTCGCGATGAACTCCGCGAACGGCGCTTCCGCCGCGACGGTGAAGCGGCCGGCCTCGGCGAGCGCTTCGGCGACTTCGTCCGGCGTGGCGAAGGTGAAGAAGCCGCGCAGGTGCATCTCGGCCGGAAACGGGAGCGCACCGACCTGGCGGTGGAGCGCCTGGTGGTCGATCGCGCCGCTCGGCTGGTAGTAGCGGATCGTATCGGGCACTTCGGCGATGCGCAGCCAGTTGGAGTGGAGTGCCTCCGGCGCCTGCTCCACCTTGATCGCCCCGCGCCGCCGGTAGTTCTCCCAATTGGGGTTGATGATGGCATTCGCCGCATCGCGCGGAACACCCTGGGCCTGCAGGGTGTCGAGCAGGTCGGCAAGACCTGCCGCCCACCCGCCGGTGAAATCGACGAACTGGAGTTCGCCGATGCCGAAGACCTTGTTGAACCTTTCGAGGCGCAGGGGAATGATGAAGCGCGGGTCCTTGGTCTCGTTCGCGACGTCCTCGGCGATGCCGATCTCTTCCTGAACACCGGTCTTGGCCAGCGTCACGTCGCGGCAGCACAGGAGCATCTTGACCGCCCGATTCTGCAGCGTCGCCGTGAGCTCGCGCCGCCAGCGATCGCCGCCTTCGAGCGAGAGAATGTCGGCAAAGACGGTATAGCCCTGGGACTCCAGGCGCGGCGCGAGCCAGAGCACGAAGTCGTCGTCCTCCGGCGTTCCCTTACTGATGAAGATGGTCGTCCGCGTGGTGCCGGCGGCCGCCGGCGCCGCCGCCGAACCGTCTGACGCGGGGCGATCGCTCGCCCCGGGCGCGGTGCCGGCGGGTTCCTCCGCGATGTCTTTCTTCAGGGCAGTCGCACTCATGGGTGACTCCTCAGGAAGATGATTGAGCTTTCCGCCTCGCGGAGGCTGGCGGCGCCGGGCCTCTAGTGCTTCATGTCGTGCGGCGGGAACGGATCGCGGGCCGGCGCGACCGTGTCCGAGTCGCGGAAGCGGCCATCACGGCCCTGTATCTTCACCTCGCCGCCGCCGAGCCGGCCCACGGTCTGAGTTCATGTTGAAAGGGTCTTGCGCAGGGATTTGAGAAGCGCCTCGGCGTCGTCGATCTTTCTCAGGAGATCAGAATCGCCCTTGAGCTCGGCCAGCGTTGTCCACGGCACGCGCTTCATCGCTTCGACGGCCGCATCGATCTCGCCCGCAAGACCGGTCGCCTTCTTCTTCGCAGCCGACCCCACACGAAGCATCGCGGAATCAAGATCGCCGGTGCCCGAAAGGAAATGCTCTCGCGCCACAGGGTCGGGCAGGATGGTCCGCAGCTTGCGAAGGTCCTTGGAGTTGGTGACGCGCTTCGCGTTTACCTGCCGGACGACCTCGTCGACGACCTCGGGCGTGAGCATCTTCTTCGACAGCCCGGACAGCTCCCGTGCCCAGGAAATGGACGCCGACGGATCGCGAAGCCCAGTGAAGCGGGATGAGAGCTCGAATACATCGACCAACTTGTCTAGTTCACGAAGCGAGATCCCAAGGATGTTGGCCGCGCTTGCCCGGCCGACGAGATCGACGAGGCGATAGGCCACCATCTCCTTTTCGCGGGCGTCCCATTCCCGGCGCTGGCGGTGGATGTAGATCCACACCCGCAGGCGTTCTTCGTCTGTCAGCGTCCGATCCGTGACCTCCACCGGAATCTGCCGGTACTGCCCGCGGCCCTGACGGACGAGAACGTCGGAGTTGGTCCAGCGGCGCTCGCCGTCGACAATGCGGTACTTGCCCTTGATCTCCGGATGAGGTTCGACGAGAAGCGGTTCGAAGAGCCCCTCGTTCGCCTCGATCTGCCGCTGGAGTTCTTCGTCCTCCTTAGGCCCGAGGCGCGGCTGCCGCGCATTCGGGACGATATCGTCGATGTCGATTTTCGTGCGGTACGTCCGCAGGACCGTCGGTCCGAGCCGGCGCTCCTGCAACCCGACGACGCGGCCGCGCTCGCCGCTGCGCTGCGCCTCGCTCATTCCGCCGTCTCCCTTGTCCGGACTACGTCGGCGCCGATGATCGCCTCGACCTCCCGCAGGAGCTCGCCGCGTAGCACCTTCAGGATCGACTTCAGATGCGTGCCCTGATCGCGCCAGATCTTCTCGTGAGCCTTGATCTCCTTGGCCTGAATGTCGAGCAGCGTCTCGGCGTGCGTTTCGATACGGTTGAGCAAGTTCGCGAACTGCTCGGAGGTGATGAAGTCATAAAGCGCCGCCATCTTCTTCGTCCGCTCAGCCCTGGAAAGGCGCAGCGTGTGAATCTGGATCATGTGGCGGCGCAGGATGCCCACGAGCGTCACGGCGCGGGCGGGATTCACGATCAGGACGCCGTCCCGCTCCGCCAGCTGTTTTTGATCGCGAGGGAACTTACGTGCGCAGAGGATGGCGTGGTCCGCCTTAGCCGCCGTCCGGTCGGTCACAAGCTTGGCGACGAACTCGTCCCGCCACGCCATGTGATTCTTGCTGTCGTACAGGATGACGCCGCATTCCTGCCCGTTGTGGATGACAGTGTGGCGGATGTCGGCGCCGGGATTGCCGCGGCCGATCCGCTCGATGCGGTCGCCGTCCGGCTCGAACTCGGCCTTGAGGTCATCGAAAAGCTGCACCTCGGCGCCTTCGCCTAATTCCTCAGCCGTTCTCTTCTCAAGCTGCCGGGCGAGGTCTGCCACCTTCGAGGTCAGCTTCTGCGTCTCGGCGGCGTGGGCCGCGTCCTTCTCGTTCTGCTTCTGGGTGTGATCCTTCTCCAGCGCGTCGCGGGCTTCCTGCACACGCCGGGCGATGGCCTGCTCCTGGTCCGCCCTTAGCGTCTCAGCCTGCGCGACCACGGCTTCGCGCTCGCGGATCGCCTGCTCGATCTTTTCCCGCCAGCCGGTTTCGCGCTCCCTCCCCTGCTCTTCAAGGAAGGTGATCGTCGCGATCAGCTTCTGCGTCTCGGCGGCGTGCGCGGCGTCCTTCTCGCCCTGCTTCTCGAAGTGATCCTTCTCAAGTGCGGCGAGGGATTCCTCGATTCGGCATGCGACGATCCGGTCTTGCTCTTCGGTGAGATCCTTGAGCCGCGCGAGCGCCGCATCGCGGTCGCGACCGGCCTCGTCAATCTTTCCTTTCCACGAGGCCTCGCTCTCGCGCAGACGATCTTCAAGGGCGGCGATCCTCCCAGCTGCCGCGACGTCCGATTCCTTCTTCGCCTGGTCGCGCGCCTCCGCAACGGCAGCGGCGTTCTGCGCCCGCTCCGCCGCAAGAGCATCGGCGCCTTCTCTCCGCGCCTGCTCCAGCGCCTGCCGGCCCGCGGCCTCAAGCTGCGCCTTCTCGGTCGAGAACTCGATCCTCGCCCGGGCGAGCGCGTCGTCGGCGAGCTTCCTGTCCCGCGTTTCGAGGCGGGAGCGGAACTCCTCCGCCTTCTCGTCCGGAACCGGCTGCTCGCAGATCGGACAAGCGAGACCGGCGATGTGGATGTGGGTTTCCCGAGAATGACGGTAGGCAGGCTGAGTAACGGCGGCCATGGCGTCGCTGTTCCTTAGGACAAACTAGGACCTAGAATTTCCTGAATCATCGCCTCTGTCAAGAGCAGGAGCCCTGCAATCCCCCATGTGGTTCATCTTATGTTCTCATAGCATGATCGGAGGCTGGGTGGTGACCTTTAGACGCGGCGCGTCACCACTCTCGGTCGGCGACGGGGGGCATATAAAGGACGGCACGACCGCAAGCCCTGACCCCTTGCGACTTAGCCGCCGATTGCGCCACGGACGTTCCCGCTCTGCCGAGATGACGTGCTACCGCCGCGTTCGAAGCGCCAAGCCTGAGGCAAGAGCGTGAGCCAAGCGAGCCGACCGAAGCTCGAAGCTTGAGCAGGGGCGGCAGCGCCCTGGTGCGGATGGGCGCTACAGCAATCCGCAGTACGTTGGATTTGTGGTCATCGCCACGGTGGTTGCGGCGATCAGGCTCACTGGCGCGATTGCCTCTTCACTCTAGTGGCGGGTTCTCGACGCTACCTAATGTTGCGCCCGCAAGTACCCGAGAGCCTCAGCCATTACTTTACAATCGACCTCATTATATCTAGCGATAGCCTGCATGAGATCGATCTCCATCATCCGTTTGGACTGACGGATCGCCTCGCGGTGGCAATGCCAGGCGCCCACCATGGCGCCCAGGCCATCGGCTGGACCATCGGACCAAAGCGTCTTGATAAGTCCTCCTCCTTGCATGGCCTTTGCAATGGCTTTTAGGCCGAAGCCAAATGCACCGCGTACGGTGACTGGCTGCTCCCTCACCACTCGGTTCAGCAAGTCGCACCACGGAAGGTCGGACCAGTCAGTCCGTCCCTGTCGAACCGCGGCTGCGTTGTAGGCATCGCTGAGGTTGCTCGTTTCCGCCGGGGACCAGTGAAAGATGCGCGAGGCGGCAGGAGCGGAAGATCGTTCCCGGCAGATGGCGGCCATGTGGGCGAGCCACTCATCAACGATGCGGCTTTCCTCGTCGAGCGATAGTCGGTCGGTTGTGAATTGCGCGAACTTCCAGACTGGCGCGTCGCTTGGGCCGGCCAGATGGCCGCATCCAATCATAAAAATCAGGGGCTGACCGTTGACCTCTGGGAACTTCGAGAAGTCGTCATCGAGGTCGCTCACCGTCTCGAAGTCGACGAAGAACTCAGGGACTACCGGATCACGCCACAGCAACTCGTTGGCAGTCAGCCGAGATGGAAAGACGAAAGGCCCGGTCTTGTCCGATTGGTTCGCCTTGATGACGGCGTCCACAATTAGTGGTGCCTTGTCGCCCGTGATGCCCAGTCGAGCGGCCGAGCAATTCGGATCACTCCACCGACTTAACCCCGTAGCGATCGCCTCCGCGCGCTGCTTCGGTCCAACCCGCGGCAGGAGCGTCAAGTCCTCCAGATCAGCTGCGAAACGACGCTTCGCTTGGTGCCAAGGCTGGTCATCGGTGCTGCGTAGGTTTGGCCAAAGCTCAAGCACGGATGGTTGCGGTAGGAGATCCCACGAAGCTCCGTTGGAGCGCATGCGCCGGATCCACTGACAGGCGCCCGCGGCGCCTTTTTCAAGGTCGACCTTTGACTTCCCACTCCGAGGCGCGAAGTCGACCCGCGCCAAGCGTTCCAGAGCGGAGGTACCGCGCTCATTGGCGGTCTTCCAGCGCCGACCCAGGATGTACCCGGCCGAAGGGGGGTAGCCCTGCATGGCGCCTAGCGCCTGCGTGTAGAGCCAGACCTGGATCATGTATTTGAGATGCGCGCTACTCGCGTGGCCGTCCTTCAGGAGGTCAAGAGTGGTGAACTTGATCTCAACGACCCGATAGTGCGCCGAAGGGAGCGGAAGATCTGGCGCAGGCTGGGCCGACTCTTCCGAGGACAAATCCGATGGAAAGAACCGATTGAGCACGTCCGATCTCACCAATAGATCGGGAATGCCGTATGTCTTCGTCTGCGCGTGCCAAAGAACGCCATGCGCAATGACCTCGACGCCGGCTCGCATCGCTTCCCAAGTAGATAAGACTGCGGTCGCGTCTTGAGCCGACCTGGCGTCTTTGGCTATGTGCAGGACCTTAGCATTGCCCTCCAGGTGCCCGATCACGCGGGCCTCAAACTCCCTCGAGCGCTCCTCGACGAATCGACGAAAGTCAGTCCGCGGATCATAGCCTTGCTCAGCGTCGTCACGCTTGTGGCCTTTGAGCGAGCCAAACTCCTCCAACCAATCGATGAGCGGGTCATCATTTGCGAAGTTGAGTGTAGCCGCGGCTGACACCCATTCTCGCCATGGTGATTCAACCCCCGGCTCGTTGCGCGCGCCATCGCTCCGATAGAAGGCCGAATTGATGCTCATGCTTCCAGCTCCCCAGAGCGAAAGCTCTACCTTAAGCGATCGCGCGGCGGCAACTGCGCCCAGCCCCAATCAACTAGAATCGAGGGGGATAGGTTTGAGGCCGCTGTCGAAGAGTGGGTTCAGCCGCAGAATGGTGGGCCGACTGCTAGATTTCGCGCACGAAACCACCTGGGGTACGCCTGCCTCGGGCGATCCGTCCGATGATCGCACGATCCCTGACCCTAACAACCGCCCCAGCCAGCCCCTTTCTCAAACCGAGGAACCCGCTGGTCTGCCCAACCAAAGCAAGATGATCATGGTTGGGTGACTGAACCGCCGCCTCGACTTGGCATTTTCGGCCTCCCACCGCGCGTGAGATCCGCTGGCCAACATCCTCCCAAACGCGCATCTCAGCTTCGTCGTGGAGCATTCCCTCGAGAAGCTCCACTAGGGGTCGGAGCCTTCCCCCTGGTTCCACCGCAAAGTCCGAATGGATGAGGAGGCCCGTCAGCGAGCATGTGCGCGTGTCATCTGGATGGGATGCCTTCCCGCTCCAGAAACAGGTCTTGGCCTCCGTAGGGGCACAGAAGCTTCCTCGCGAGGACTGAAGTGCCGCCGATCGGAGAATACGCGCCTCAGAGATGCTGCTGGTAACTAGCAGACTTCTGAGGACGCGCTTGCCAGTGACGGAACAGCGCTCAAGTTCGGACGGAAGGACTCGCCGGTTGGTCTCCTCACAAGCCACTAGGACCCCCGGACGCACCTTGTGACCAGTGACCTCGCATGTCTCCGCCAGGACAAGCTCAACCGGTTGAAGTGTCTCGTGGCAGGTGAGGAACTCCTTGCGATGGCCCATCTTCCCTGTGACGGCCGATCGCATATTCTGGTCGAGCCGATAGAGGCGACCGGACACGTCGCTTACCGCGAGCTCGTCCTTCAGCAGGTTAGCGGCCGTGAACTCGCAACGTTCAAAATGCTCGGGCTCAGCGCGGCGGCCACTGACGCTCGATGTCCCGAGGAGAAGTTTGTCAACTAGAGCTCCGGTCATCACCGATGGCTCGACCTCGTCGGCGAGAAGACGTTTCCCGCTCAGCGCACAGACGACCGTGAACTCTGGTAATGCCAGCCGGCCACTCCTCTCCGAACGCGCCAGAAGGTGGCGAAGGACACGCCCACCGGTCATCTGACAGACGCTTAGACAGTCCACCGGTGCGGTCTTGCCCGAGCTCGCACACAAACCAAGCTCCGGGGCTTCCCTCACTTGTCCCTGCTGCGGGTCCACTAAGATCGTGCTCTCGTAGCCTTGATCGGCATCGAAACCATATCGGGCTCGCACAGCGAACTCGCGATGCAGCTTCCCCCTAAGCCCTACGAGGGTTGGGGCTACGCGGGGCGTGAAATCTTCGTGCAGCTTCTGTCGCTTGCGGTCGTCGTTGCCCGCAGCAGCCTTTTCCTGCTCACGACGCTCCAGATAGAAGCGTGAGAATTCCGAGATTGCTGGATCATCGATGGCAGCCGAGGCAAGTCTCGGCGCATTGAGACCGAGCTCCAGGGGGTTCTCTAACGTCCTCCCGATCGGCCGGATGGCATCACGACTGGGTTCGATTCGATTGTCATCCTTCGAGCTCGGTATCTCGACCAATCGCTCGTAGCTATCGTGAGCTACCGTGGCCCTGACTCGAAGAAGCGCGTTCCCATCGAATTGGCGCCGCGCCGCTGTAGTCTCGACACTTCGGGGTTGGCCACCGAAGCTCTCCACCCATTGTCGGGTCAATTGCTCCGCAGCTTTTGGCGCGTCGACATCTAAATCCTCAACATCGTGAACGCCCGTCGCAATCGTGTTGCTTACGAGACGCTGAAACGCCGGCGCTCCCGGCGAATAGAGCGTGCTTCTGGTCTCTCCCGACTTGCCGTCAAAACGGATGTATTCTCGGGCGGAGTCCTTTACCGAAAGAACCTCGCCCGACGCTTGTGGTGTGAGGCGGTAGCCAAGATTTTCGAGAGCAGCGAGCGTGAAGTCTCGCGACTCCATTGACCTCTCAGGAAGTGGCAGTGTCGGGGCACGGGGGCCAACATACTCTGCACCGTCCATGCTTCCGAGCATGGCATTAATATTAGCTTCCTCCCGTTCGAGCTCGGCCTTCGCATTTTCGATGCTGGCGAGCTTGAGTTCCGTGTCCCGGGTGACATCCTTCCCTTCGAGGGCTGCCAAGACCAACTTGAGGATCTGATCCTCAAAGCTTGCCGCGACGTCCTCATCCCCATCGCCGACGTCGGCGCCCTGCAGTAATGCCTCGATGTCCCCTATCGCGTGGGACGCCATCTGCAGTTTCTCAACGAGTCGGCCGACGATGTACTCCTCAAAAGTTCCGCGGAGCATGATGTTGAAAATGCTGACATTGGCGTGCTCTGACGCGAGACGCTGAACCCGCCCAATTCGCTGCTCGACGATCATCGGGTTCCATGGCAGATCGTAGTTGACCAGCACATTGGCGACCTGGAGATTGACGCCCTCGGATCCAGCCTCCGTCGAGACAATGGCGCGGATGTCAGGAGGGTTCTTCCAGAACCGCTGGATTGTTTCCTGATTTCGCGGTCCCGACTCTCCGTTGACGATGCCCACCTTCATACCCACGCTCTCGAGGAAGAGCTGGATGGTGGTCTGTGTCTCTCGCCGACCCGTGAAAATCACGAGGCGCCAGCTCTTCGGGTTCTTCTGTTTGAGGGTTTCGATGAGTTGAGCGAGACCATTGAGTTTAGCACTGCGAGGCATGCTCTCGACGATCTGCTTTACAGTCTGAGCGAGGTCCCACGGCACGGTTCCGTTTCGTGCCATGTTCAGAAGCTGCGCCTTCAAGGCTTCAGGACTGCTCGTAAGCGCCTGCAGGATAGAAATCTGCGCGAGGCGATTGAGTCTCTTGATGGGCTCGCCGATCGCGCGAATGAGCTGCAGCTCCGCTGCCGTCGGCTCAACTCGATGCATCTGCACCTCCCGTCCGGGGAAGAGCAGCTTGGCATCGCCGCGTCTAACGCGTGACATGTAGCCGTAGACAATGGACCGAAACTGTTCGCGCGCCTCGGGTTTCAGCTGGCGTGCCTGCTCGCGTTTGTCGGCGATGAACTGTCGAGCGAACTGACCGGTGCTTCCGAAAGGATTTTCGTGTCCCCGGGCGACCGTGAGAAGGTCGACGAGTGAGTATAGATCCCAGAGCCGATTATGAATGGGTGTGGCAGTCAGCATCAAAACGAAGCGGAAGCGCCGCGCTTCCAAAGCATTCCGAAAAACCTTCGCGACCTTGGGTACGCTCTCAACTCCGTAAAGATTGCGGAGCTTGTGTGCCTCATCGAGGACGAGCATCTGGAAGCGATCCTCAGGAAGCCGTTCGAGATAGAGGCGAGCCGATTGGTACGTCGTTATGACCGCGCCGCTCTCGACAGGGTCGGCGTCGAGGAGGGCGCGACCCGTCGCGATCTCGGCTGGGATGTCGAACTTGCTTTCAAGCTCGGACTTCCACTGCGACCCGAGAAGTTTCGGACAGACGACGAGCACCTTCGAAAGACGCGCTCGCGCAGCCAACTCACTAATGATCAGACCCGCACTGATGGTCTTGCCTAGACCAACGTCATCGGCCAGGAGGGTCACCGGAAGGCGGCGACAAAACGTAATCAGATTGGTCACTTGGTGGTGGTAAGGAGTAAGCCGATCCTGCCAGCGCGGGCTCGACTTGAAGTCCTTCTCGCTCTCGATGACGATCGGATCCGTCAGATCCCATTCGAGAGCGGCCTTGTAGACTTTGTATTCCCCAGGCTTTGTCTGACGCCGAAGAATCTTGGCCTGCAGTTCCGACGTCGCCATCCTTGGCTGTGGCCCCCATCCGCAACCTTAGGTCAGCAAGATGTGCGGGAACGTAACCCGAAGCAAGATGGCTCAAGCCGGCTCGGCTGCTTCTGCCTACCCAGCTCCCCGTCGGGGCGTCGCTCGCTTCCTGGTCTAGTAGGCGTTGGCGGGCGCATAGCCCTTCAATTCAGCAGCGCCTCAAACGACAGTGAACCCGCGGCGATGCCTGTCTGCGCTGAACGACACGTCAGCTTCATTCTGGCTCGCTGCCACTCATCAATCTGGCATCAGGCGTGCGTTTGGTGAGCTCCGACGGGCGCTTGTTGTCGTGGATAAGGGCGCGCTGCAGCCTCCAATCCTCGGGAAGGTCGGTTAGCCGTTTCAAGCGTTGTGCGGTCAGACTGACAGGTTGTACTCCAGAGGTGATCCCCACGACGATGTTCGGCGCGAGAAACGCCAAAGGCAGGATGCGAGTTACATCGCTTGGGTGCTGCCCGATCTTCGTAGCGACCGCTTGGATCGAGCCGGCCGAGCCGGTCGTGAGAAGCCGCAAGGCTCTATGGGCCTGAGCGAGAAGCCCGATCAGTTTCGGATCCTGCCTACCCTCATCCTCCCGCCGAGCGCCTTCGATGACTAGCTTGGCCTCGAACCCACGGCGCCGGAGCGTAAGTCGCCACTCTCGCACGAGCGGGCCAAGACTCGGAGCAGCTGACCGCTCTGGACTTAGCAGCTGCCGCAGGGCACCGCCGCGGAAAGTCACTCTGACGAGAGACGCCTCAAGCACGATGCGCTCCACGAAGCTCGACAGAAGGTCTCGCCGTCGAAGTGGGTCAGTTTGCAGATCCTTCGATGTTGCCTCAGCTTTGCCCAACGCCATCTGCAGCTGGTCGGGTCGCAGCGCATCGAGGTGGAGCTCAGAGACGAGCCACCCAATATCGCCAAGCACTTCTCCGACCAGATTGACGACGACCCCCTCGAGCTCTTGGGCCGGTAGACGCCATCCATCACTTGTTCGGCGCGGGGCTCGGAGAAGGCGTTGCGAGACGTAGTAGCGGTATCGGCGCCCCTGCTTGACCGCGTGGGTTGGAGCGAGCCGATCGCCTGTCTCGTCAAAAACTAGTCCCGCCAGCAGGCTGGGTTCGCCCGGCGGCCCGCTTCGGCTCTTCGATGGCGTGCCCTCGGCGAGAAGGCGACGCACGGCCGACCACGTCTCGGCGTCGATGATTGGGGGGTGCTGTCCCGGATAGGACTGACCGCGGTGGGGCGTCCGGCCGATATAGATCGGGTTGGCGAGGAGCGCATAGAGATGGCCCCGAGAGAACGGTCGACCTCCGACGACCCTGCCCGACGCCTCTCGGCGCAGCTTGGTCCGGAGCCCTAGTTCATCTGCCTTGTCCTTGAGAAGCCGAACGCTGCCGATTTCCAGGCAGAGGCGGAAGAGGGTGCGAACAACATCCGCCTCGCTTTCATTGACGATCAGACGCCCGTCCTGAAGGTCGTAGCCGAGCGGCACACGGCCGCCCATCCACATCCCCTTCCTCTTCGACGCCGCGATCTTGTCCCGGATTCGCTCAGCCGTGACCTCGCGCTCGAATTGGGCGAAGGACAGGAGGACATTCAGCGTCAGGCGGCCCATTGAGGTGGTGGTGCTGAAGGCCTGCGTGACCGAGACGAAGGAAGCACCACTGGCGTCGAGGATTTCGACGATACGAGCAAAGTCCGCCAACGAGCGCGTCAGCCGATCGATCTTGTAGACGACCACGACATCGACCCGATGCTCCTTGATGTCCCCCAGGAGGGCAGCGAGGCCCGGCCGATCCATCGTGCCGCCGGAGTACCCTCCGTCGTCGTAGGCGGTTGGGATTCCCTTCCAGCCCTCGTGGGCTTGGCTGCGGACATACGCCTCGCACGCCTCCCTCTGCGCCTGAAGGGAGTTGAAGTCCTGATCGAGACCCTCCTCGGTCGATTTTCTGGTGTAGATCGCGCACCGAAAGGTTCGACGTTCGCTCATAGGCCGAAGAACCTCGGGCCGGACCAGCGGGCGCCGGTGATCTCGCGAGCGATGGCAGAGAGCGATCGATAGGGCCGGCCGCTCCACAGAAAGCCGCCCTCAGTCACCTCGACGGTGTGGGTGCGCCCGTTCCACTCGCGTACTAGGCGGGTTCCGGGCCGGAGGCGGCTGGAGGGCGAGTTTGTCGTCACGGGCTTGCCGACGGCCAGCTGCTCGGCAGCCTTCATGAGTTTTCGGATGACCGGGGCGGGAAGACCGCCATAGGCGGCGGCCTGAATCTGGTAGGCAGCCGAATATTCGAGTAGACGCCGGCTGATGCCCTTTGGGGGAGGACGACCGTAGGCGGCCGTCCATCGTTCGATCAGCGTCGCTCGAGGAAGGCCGGAGACTGCCGCCACCTCGGCGGCAATCTCCTTGTCGAACTCCGGGGACCCTCGTCTGGTTGGACCCATCGGGGTTCCCCTTTAGCCTTCTGCCTTCGCTCGACGTCCACGGGTGGGGGCGATCGCGGGTGGCTCTTCGGTAATGCGGTAGCTGCTGGGACCGTCCTTGGTTGGCGTGCGTTCGATCGTGAAGCCGCGCTTGCGAAGTCCCGTCAGCGCCGCTCGGGTCGTGTGCGGCAGCCAGCCCAGGGCAGCGGCCAGGGCATCAATAGTTGCGCCCGGCTTCTGAAGGAGCCGAATGAGCTGGGCGGTCTTGCTGCCGGGACCCGGGGGTGCCTCAGCGCCTTTGGCCGCCGGCGGCCCCTTCTTGCCGGTGGGTTTGCGAGAGGCCGACGGCTTCGCACGGCGGGCGTCGGGAGCCTTTTTGGGCACCGGCTCGTTGCGGGGCGGCTTGTCGACCACACCCGTTTCGCCCTCCTGGGGATCGGCGCCGATGGCCTTCAGCCCCGCATCGGTCAGGACGAGCGCCCGCGCGCCGGTCTCGTCGCGCTTCCACTCCGGCATGCCGCGGGTAGCGCGAACCTCTCCGACCAGGTCGGCGGCCAGGAGTTTGCCGAGGACCTTCTCGGCCGCGGCCCCCTTCAGCCGCTCGGGCGGGATGACGATGCGGTCGGGCCGCTTCGCCGCGTCGGTCAGAATGATGAGCATAGTGTCGGTCAGCTTCATTGAGATCCTCCTTTCGAGGTCGCGGCAGCGGACTGCTGCCGGCACTGCCCGAACCCCGCGGAGGCCGGATGGCGCTGGCGGGTGGATCTCAATCTCTCTCGCTCGACCGCGGTCAGAAGCTGTCCCGCCCTCGTACCCTGAACACCGAGGTGGACTGCAGCGCATGGTCCGCTTCGCGAAGAAGCGGCTCGAGTTTGAGCGCGGCCTGGTAGGCGCCCTCATAGTCGCCGGCAGCGATCAGCGCGGCTCCGCCCTTGGCGATCGACCCGGCCCGCATCATCTTGATCATCAAGGCCTTGAGGCAGGCCTCGTTGGCGCGTCGGTTCTCACGTTTTCCGATTTTCAGCTTCGGCATCGCTCGCTCCGTCGGTGTCGGGACAGCAATGCTTGCGGTGTCGGGGAAGTGAAGTCGGACTGGAGCAATCGTTTGGCGAAGATCGACTCATTGCCCCCGACATCGAGGCAGGAAATTGCTCAGTCGGGCAATTCGCTTGGCCGGCGCCGGTCTAGGCCTGCAACGGGTGACCATTTGGGCCGCCGAGACCGTGACAGCCTAGCGGATGCTCTTGGCCAGCTTGGAGAATAGACGGACCGGATCGGCCCCGAGTACCCGGCAGATGCGGATGAACTCGATCACATCCAGTCGGCGTTGGCCGCTCTCGTACTTGGCGACGAACGACTGCGGCTCCTTGATCTTTGCCGCCACCTCGACCTGCTTTAGGCCGGCCTGCTTGCGGGCGTCGACGAGGAGAGCCGCAAGGCGTTTCTGCTCCTCGCTATAGATGGTTGACCGCATCCGTCCTCTACCGCGAACGGAAAGAGGGCGCTAACCAACATTCTCAATTCGGATATCCCAAAAGAGGATATGGCGCCGGCTAGAGGCTTCGAGCATTCGTCGTGGCGCGCCAGCGTTGCCCCAACATCTCGTTGCTGAGGGCAGCGTTGTCCACGGACCCTGCCCTGCGACGACTTCCAGTATCCGAAAATAGGATTTTTCCTCAGAAGTATGGCTTCCTCGGTTGGCCGGAATTGGCCGGCGGGAGCCACGTTGATGCTAGACGAGAATGAGACGACGCAAGGAGCCCCGAGAGGGCGTGCAAGCAGCGATGAAGCCTACGTTCTCGACCTCTGTGACGAGATCCTCGAAGAGAAGTCAGTTCGGCAGAAGCGCTTTCCATTTCTGCTCGGGGATCCCGGGCGAGGCGGGAGAGCGGTGAGCCTGCCAGTCGATGCCTACTATCCCGGTCGTTCGCTGGTCATTGAGTACCGCGAGCGTCAGCATGGAGAGCCGGTGCCCCATTTCGACAAGCCCTGGCAGACCACGGTCAGCGGCGTCTCTCGTGGCCAGCAAAGGCGCCTCTACGACGATCGTCGGCGGGCGACCCTTCCGGCCAACGGACTCGCCCTGATCGAAATCGAGGCGTCTGAACTGCGCTCCAATGCCAGAGGCCGTTTGTTGCGGGATCGACAACAGGACCTTATCCGGCTCCGCGCCAAGCTTTCAGCTGCCGGGCTCCTCCGACACGATGGGGGTCAGCAGCCGGACGGAGTAGCATCTCAGGCCAACCGCCCTCCCGATGATCACGAGCCTTCGCGCTCATGATCGCCGGACCTCACATCGTGAGGCCCGGCTTCCTGACTCTTCCTTCGCTCCGCGATCCGGTCGAGGAGGCCGATCAGGCGTTCGGCCGCGCCCGCTGGAAAAGCCGAACTTGAGGGGGTAGGAGACGGCTCGCCTCGAAGACGTGGCCGCGAAAGGAGAAGCTTGCGAGCCGATGGGCTACCCTTCGCGGCGTCGTTGACCAAACCCCTACCGATGATCTCACCGGCGGTGAGTATCTTCGACCGACCGTTTTCGATAATCGCGATCGGTCGGGCCAGCTCGCTGCCTATGATCGTGTCCATATCCTGGAGGCCCTTCTTCTTTGGACGGCCACGAGGGTTGCCAGACCGCCCGGGCTTGAACTGGTGCTCCCGCGGGGGTTTGCCGTAGCCGACCTCGTATTCATCGGTCGGTTCTGGATTTTGGTGCGTCCGGTCGAAGGGTCTCTTCATCACTTCCGCCTCGATGGAGTGGACCCAAAAATGCCGTTGGGTACTGGTGATGCAACTTCGACCGAGGCTCGCTCCGTCGTCCGCCGTGCCGATACCTCTTCAAACGACTCCCCTGTGAAAGAAAGGGTGGCGCGCACGCCGGCGTGCTGTTCGAACCGGCGGATCGCAACATCAGCGTAGAGAGGGTCGAGTTCGATCGCGCGTGCCCGCCGCCGGGTGCGCTCGCACGCGAGGAGGATCGTCCCGGAGCCGGCAAAGGGATCGAGCACCAGGGCGTTCCGGGCCGAGCAGTCGCGGATGGCGTCAGCGATCATGGCAACCGGCTTCACGGTGGGGTGGAGAGCAAGGTCCGCCCGCGCTCTTCCGAAGGAGTTGGCGCCGGCATAGGCCCAGACGTTGGTGCGGTAGCGGCCCTTGGCGCCTAACGCGACATTGTTCTGGTGTGGGGCTCGGCCGCTCTTGAACACGAACACTAGTTCGTGTCGGGAGCGGTAGAGCGATCCCATGCCGCCGACGCCCTTGTCCCAGACAACGAGGTTGATCAACTGGTGGCTTGAGGCGCTCGCGGCGAGGATCTCCCGCATATGCCGCCAGTCCATGAAGACGAAATGGATCGAGCCGTCGCCGCTTGCCGCCGACAGGCGCCGAAAGGCAGTCTCGAGGAAGGTCGTGAATTCTCCGGCCCTCATCTCTCCCGAGGCCATGGGGAACTCACGGTGACGAACCTTGCCGAGCCCTCCGGCATGTCCCCGCATTCTTACGTTGAAGGGCGGGTCCGTGATAACGAGCTGGGCCTTCTCGGCGCCCAGCAAAGCCTCGTAGCTTTCGGGCTTGAGCGCGTCGCCACAGAGGAGGCGGTGTGGGCCCAACTGCCAAAGATCTCCGAGCTGACTGACAGGCTCGCCACCAGTGTCTGCCAGGGGCGACTCGTCAATGGGGTCTCGGACCGGGTCGCCCGTACCGAGGACGAGATTGTCGATCTCGGCCGTGTCGAACCCGGTGAGGCCCCCGAGGTCCAAGTCGAGCTCCAGTGAGGAAAGGTGCTGCAGCTCGCCCGCTAGAATCTCTAGGTCCCAGCTAGCGTTGAGAGCGATTTTGTTGTCCGCCACGGCGAGCGCTCGCTTCTCATTCTGAGACAGATGAGAAAGGCGGATCGTCGGCACTGTGCCGAGGCCGAGTTGCTTGGCGGCAGCCAGCCGTCCATGGCCGGCAATGATCGTGTCGGCCTCGTCGATCAGCACCGGGTTGGTGAAGCCGAACGTCTCGATGCTGGCG
>JADYYB010000115.1 GCA_020853895.1 Bauldia sp.
GCCGGCAGCGGCGGTGGCGTCCGCCTCGCCCGCTCGCCGAGCGAGGCGGCCACCGCGACCGACCAGATGCTGGGCCGCACGCTGGTCACCGCGCAGACCGGCGCGATCGGCCGGAAGATCCGCCGCGTCTATGTCGAGGAAGGCACCGACATCGCCGCCGAGTACTACGTCTCCCTCCTCGTCGACCGCTCCCGCTCTCGTGTGGCCTTCGTCGTGTCGCAGGCGGGCGGCATGTCGATCGAGGAGGTCGCGGCCCACACGCCGGAGAAGATCGTCACCTTCGCCGTCGATCCCGCGACCGGCTTCATGCCCCATCACGGCCGGCGTTTCGCCGACGCCCTCGGTCTCACCGGCGAGGCCGCCAAAGAGGGCGCGAAGCTCGCCGCCGCCCTCTATCGCGCCTTCCTCGACAAGGACATGAGCCTCCTCGAGATCAACCCGCTCGTCCTCACCGGCGCGGGCGACCTCGTCTGCCTCGACGCCAAGATCGGGGTCGACGACAACGCCCTCTTCCGCCACGCCGATATCGCCGCCCTCCGTGACGAGGGCGAGGAGGACCCGCGCGAGGTCGAGGCCGCGCGGCAGGACCTCGCCTATATCGCGCTCGACGGCACGATCGGCTGCATGGTCAACGGCGCCGGCCTCGCCATGGCGACGATGGACATCATCAAGCTCTACGGCGCGGAGCCGGCGAACTTCCTCGACGTCGGCGGCGGCGCGTCCAAGGAGAAGGTGACGGCGGCCTTCAAGATCATCACCGCCGATCCCAAGGTGAAGGGCATCCTGGTCAACATCTTCGGCGGCATCATGCGCTGCGACACGATCGCCGAGGGCGTGCTCGCCGCCGTGCGCGAGGTCGGCCTCAAGGTCCCCCTGGTCGTTCGCCTCGAGGGCACCAATGTCGAGCTCGGCAAGGAGATCCTCGCCGCCTCGACCCTCAACATCATCTCCGCCGACGACCTCGACGACGCCGCCCAGAAGATCGTCGCCGCCGTTGGGAAATAGCCCTTCCTTGCCGACCCGCCCGCCTCCACATATTATGTGTAACTGTGGAGGCACGAGATAGCCATGAAGAACATCACCCTCGCCGTCGACGAAGCCGTTCTCGATCAGGTGCGGAAATATGCGGCCAACCATCAGACGACGGTGAATGCACTCGTCCGGCAGCACCTCGAGCAGATCGCGCGTAACGAAACTCGCGTGAAGGAGGCGATGCGCGAGCTTCGCGAGATGAGCGATCGCTCGAAGGCCCGGATGGGAAAGCGCACCTGGAAGCGAGACGATATTTATGATCGTTGACTGCTTCCTCGACTCCAACGTCCTGATATATGCCGCCGCCGGACGCGAGGACGAGGAAGCGAAGCGCATCCGCGCGCGCGACTTGGTGGAACAATCGAATTTCGCGATTTCCGGTCAGGTCCTTCAGGAGTTCTTCGTGGTCGTAACGCGAAAGATTCCGGTTCCCATGCCCGTGGCGGATGCGGCGGAGTGGGTCGACCGTCTGGCGCTGCGGCCTTTGGCGCCGGTGGACGCGCAGCTCGTGCAATCCGCCATAACGATCTCGAGAAAGTTCCAGGTCTCCTACTGGGATGCGGCGATTGTTGCCGCCGCGAGGTCATTGGACGCGCCTCTCGTCTATACCGAGGATCTCAACCACGGTCAGACCATCGGCGACGTGCGCATCGTGAACCCCTTCCTCTAGCGGCTTCGCTTCGCCTTCATGTCCATCCTCATCGACCAGACCACCCGCGTCATCTGCCAGGGCATGACCGGCGCGACCGCTACCTTCCACACCGAGCAGGCGATCGCCTACGGGACGCGGATGGTCGGCGGCGTCACGCCGGGCAAGGGCGGCTCGACCCATCTCGGCCTCCCGATGTTCGACACCGTCGCCGAGGCGAAGGCGCGGACGGAAGCCGACGCCACCGTCATCTACGTCCCGCCCGCCTTCGCCGCCGACGCCATCCTCGAGGCGGTCGACGCCGAGATCCCGCTCATCGTCGTGATCACCGAGGGCATCCCGGTCCTCGACATGGTCCGCGTCCGCCGTGCCCTCGACGGCTCGAGGAGCCGCGTCATCGGCCCGAACTGCCCCGGCCTCGTCACCGCCGGCGCGTGCAAGATCGGCATCATGCCCGGCTCGATGTTCTCGCCCGGCTCGGTCGGCGTGGTCTCGCGCTCGGGCACGCTCACCTACGAGGCGGTGTTCCAGACCACGCGCGCCGGCCTCGGCCAGACCACCGCCGTCGGCATCGGCGGCGATCCGGTGCGCGGCACCGAGTTCATCCCGGTCCTCGAGATGTTCCTCGCCGACGAGGCGACGCGCTCGATCATCCTCATCGGCGAGATCGGCGGGAGCGGCGAGGAGGATGCCGCCGAGTTCCTGCGCGACGAGGCCAGGCGCGGGCGGAGCAAACCGGTCGTCGGCTTCATCGCCGGCCGCACCGCGCCGCCGGGCCGCCGCATGGGCCACGCCGGCGCGATCGTGTCCGGCGGCCGGGGCGGCGCGGAGGAGAAGATCGCCGCCTTCGAGGCGGCTGGCGTGCGGGTTGCACCCTCACCTGCGCGTCTGGGGCAGACCTTGGTTGAGCATTTGAAATCTTGAGTTCTGCTGCCCATTTCATTAGTGATTGCCGCCCCATGATGCGGCAGTTCGCCGCGCCGTCCGAAAGCCCAAGAAATGAGCCGTCAGCCACTCAACGAGGCCTTCGCTAAGTCCTCGTTCCTGTATGGCGCCAATGCCCCCTATATCGAGGACATGCAGGCCCGCTACGAGGAGAACCCGGCGGCGGTCGACGCCGCCTGGCGGGCCTTCTTCGAGGGGCTGGCGGACAATCGCGACAATGTCATCCGCGTGGCCAAGGGCGTGCCCTGGCAGCGCGGCGAGCGCCCGCTCGTGGGCGAGGTGCTCGAGGCGCTGAACGGCCACGAGGCGATCGCCCTCCAGCGCCGCTTCGACGACCGGCTCAAGGCCGAGGCCAACGCCCGCGGCGCCGAGCTCCCCGCCCAGTCCGTGCAGCAGGCGACGCGCGATTCGGTGCGCGTCCTGATGATGATCCGCGCCTACCGGATGCGCGGCCACCTCGCCGCCAATCTCGACCCGCTCGGCCTCACCCCGGCGACCAGCCACGAGGAGCTCGACCCCGGCTCCTACGGCTTCACGCCCGCCGACCAGGACCGCATGATCTATCTCGACTACGTGCTCGGGATGGAGTTCGCGACGCTCCGCGAGATCATCGCCATCCTCCGTCGCACCTATTGCGGCACGCTCGGCGTCGAGTTCATGCACATCTCCGACCCGGCCGAGAAGGGCTGGATGCAGGAGCGCATCGAGGGTCCCGACAAGACCATCACCTTCACGCCCAAGGGCAAGCGCGCGATCCTCAACAAGCTCGCCGAGGCCGAGGGCTTCGAGCGCTTCCTCGACCTCCGCTACACCGGCACCAAGCGCTTCGGCCTCGATGGCGGCGAGTCGCTCATCCCGGCGCTCGAGCAGATCATCAAGCGCGGCGGCCAGCTCGGCGTCCGCGAGATCGTGCTCGGGATGGCCCATCGCGGCCGTCTCAACGTGCTCGCCCAGGTCCTGAACAAGCCCCTCCGCGCGATCTTCCACGAGTTCAAGGGCGGCTCCTCGACCCCCGGCGACGTCGAGGGCTCGGGCGACGTGAAGTACCATCTCGGCGCCTCCTCCGACCGCGAGTTCGACGGCAACCGCGTCCATCTCTCGCTGACCGCCAACCCCTCGCATCTCGAGATCGTCGACCCGGTCGTCCTCGGCAAGGTGCGTGCCAAGCAGGACCAGCTCCGGGACTCCGACCGCTCGATGGTCCTCCCGCTGCTCATCCACGGCGACGCCGCCTTCGCCGGCCAGGGCGTGGTGGCGGAGTGCTTCGGCCTCTCCGGCCTCAAGGGTCACCGCACCGGCGGCTCGATCCATTTCATCATCAACAACCAGATCGGCTTCACCACCAACCCGCGCTACGCGCGCTCCTCGCCCTATCCGTCGGACGTCGCCAAGATGATCGAGGCGCCGATCTTCCACGTGAACGGCGACGATCCGGAAGCCGTGGTCTTCGCGACCAAGGTGGCGACCGAGTTCCGGCAGAAGTTCCACAAGCCGGTGGTCGTCGACATGTTCTGCTACCGCCGCTTCGGCCACAACGAGGGCGACGAGCCGGCCTTCACCCAGCCGATCATGTACCGGCGGATCAAGGAGCATCCCTCGACCTTCAACCTCTACGGCGAGCGCCTCGTCGGCGAGGGCGTGATCACCAAGGACGAGGTCGGCGAGCTGAACGCGGGCTGGCGGAAGCGCCTCGACGAGGAGTTCGAGGGGAGCCAGTCCTACCGGCCGAACAAGGCCGACTGGCTCGACGGCGCGTGGAGCGGCATGAAGGCCGCCGACCAGAACGACGACACGCGAAGAGGGGCGACCGGCCTCCCGATCGAGACCGCCAGGGAGCTCGGCGAGCGCCTCACCGTCCTGCCGCCCGACTTCCGCGCGCACCGCACGATCGAGCGCTTCCTCGCCAACCGCCGCAACATGTTCGAGACCGGCGAGGGCATCGACTGGTCGACCGGCGAGGCGCTGGCCTTCGCCTCCCTCCTCGCCGACGGCAACCCGGTCCGCCTCTCCGGCCAGGACGTCGAGCGCGGCACCTTCTCGCAGCGCCACTCGGTGCTCTTCGACCAGGAGACCGAGGAGCGCTATCTGCCGCTCAACCACGTCGCCGAGCGCCAGGCGCGCTTCGAGGTCGTCAACTCGATGCTCTCCGAGGAGGCCGTACTCGGCTTCGAGTACGGCTACTCGCTCGCCGCGCCCCAGGCGCTCACCGTGTGGGAAGCCCAGTTCGGCGACTTCGTGAACGGCGCCCAGGTCGTCATCGACCAGTTCGTCTCCTCCGGCGAGCGGAAATGGCTGCGCATGTCGGGCCTGGTGATGCTCCTGCCGCACGGCTACGAGGGCCAGGGCCCCGAGCATTCATCCGCCCGCCTCGAGCGCTTCCTGCAGATGTGCGCCGAGGACAACATGCAGGTCGTCTATCCGACCACGCCGGCCAACTATTTCCACGTCCTCCGCCGCCAGGTGAAACGCGACTTCCGGAAGCCGCTGGTGCTGATGACGCCGAAGTCGCTGCTCCGCCACAAGCGCGTGGTCTCGCGCCTCGAGGATTTTGGCCCCGACAGCGCCTTCCACCGCACGCTCTGGGACGACCTCGACTACCACGACGACCGGCCGAGCCAGCTCGTCCCCGACTCGGAAATCCGCCGCGTGATCATGTGCTCGGGCAAGGTCTATTACGACCTCTTCGAGGAGCGCGCGAAGCGCGGCATCAACGACGTCTATCTCCTCCGCATCGAGCAGCTCTATCCCTTCCCGCTGAAGGCTCTGATCGGCGCGGTCTCGCGCTTCCGCCAGGCGCACATGGTCTGGTGCCAGGAGGAGCCGCGCAACATGGGCGCCTGGAGCTTCGTCGAGCAGTACCTCGAATGGGCGCTCGTCCAGGCCAATGTCGAGTGGAAGCACCAGCGTCCCCGCTATGTCGGCCGGCCGGCCTCGGCCGCCACCGCGACCGGCCTCATGTCCAAGCACCAGGCGCAGTTGAGCGCCTTCCTCGAAGAGGCGTTCGCCCCCCAGTCGTAGCCAACCAACCTCCAGGAAGAAGAGAGAGATGGCGAAGGAAATCCGCGTCCCGGTCCTCGGCGAATCGATCACCGAAGCGACCATCGGCCAATGGTTCAAGAAGGTCGGCGACTCCGTCGCCGCCGACGAGCCGCTGGTCGAGCTCGAGACCGAGAAGGTCACCGTCGAGGTCCCCGCACCCTCGACCGGCGTGATCGAAGAGATCGCCTTCAAGACCGGCGACACCGTGCCGGTCGGCGCGCTCCTCGGCATGATCAACGAGTCGAGCGAGATCCGCGTGAAGCCCGCCGCCAAGGCCGAGACGTCCAAGCCTGCCGCCGCGAAGGCCGCCCCGGTCGCGGCCGCCTCATCCTCTTCCCTCGGCGCCACGAGCGCCGCTGCTTCCAGTTCGTCCGCCGCCTCGGCGGCCGCTCAGCCTTCCCCTCTCCCACTTGCGAGGGAGGTGGCCGCGCGGAGCGCGGCCGGAGGGGGAACGGCGGCAACCGCGGAACTCTCCCCGGCCGTGCGCAAGGTCGTCGCCGAGCACGGCCTTCAGCCGGAGTCGATCAAGGGCACCGGCAAGGACGGCCGCATCACCAAGGCCGACGCCCTCGGCGCCGTCGCCCGCAAGACCGAGCCCGCCGAGCGTCCCGTGCCCGCGCTCGTCCCGGTCTCCGACGTCCCGACCGCGCCCGACCAGTCCCCGCTCGAGCAGCGCGTGCGGATGACCCGGCTCCGCCAGACCATCGCCCGCCGCCTCAAGGAGGCGCAGGACGTCGCCGCGATGCTGACGACCTTCAACGAAGTCGACATGAGCGCGGTGATCGGCATCCGCAACCAGTACAAGGATCTGTTCGAGAAGAAGCACGGGGTGAAGCTCGGCTTCATGAGCTTCTTCGTGAAGGCCGCGATTCAGGCGCTGAAGGAGATCCCGGCGGTCAACGCCGAGATCGACGGCGAGGACATCGTCTACAAGAACTACTACCACATCGGCGTCGCCGTCGGGACCGAGCGCGGCCTCGTCGTCCCGGTGATCCGCGACGCCGACCGGCTGACCCTCGCCGAGATCGAGACCGCCATCGCCGATCTCGGCAAGCGCGCCCGCGAGGGGACGCTCGGCATCCCCGACATGCAGGGCGGCACCTTCACCATCTCCAACGGTGGGGTCTACGGCTCGCTCCTCTCGACCCCGATCCTCAACGCCCCGCAGTCGGGCATCCTCGGCATGCACAAGATCGAGCAGCGCGCGGTGGTGGTCGAGGGCCGCATCGAGGCCCGCCCGATGATGTATCTGGCGCTCACCTACGACCACCGCATCGTCGACGGCCGCGAGGCGGTCACTTTCCTGGTGCGCGTGAAGGAAAGCCTCGAGGACCCCCAGCGCCTCGTTCTCGATCTATAGTCGCGGCTCCGTCGAGCGGAGGGAATGCAGATGGCCGACGAGCCCAAGCCTGCGCCGATCCAGGTCTACCTGACGGTTAAGGGCGCCGACGCCGCGTCGAAATTCTACGCGAAGGCTTTCGGCGCCGTGGAGACGCAGCGCCAGTCGTCCGATGACGGCAAGAAGCTCATGCATTGCACGATGTCGGTGTTCGGCTCGGAGATCATGTTCTCCGACGAGTTCCCCGAGTTCGGTGCCGATACCGCCTCCCCGGCCACCGTCGGCGGGGCCAGCGTCACCGTCCACGTCAACCTCCCCGACAGCGAGAGCGTGGACAGGGCGATGGCCGACGCGGCGAAGGAGGGGGCGAAGATCACAATGCCGGCCGAGCGGACCTTCTGGGGCGCCTATTACGGCAAGCTCATCGACCCCTTCGGCCATTCCTGGTCCTTCGCCGCCCC
>JADYYB010000116.1 GCA_020853895.1 Bauldia sp.
CGCACGTCGTAGATATAGGCGCGGATGCGGTCGCCGGGGCGGAAGAGCTCGCGCGGGATCAGCTCGTCGCGGCGCACGATGGCCTCGCCGCGGCCGAGATCGACGATGACGTTGCCGTACTCGACGCGCTTGACCTGGCCGTTGACGATCTCCCCGATGCGGTCCTTGAACTCGTCGTACTGGCGGTCGCGCTCGGCCTCGCGGACCTTCTGCACGATGACCTGCTTGGCCGACTGGGCGGCGATGCGGCCAAAGTCCATCGGCGGGAGCGGCTCGGCGATGTAGTCGCCGGGCTGGGCGGCAGGGTTGCGGGCGCGGGCGTCCTCGAGGGCGATCTGGGTGGAGGTGTTCTCCAGCGTCTCGACCACCTGGAGGAGGCGCTGCAGCTTGATCTCGCCGGTCTTGGAGTTGATCTCGGCGCGCACGTCGGTCTCCGAGCCGTAGCGCGAGCGGGCCGCCTTCTGGATGGCGTCCTCCATCGCCGCGATCACGATGCCGCGGTCGATCGCCTTCTCGCGGGCGACCGCGTCGGCGATTTGCAGGAGCTCAAGGCGATTGGCGCTGACGGCCATTATTACCTCCGTTAAGTCAAATCTCTCGGCGAATCCCCGGCGCCTTCCTCGGCGCCGTCGGGCTCGCGTCTCCGCCGCTTCTCGGCGCGGAGCGTTTCCTGGATGAGGGCGTCGGTAAGGACCAGACGCGCCTCGGCGATGCCATCGAGCGGCAGAAGAACGGTGTCGGGGCCTTCGGGCGGCGGGGCGTCGAGCTTCAGGCGCGCCATGTCGGCTTCCAGACCCGCGAGGGTGCCCTTGTAGCGCTTCCGACCAGCGTGGGCGCGCGCCAGCTCGATCTTGGCGACGTGTCCGGCCCAGCGCTCGAAATCGGAGCGGCGGACCAGCGGCCGGTCGATGCCGGGCGAGGAGACCTCGAGATGGTAGTCGCGGTCGATCGGGTCCTCGACGTCGAGGAGGGGCGAGATATTCCGGCTGACGGTTTCGCAATCCTCGACGGTCATCGAGCCGTCGGGCCGCTCGGCCATGATCTGCAGGGTCAGGCCGTCGCGCCCGGAGAGGACGATGCGGACCAGGCGAAAGCCGAGATCCTCGATCGCCGGCTCGACGATATGCGCGAGCCGGGCCTCGAGCCCGCTCTCGCCGACGATTCGCTGTTCGTGCCGGCTGACCAACGCCGTGCCTGCTCCAAAATCCGGACCTCGCAGACCGGCTCTAAGCCCGAAAGGAGCGGGCCCCGGCAGGACCCACTCTCCAACGAACCAGTCGTTTGAGGTGATGGCAGGGATATAGACCCGAGGGGCGGGGAATGCAAGCGGAGGTGGCGGCAGTCGGCATCCGGCATCGGCATAGGAAGGGACGCGCACTCCCCATCTCTCGTTTCCCCGGCGAAGGCCGGGAAGCGGTTGTGGTTGGTTGGAGGGGGCGGCTACCCCCGCCGGAACTCGAGGTAGGTGGGGGTGCGGCCTTCGCGGATCGCGGTGGCCTCGTAGCGGGTGCCGGGCCAGCCTTGCCACGGCTGGCGCCAGTCGTCGGCGCGCTCAGCGGTCCAGGCGAAGGCGGGGGTCTCGGCGAGGCGGAGGAGCGTCCACTCGACATAGGAGGGGACGTCGGAGGCGAAGCGGAAGAGGCCGCCGCGTTTCAGCACGCGGGCAAGCCTGGCGAGGTTCTCGGGCGAGACGAAGCGGCGCTTCCAGTGGCGCTTCTTCGACCAGGGATCGGGGTAAAGGAGATCGACCTCCGTGAGCGAGGCGGCCGGCAGCCAGTCGAGGAGGAGGGTGGCGTCGTCGGCGTGGAGGCGGACGTTGCGGAGGCCCGCTTCGACGATGCCGCTCACCGCCCTGGCGATGCCGTTGACGAAGGGCTCGGCGCCGATGAAGCCGGTCTGCGGCTCCGCCGCGGCGCGGGCCAGGAGATGCTCGCCGCCGCCGAAGCCGATCTCGAGGCGGACCGTCTCGACGAGCACCGGGAAGAGATCAGCGAGCGAGGCCGGGGCCGGCTCGGCCAGATCGAGTTGAAGGCTCGGGAGGATCGTCTCGAGCAGGCCCTCGCGTCTTGCGCTGAGCGGCTTGCCCTTGCGGCGGCCGTAGAGGGCGCCGCGGCGGCGCTGCGGCGCGCTATCGCTCGAGGCCGGGCTCAAAGCGCGGTCTGGATCGCCTCGCTGAGATCGATGCGTTCCCAGGAGAAGCCGCCGTCCTTCTCGGGCGGGCGGCCGAAATGGCCGTAGGCGGCGGTGCGGGCGTAGATCGGGCGGTTGAGCTTGAGATGCTCGCGGATGCCGCGCGGGCTGAGATCCATCACCCGCGACAGCGCCTTCTCCACACGGTCCTCGCCGACCGAGCCGGTTCCGTGCAGGTCGACATAGACGGCGAGGGGCTGGGAGACGCCGATGGCGTAGGCGATCTGGATGGTGCAGCGGTCGGCGATGCCCGCGGCGACCACGTTCTTGGCGAGATAGCGGGCGGCATAGGCGCCGGAGCGATCGACCTTGGTCGGGTCCTTGCCGGAGAAGGCGCCGCCGCCATGGGGGGCCGCGCCGCCATAGGTGTCGACGATGATCTTGCGGCCGGTGAGGCCGGTGTCCCCGTCCGGGCCGCCGATCACGAACTTGCCGGTCGGGTTGACGTGCCAGACGGTCCCCTCGTCGATCCAGTCGGCCGGGAGCGCGGTGCGGATATAGGGCTCGACCACCTCGCGTACGTCGTCCGAGGTCATGTCGGGGTCGATGTGCTGGGTGGAGAGGACGATCGAGGCCGCGCGCACCGGCTTGCCCTCGCGGTACTCGACCGTGACCTGGCTCTTGGCGTCGGGGCCGAGCATGGAAGCCCGTCCGTCGCGGCGCGCTTCGCTGATCAGCTTGAGGATGCGGTGGGCGTAGAAGATCGGCGCCGGCATCAGTTCGGGCGTCTCGCGGCAGGCATAGCCGAACATGATGCCCTGGTCGCCGGCGCCCTCGTCCTTGTTGCCGGAGGCGTCGACGCCGCGGGCGATGTCCACCGACTGGGCGTGGAGGAGGATCTCGACCTTGCAGTTCTTCCAGTGGAAGCCGTCCTGCTCGTAGCCGATGTCGCGGATGGTCTCGCGCACCACGGTCTCGACCACCTCGGGGGTGATCGAGGCGGGGCCGCGGACCTCGCCCGCGATCACCACGCGATTGGTGGTTGCAAGCGTCTCGCACGCGACGCGGGCATCGGGCATGGCACGGAGATAGGTGTCCACGATCCCGTCAGAGATCTGGTCGCAGACCTTGTCGGGGTGGCCTTCGGAAACCGATTCGCTGGTGAAGTGGTAGGTCGAACGCGGCACGAGAACCCCCGTTGCGGGCCGGGTCCCGGCCATGCTCCGTCATTTTCTGGCAGCGATCCGGAGGCCGGTCAATGCCACAAAAAGCGGGGGACTAATGCTCTTCCGGCTCACCGGCGAGGGCGCGCACCAGCTCGACCACGCGACGGCGGATCTTCGGCTCGCCGATACGGGCGAACGCGCGGTTGAGTTGCAGGCCCTCGGAGGAGGACAGGAACTCGGCGATGTAGCCGGTGTTCGGCGACTCGATGAAGCCGTTGCGCGGGGCCGCGCCCGGCGCGTCCTCGAAGAAGAACGAGACCGGGACCTGGAGGACCGAGGCGATATGCTGCAGCCGGCTCGCGCCGATGCGGTTGGTCCCCTTCTCGTACTTCTGAATCTGCTGGAAGGTAATACCGAGCTGTTCGCCAAGGCGTTCCTGGCTCATGCCAAGCATCATCCGGCGCAGACGCACACGGCTCCCGACGTGGGTGTCGATCGGGTTGGGCTTTTTCTTCTCAGCCATACGAAATGCATCCTTCCACAAACACAAGAACCCAGAGGCCGTGTGAAGTGAGCCGCTCTTCAAGCCGGCTATATCGCGTATTACGGGAAATCGTCGTACAAAAGCCGCTCAAGATTGCGTGCGGCCGCCCGGAAACGCGAGCCATATCTGCTATTGCAACCAAGTTAAGTCAATTGCTGCCGTTGTCTCCCCGATCTTAAGGTAAATCCTTCACCCAC
>JADYYB010000117.1 GCA_020853895.1 Bauldia sp.
GAATCCCACGCTGATGCTTGTGACGACCGTGGGATTTCAGTGCCTCGCTTGCCGCGAGGCCCCCTCCCGGCCTCCCCCACAAGGGGGGAGGGGAAATGCGCCCGCCGCCATATGCGATAGCCCTGCCTCGAGGGGGAGGTTATCGTGAGGGGAGTTGGCGCTGCGCCATTGGCTCACTAGGCCGCGCGGCGCGGGCGGGCGAGGGCGCCGAAGAGGGCGACCGCCGCAAGGCCCAGCGAGACCACCGCATTCCACCCCGCGAAGGAGAGGCCGAGGAGGCGCCAGTTGGCCTCGGTGCAGCTCGCCGGCCGCTCGAGCGGCTGGCTGAAGATGTCGCCGAGGGTCGGCGGCAGGGCGCCGGGGGCGCCGCAGCTGGTCGGCCCGGGCCAGAATTTCCACTCCGCGCCGGCGTGATAGACGCCCATACCGAAGCCGATCGCGAAGGTCACGGCGGCGGCGAGGAGGGCGAGGCGGGTGACGATCGCCGGGCCGCCGAGAATTGCGTTGAGGGCGCCGACAAGCGCGATCGGCAGGCCCACGTAATAGGGGATGCGCTCCTTCAAGCAGAGCGCGCAGGGCGTATAGCCGCCATAGATCTCGAAGGCCCACGCGCCGAGGATGGTGGCGAGACCGACGACGAACACCAGCGCCGCGGCGGCGAGGGGGTAGGACAGCTCCTTCGAGCCGGAAAAACTCAGCGAACTCATGGGCTCAGATATAGGGAACGGGCGTCAGAGAGCATAACGGGCGACCACGAATCCGCCAATCACGATGGCGGCAAGGATCGAGGTGACGAGCACGAGGCGCCGCTCGATGAACTCCCGCACCGGTTCCCCCCAGAGGCGCAGCACCTCGGCGATGAGGAAGAAGCGCGCGCCACGGGTGACGATCGACAGCACGACGAACCAGAAGAGATCGTAGCCGGCGAAGCCGGAGGCGATGGTGACGATCTTGTAGGGGATCGGGGTGAGCCCCTTGATGAGGATGATCGCCGCGCCATAGGTCGCGTAGAGGGCGCGGAAATCCTCGATGCCCTCGGCCATGCCGTAGAAGTCGATGAGCCATTTGCCGAACGACTCGTAGAGGAGCGAGCCGATGGCATAGCCGAGAAGGCCGCCGAGCACGGAGGCGATGGTGCACCAGAGCGCGAAGAAGCGGCCGCGCCTCGGGTCGGCGAGCACCATCGGGATGAGGAGGACGTCCGGCGGGACGGGCGAGACCGAGCTCTCGGCGAAGGACGCCGCCCCGAGCGCGGGCACGGCATAGGGCGTGGCGGCGAGGGCCATCGCCCTGTCGTAGAGGCGGCGCAGCATGGTTCCGGCTTACCGGCGGGGGCGGTCAAAGTCCATGTGACGCGCCGCGCGGCTGCCATGTTGGGTTAAGGGGCGGTGAGCCGGGCCCGGCGGCGAGGGGCCATCGGCCATCGGCAATCGGCAATCGGCAATCGGCAATCGGCAATCGGCAATCGGCAATCGGCAATCGGGACAAGAGGCGGGTGGCTGCCAGGCGAGGGCGACAGCGCCTTGACCGGGAGTCGCGGCGCCCTTAGGTCTCACGCGCCCGTGCCCCCGTGGCGGAACTGGTAGACGCGGCAGACTCAAAATCTGTTGCCGGAAACGGCGTGCCCGTTCGATCCGGGCCGGGGGCACCAGCGCGAGCTTTGCAGTCTTGGACGGCCAGTGCACGGCATCCGGTCCAGCCTGTGCTAGACTCTAACTCCATTGAATCTCGCCGGCGGATGAGGAGGGGAAGCGATGGCCAGCATCGGACAGGAACCCATCGGTCTCAGGAGCGTCCTTGCCAGCGCGCTGGCGGAGAACTGGTGGCTGATCCTGCTGCGCGGGATCGCGGCGATCCTGTTCGGGGTGCTGGCGCTGATCTGGCCGGGGGTGACGATCGTCACGCTGGTGATCCTCTTCGCGGCCTACGCGCTGGTCGACGGGGTGTTCGCGCTGGTGGCGGCGATCCGCGGCGGGACGATGTTCCCGCGCTGGTGGCTGGCCCTCGTCGGCATCGCCGGCGTCGTCGCGGGGCTCTACTCGTTCTTCTTCCCGGGCGCGGCGGCGCTGGTCCTCATCCTCCTCATCGGCTGGTGGTCGATCGTCAAGGGCGTGTTCGAGATCGTGGGGGCGATCAGCCTCCGCAAGGAGATCGACAACGAGCTGATGCTGATCTTCGCCGGCGCGCTGTCGGTCGCCTTCGGCATCGTGGTGCTTCTTTTCCCGGGCGCCGGCGCGCTCGCGCTGGTGTGGATCATCGCGATCTACGCGATCATCTTCGGCTTCGCGTTCGTGGGCCTCGCGTTCCGCCTCAAGCGCCACCGCGACCGGCCGAAGACCGCGTAAGCCCGGGGCCGATCAGGAGAGGCCGAGGCGGAGGCGGCGCCGCTACTCCGCCGCGGCCTCGAAGCGCTCGGCGATGGTGTGGGCGGCCTCTTTCCGCGCCTCGACGTCGACCTGCAGCTCGAAGAGCTTCTTGTACATCCCGCCGCGTGCGAGAAGCTCGTCGTGGCGGCCTTCCTCGACGATCTGGCCCGCGTTCATCACGCAGATCTTGTCGGCGTTGAGGATGGTCGAGAGGCGGTGGGCGATGACGATGGTCGTGCGGCCCTTCATCAGATGCTCGAAAGCGACCTGGACGAGCTGCTCGGACTCGGTGTCGA
>JADYYB010000118.1 GCA_020853895.1 Bauldia sp.
AGGACCCCGAAAACTCTGTCCCCCTCCGGCCTTGGTAGTGAGCCCGGTGACCCGCGTTGCTGCCCCGATCGGAGGGGCGCGACGCTTCTGAGGCGCCGGGCGGCCACTTAGCGATGTCCAGCTGGATCATCCTCGTCGACTCACTCCGTGACTTCGACAACGCGGCCACGCCGCACAAGCTGATCACCGCCAAGGACTACCTCGCGCGCCCCCAGCTCTTCCAGGGCACGCGGCCGCAAATCATCAATCTTTCAAGGTCTTACGCCTATCAGAGCCGGGGCTATTACTCCTCGCTCCTGGCCGAGGCGCGCGGCCACCGGGTCATGCCCTCGGTCGAGACGATGGTCGATCTCGGCTCTCGCGCGCTCTACGTCCAGTCGCTCCCCGACTTCGACGACTCGCTCCACAAGGCGCTCGCCGCGAGCGAGGACAAGACTGTCCCGACCCGGCTCCTGATCATGTTCGGCCGGGTCGCCGACCGGCGCTTCGACCGCCTCGCGCGTCTGGTCTTCGACTGGTACCGCTCGCCGATCCTCGAGGTTTCGGTCGAGATCAACGGCCGCGCTCAAGTCAAGAAGCTGAGCACCCTCTCCGTTACCAGGCTCACGCCGGAAGAGCTGCGCTTCTTCAACGAGGCCCTCCACCAGCACACCCGCCGCGAGTGGAAATCCAAGAAGGCGCGCGCCGTCCCGCGCTACTCCTTCGCCACCCTCTACGACCCCAAGGAGGCGCTGCCGCCTTCGGACCTCTCCACCCTCAAGCACTGGGCGCGCATCGCCGAGAAGCTGGGCGTCGAGGTCGAGCCGATCACCCGGCGCGACATCGGGCGCCTCGCCGAGTTCGACGCCCTCTTCATCCGCGAGACGACCTCGATCGACAACCACACCTACCGCTTCGCGCGGCGCGCCTGGCAGGAGGGCATGCCGGTCATCGACGATCCGGTGTCGATGATCCGCTGCACCAACAAGATCTATCTCTACGAGCTGATGACCGGCAACGGCATCCGCGTGCCGCCGACGGTGATCGTCGCCGGCCTCCCGGACCTCCAGCGCGCCATCGACACGCTCGGCTTCCCGATGGTCATGAAGATCCCGGACTCGTCTTTCAGCCGCGGCGTCCGCAAGGTCGACAATGCGGCCGAGCTCGACGCTCTCGCCAAGGAATGGCTGGAGGATTCCGACCTTCTCCTCGCCCAGGCCTATATGCCGACCCATTTCGACTGGCGCGTCGGCGTCCTCGGCGGCAAGCCGCTCTTCGTCGTCCAGTATCTGATGGCCAAGAAGCACTGGCAGATCGTCAAGCACCAGGCCGACGGCAGCGCCATCGAGGGCGGCTTCAAGTCGATGAGCCTCGGCGAGGCCCCGCCCGCGGTGATCGACATCGGTCTCCGCGCCGCGCAACTGATCGGCAGCGGCCTCTACGGGGTGGACATCAAGGAGACCGCCGACGGCTTCTTCGTGGTCGAGGTCAACGACAACCCGAACATCGAGCACGGCGTCGAGGACGCCTCCGAGAAGGACCAGGTCTGGGTCGAGCTCACCCGCTGGTTCGTCGACCGGCTGGAGAACTAGCCGCCTCGATCTCCGCTCATCCCCGCGAAGGCGGGGACCCAGGCCGCACACGTCACCCGGTCGGCCGCTCTCTCCGCTTCCCCGGCGAAAGCCGGGGCCCATCCCCCAAGTGCCGCCGGCTGAACCGTTGCCTGGATCCCGACTTTCGCCGGGAAAGCGACTTTCTTCGATGAAGGTGCGCGGGAAACTCAACCAGTCCCCTCTCCCCAGAGGGGAGAGGGTTAGGGTGAGGGGGTACAGGTCCATCCGGACAGGGAGCGGGACGAGAGAGCCTCATCCGGAGAGGTGGAGCCCCCTCACCCCAGCCCTCTCCCCGCCGGGGAGAGGGGACAGGTCGGCGCTCTACCCGATGGCCTGCGTCTCCGTGCCTCTTCCGCGGCGATGGTTATGGATTGCCGCGGCGGCCCGGCAATGACAGGAGAGGGCGGCATCGCCAAACCGAGCCGACGAGCCCAGTGACCGCCGCCGACGACTTCATCCTCATCGAAGCGCTCATCCCCGCAGCCTGGGCGGCCGGCGATGCGGCGCTCGCGGCGCGCAATGCGGGACTCACCGTCCACGCCAAGCCCGACGCCTCGCCGGTCACCGAGGCCGACCGCGCCGCCGAGGCGATCCTTCTCGCCGTGCTGGCCGAGCGTGCGCCGGGCGTCCCGGTCGTCGCCGAGGAGCAGGTGGCGGCCGGCCGCATCCCGCCGGTCGGGGATCACTTCATCCTCGTCGACGCCCTCGACGGCACCAAGGATTTCCTCAAGGGCGGCGCGGACTTCACCGCCAATGTCGGCATCGTCCGCAACGGCCACCCGGTGGCCGGGCTCGTGCTCGCGCCGGCCAAGGCAAAGCTCTGGATCGGCTCGGTCGGCCTCGGCGCCTACGCCGAGGACCGCGCCGGCACGCGCCGGCCGATCCGCGTGCGGAAGCTGCGGCAGCCGGTCGAGATCATCGCCAGCCGCTCGCACCGCAATGCCGCCACCGACGCCTTCATCGCGCGCTTCCCTGGCGCGGGCATCGTCGCGGCCGGCTCCTCGCTGAAATTCTGCGTCCTCGCCGAAGGTCTCGCCGACCTCTACCCGCGCCTCGCCCCGACCTCGCAATGGGACACCGCGGCCGGCGACGCGATTCTTCGGGCGGCCGGCGGCCGGGTCGTCACCCTCGACGGCATCCCGCTCCCCTACGGCCCTGGAAAAGGGGAGGGCGCGAGGGCCTTCCTCAACCCCTCCTTCGTCGCCACCGCCGGCCTCGACCCCTTCGCTCCGGGGCCCTCCTCCCCCTGAAAGGGGGAGGGCTATCGCATATGGCCGGCGATCGTTCCCCCTCCCCCCTTGTGGGGGAGGCCGGGAGGGGGCCTCGCGGCAAGCGAGGCACTAAAATCCCATGGGAGTTGCGAGCATCAGCGCGGGATTCTTGACCAAGCCTCGCTTGCCGCTCGGCCCCCACCCCTGACCC
>JADYYB010000119.1 GCA_020853895.1 Bauldia sp.
CGCTCGAGCCGCTCGACCGGCTCTCCGGCGGCCAGCGGCAGCTCGCCGGGCTCGCCCAGGTGATCGCGCGCGAGCCGAAGGCGCTCCTCCTCGACGAGCCGACCAGCGCGCTCGATCTCCGCCACCAAGCGGAGGTCATGGGCATCGCCCGCTCGCTCGCGCGCGAGGGGCGCATCGTGATCGTCGTCCTTCACGATCTCACCACCGCCGCGCGCTGGGCGGACCGGGTCATCGTGCTCTCGGAAGGCGCGCTCGCGGCTTCGGGCGCGCCGGCGGAGACGCTGACCGCGCCGCTCCTGGCGAAGGTCTATGGCGTGGAGGCGCGGGTCGAGCGCTGCTCGCGCGGGACGCTGCAGATCATCGTCGACGGGCCGCTCGGCTGAGCGAAGCGGCGCTCCCGCTCAGCAGTCGAGCGTGGTCTCGCGCTCCCAGGCGGTGAGGTGGCGGGCGTAGTCGTTCCACTCCTCGCGCTTCAGCTTGAGGTAAGCGGGGATGGCGCCGGCGAGCGCCGCGTTGAGCGTCTCGCTCGCCTCGAGCTCGCGGAGCGCGTCGAGGAGGTTGAGCGGCAGGCTCTCGACCTCCGGCACGGTATGGCGCTCGGTGTACATGTTGATGGTCAGCGGCGGGCCGGGGTCGCGCTTCCGGCGGATGCCGTCGAGGCCGGCGGCAAGGACCGCCGCGGGCGCGAGATAGGGGTTCATCGCCCCGTCGCCGAGGCGGAGCTCGAAGCGGCCGCCAGCGGGAATGCGGATCATGTGGGTGCGGTTGTTGCCGGTGTAGCTGATCGCGTTGGGCGACCAGGTAGCGCCGGAGAGCGTGCGCGGCGCGTTGATGCGCTTGTAGGAGTTCACCGTCGGGTTGAGGAAGGCGCAGAGCGCCTTGGCCGAGGAGAGGACGCCGCCGATGAAGGCGAAGCCGTCGGCGGAGAGGCCGTGGTTCGCGCCGTCATCGGCGAAGGCGTTCTCCTCGCCGCGCCACAGCGAGACGTGCATGTGGCAGCCATTGCCGGTGAGGTTGGAGAACGGCTTCGGCATGAAGGTGGCGCGGAGGCCGTGCTTCTCGGCGACCGACTTCACCATGTATTTGAAGAAGGCGTGGCGGTCGGCGGTGACGAGCGCGTCGGCGTAGTCCCAGTTCATCTCGAACTGGCCGTTGGCGTCCTCGTGGTCGTTCTGGTACGGGCCCCAGCCGAGCGCGGCCATCGCGTCGCAGATCTCGGCGATCACGTCGTAGCGGCGCATCAGCGCCAGCTGGTCGTAGCAGGGCTTCGACTGCCGGTCGGCCGGGTCGCTGATCGCCGAGCCGTCGGGCGCGATGAGGAAGAACTCGCACTCGACGCCGGTCTTCATCTGCCAGCCGTCCTTGGCGGCGTCGGCCATCGTGCCCTTCAGCGCATTCCGCGGCGCGTGGGCGACGAGGGCGTCGTTCATCACGAGGTCGGCGGCGACCCAGCCGACCTCCGGCTTCCACGGCAGCTGGACGAGGCTCGCGGGGTCGGGCATGGCGAAGGTGTCGGGGTCGGCCGGGGTCATGTCGAGCCAGGTCGCGAAGCCGGCGAAGCTGGCGCCCGCCCTCACCATTTCGCCGATCGCCGAGGCGGGGACGAGCTTGGCGCGCTGGGTGCCGAAAAGGTCGGTGTAGGAGATCAGGAAATATTTGATCCCGCGCTGCTTGGCCTCGGCTGCAAGATCGGTCGGCATTTTCGTAACCCTCCGCCCTCGTTGGACGAGGGTTGCGATGCAAAAGTCAGGCGAGTCCGGGGATCCAGCTGGTCCCGGCGAGCGGCACGCGCGCCATCGCCGCGGCCTCGACGCTGAGGGCGACGAGGTCCTCCGGCTCGAGGTTGAGGACGTGGCTCTTGCCGCAGGCGCGGGCGATGGTCTGCGTCTCGAGCGTGAGCACGGCGAGGTAGTTGGCGAGGCGGCGGCCGGCGAGCACCGGGTCGAGGCGCGCGGCGAGCTCCGGGTCCTGGGTGGTGATGCCGGCCGGGTCGCGGCCCTCGTGCCAGTCGTCATAGGCGACCGAGTCGGTGCCGAGGGCGCGGTACTCGTCCTCGCGGCGCGGGTCGTTGGCGCCGATCGCGATCAGCGCGGCGGTGCCGATCGAGACGGCGTCGGCGCCGAGCGCGAGGCACTTGGCGACGTCGGCGCCGAAGCGGATGCCGCCGGAGACGACCAGTTGGACCTTGCGGTGCATGCCGAGGTCCTGGAGCGCCTGCACCGCCGGCGGGATCGCGGCGAGCATCGGCAGGCCAACATGCTCGATGAAGACCTCCTGCGTACCGGCCGTGCCCCCCTCCATGCCGTCGAGGACGACCACGTCGGCGCCGGCCTTCACGGCGAGCGCGACATCATAGTACGGGCGGCTGGCGCCGACCTTGACGTAGATCGGCTTCTGCCAGTCGGTGATCTCGCGGAGCTCCTCGATCTTGATCTCGAGGTCGTCGGGGCCGGTCCAGTCCGGGTGGCGGCAGGCCGAGCGCTGGTCGATGCCGGGCGGGAGGGTGCGCATCGCGGCGACGCGGTCGGAGATCTTCTGGCCGAGCAGCATCCCGCCGCCGCCGGGCTTGGCGCCCTGGCCCAGCACGATCTCGATCGCGTCGGCTCTACGGAGGTCGTCGGGGTTCATGCCGTAGCGCGAGGGCAGCACCTGGTAGACGAGGAGCGCGGAGGCCTCGCGCTCCTCAGGCGTCATGCCGCCGTCGCCGGTCGTGGTGCTGGTGCCGGCCGCGGTCGCGCCGCGGCCGAGGGCTTCCTTCGCCGGGCCGGAGAGCGCGCCGAAGCTCATGCCGGCGATGGTGACAGGGATCTTGAGGTGGATCGGCTTCTCCGCGAAGCGGTTGCCGAGGACCACGTCGGTGGCGCAGCGCTCGCGGTAGCCTTCGAGCGGGTAGCGGGACATCGACGCGCCGAGGAAGAGGAGGTCGTCGAGGTTGGGCATGCGCCGCTTCGAGCCGCCGCCGCGGATGTCGTAGATGCCGGTCGCCGCGGCGCGGTGGATCTCCGAGATGGCGTAGGAGTCGAAGAGCGCGGCGGGGCGGGGCGGGGTCTGCGCGCGGGCGGTCATGAGGTCAATAGCCGTCGATGTGATCGGGGTTGAAGTGGTAGAGCTTTCGCGCCGAGCCGTAGAGGCGGAAGTCGGCGGGCGAGACCTCGCCGGCGAGGCCGGCGCGGTCGACGATGCCCTCGAGGATGATGCGGTCCTCGTCCGTCATCTCCTTCTCGACGCAGTCGGCGCCGAGCGAGACCACCGCGCCGCGCACGAAGAGCCGCGCCTCGTAGATCGAGGCGCCGAGCGCCTCGCCGGCATCGCCGAGGACGACGAGGTTGCCGGCCTGGGCCATGAAGGCGCTCATCGCGCCGACCGAGCCCTTCACCACGATGTCGATGCCCTTCATCGAGATGCCGCAGCGCGCCGAGGCGTCGCCGTCGACGACGAGGAGCCCGCCCCGCCCAGTCGCGCCGGCCGACTGGCTGGCGTTGCCCTGCACGTGGACGCGGCCGGACATCATGTTCTCGGCGACGCCGACGCCGGCATTGCCGGCGATCTCGACGGTGGCGAGCTTGTTCATGCCGGCGCAGTAATAGCCGACCGGGCCGTCGATCGTGACCGTGAGCGGCGCGTCGAGGCCGGCGGCGATGGCGTGCGCGCCGCGCGGGTTGCGGATCTCCCAGTCGGTCTCGTTGCTGCCCTCGGCGAGGCCGTGCAGCGTGCGGTTCAGCTCACGGACGGTGGTCGCGGCGAGGTCGACGACCGGCATCAGGCGGCGCGCTCCCAGACATAGGTCCGGGCCGGCTCGGGCTCGAAGACGTGCGCCGTCTCGATGCCCGGCAGGCCGGCGAGCGCGCGGTACTCGGAGGCAAAGGCGACATAGGCGTCGCTCTCGGCCATCACCGCCGGCTTGCAGGCGATGGGGTCGCGGAGGACGGCGAAGCCGGTCTCGGTGGCGACGAGGAAGGTGAAGAAGCCGTCGAGGTCGGCCAGCGAGGCGTCGAGCGCCTCTCTTAGGCTCGCGCCTTCCTTCATGCGCCAGGTGAGGTAGCCGGCGGCGACCTCGGAATCGTTGTCGGTCGCGAAGGTCACGCCCTCATGCGCGAGGCGGCGGCGGACGGAGTTGTGGTTGGAGAGCGAGCCGTTGTGGACGAGGCACTGGTCGCGGCCGGTCGAGAAGGGATGCGCGCCGGCGGTGGTGACGGCCGACTCTGTCGCCATGCGGGTGTGGCCGATGCCGTGCGAGCCGGTCATGGCGGCGAGGTCGAAGCGGGTCGCGACCTCGCGCGGCGTGCCAACCTCCTTGTAGAGCTCCATCCGGTTACCGATTCCGACCAGCGTCAGGCCGGGGTGGTTCGTGGCCATGTGGCGGCGAACCTCCGCCTCGATCGCGCGCGGGACGGCGATGAGGATGTGGGTGCCGCGGCCGGTGGCGCTGACCGGACGGCCGAGGGCGGCCTCGAGCTCGCTGTCGAGAGCCTGGGGCGCGAGCTGGCCGTGGACGCGGTAGGTGAGCTTCGACACCTCCGCCTCGGCGCCGCCGTAGATCGCAAAGCCGGCGCTGTCCGGCCCGCGGTCGCCCATGCAGACCAGCATGCCGGAGAGGAGCTCGCCGAGCCTCGGCTCCAGGCCGCGGTCCTTCAGGAAAAGCCCGACGATGCCGCACATGACGATTTGGA
>JADYYB010000120.1 GCA_020853895.1 Bauldia sp.
CCCCTTGAGGGGAGGTCGAAACCGCGAGAGCGGTTTCGGGAGGGGGGAGTCGAGAACGATGCGGAGCGATCCGCTGCTCCACGGTCGGTGCCCCCCCCCGAAGCTGCTCGGGCGTAGCCCTCGCACCTTCGACCTCCCCTCGAGGGCAGGGCTATCGCATATGGCCGGCGATCGTTCCCCCTCCCCCCTTGTGGGGGAGGCCGGGAGGGGGTCTCGCGGCAAGCGAGGCACTAAAATCCCACGGTAGCCACAAGCATCAGCGTGGGATTCTTGATCATGCCTCGCTTGCCGCTCGGCCCCCACCCCTAACCCCGCCCCCCACGGGGGAGGGGGAAAAGGGCAGCGGGCCCGTCCCTGCCGCCATATGCGATTGCCCGGCCCTCGAGGGGGAGGTTACCTCAATTCATCACGCTCTAGTCGCGCTTCGGCCGCATCCGGTCGATCGCGTCGAGAAGGATCTCGAGGCCGAGATCGAACGTCGCCTCGAATTGCGCCGGCTTGAAATAGGGGTTGATGGCGACGACCGCCGGGAAGTCGCGGACCACGATCTCGTCGGGCACCGGCTCCGCTGCCGAGTGGCCCTTGCCGTAGCCGGCGGTCTCCTCGAGGGCGGCCCCGCCCATGTAGTAGCCCATGATCCGGAAGAGCCGCGCGGCCGTCTCCGTGTCGAACCCCGCCTCCAGGAAGATGCCGACCACGCCATCGATCAGGCGGAGGCCGACCAGCGTGTTCAGCCGGTGCAGCGCCAGATACTGGTAGAAGTGCGGGTAGCGGAGCGCCATCGCCCGAAACCTCCTCACCGCCCCCCGGAGACGCGTCCGCAGATCCTCGTCGGAAGGCTTCGGTATCGCCTCGGCGATCACCCGGTCGACCAGCGCGTCGAGGAGGTGCTGCTTGCTCTTGAAGTGATGGTAGATGCTCATCGCCTCGCAGCCGAGCTCGGCCGCGAGCTTGCGCGTGCTCAGCGCCTCCAGCCCGTCGCGCTCGACAAGGGCGAGGGCGGCGAGCTCGATCTTCTCCCGCGACAGCTTCGGCCGCTCATCGCTTCGTGATCGTTTCATGGCTGGCTCCCGATTGACACCTTACACCGTAAGGTTATGGTCTGACGCAAGCCTTACGGTGTAAGGCGATAGATCGGATGGGGAGATTTGTCCATGTCGATATTTCACCGGAAGAACGAATCCGGCCGCGTCCCCGGCCGTCGCGCCGTTGCAGCGTTCTCCGGCCTGGCGCTCGCCCTGGCCGCCGGCCTCGGCACCGGGGCGGCTCAGGAGGTCCCGGCCTCGGCGGCTGCCGCCTACGAGGACATCCGCGCCACCGCCGGCTTCGTGCCGAGCTTCGTCTACGCGTTCCCGGAGAGTGCGATCGCCGGCGCCTGGGCCGAGCTGAAGGCGCTCGAGTTCAGCGACGACACCGCCCTCGACGCGCGCACCAAGGCGCTGATCAGCCTCGCCGTCAGCGCCCAGATCCCGTGCCAGTATTGCATCTGGCTCGACACCAACTCGGCCCGCGCCGCCGGCGCGAGCGACCAGGAGATCCGGGAGGCGGTCGCGATCTCGGCCCTCACGCGCCACTGGAGCACGGTCTTCAACGGCATGCAGGTCGATTTCGAGACCTTCAAGCGCGAGTTCGGCGGCGAAGCGGCGATGGCCGTCCCCGCGCCCTAGCCGTCCTCCGGTCCCATGGGCCGGGCGTCTTCCGCCCGGCCACGGAGGCTGGGCGCGCCGGAACCGGCCAGGCGTCGCCGCGGTTGGTCGTGGGGCGCAGGCCGGAAGCTCGCCATGGCCACCCGCACGCTGGCTTTCTTCGCCATCCTCTCGACCGCGCTGGCGCTCGTGCCGGCGGGCGCGCATCTCCTCGAGCTGCCGAACAAGATGGCGATGACGGCGGAGAACTATTTCGTCGCCCAGTCGATCTACCGAGCCTGGGCCTTCCTCGGCATCCTTCAACTGCTCGCCCTCATCCTCAACGCGGCGCTCGCCATCGCCGCGCGCGATCAGCGCGAGCCGATGGTCTTCGCTCTCGCCGCCGCCCTCGGAATGATCGGGTCGTTTGTCGTCTTCTTCGTCTTCACCTTCCCCACCAATCAGGCGACGACCAACTGGACCGTCGTCCCGGACAATTGGGAAGCGCTGCGTGCGCAGTGGGAATATTCCCACGCCTTCAATGCCCTGATCATCCTCGCCGTGCTCTGCTCCTCGATCCGTGCGGGCCTCGCCCTCCGCGGCTGACGAGCGCGTGACTGGACAGCGGCAGCGCCGCCTCCCAATGCTGCGCCCTTCGCCAGGGAGCGCGCGATGATCTCCAGTCCGCCGAAGCTCGTCTTCATCCTTGCCGCGATGACGGCCGCTCCCGCCTCCGCCGGCCCCTGGGCAGCGCCCTGGCCGGTCGGGGCGCCGCTGGTCCTCGCGCAGCTGGCGCCGGGTTACGAGGCCTCCGTCGACGCCGCGATCGCGGCCTTGCCCGCGCCGCTCGCCTTCGCCTCCGCCCTGGCGCTGGTCGACGCCCGGCTCGCCGCTGCGATGCGCCTCGCCGAGGCCGGCGACGCTGCTGCCGCGGCGCAAATCGAGGCCGCTGCCGTCCGCCTGGCCGCGCTCTCCGCCCCGACGCGCTTCCAGTCCGGCCTCGCCGAGGCGAAGGCGTTGGTCGATGCGCTCTCGGGCGCGCCCGACCCTGGCGCGCTGGCGGCTGCGCGCGAGACCCTCGACGCCCTGCGGTCGCCGGCGCTCGATGTCGGCAACGACCCTACGCTCAACCGCCTGAACACGGTCGAGCTCCTCCTGCAGGCGGCCGCCGGCCTCTACGCCGAGGCGGTCGGTCCCGACGGGCAGCTGCTCGACGCCGGGAGCCTCGCCTTCGCGCGCGGGGCGGTGGCGGTCGCCGGCGAGATCTACGCCACCGCCCAGCGCGACCTCGACAGCCGCGTCCAGAGCGTCACCGCCGGCCTCACCAGCACGCTCCGCATGATCGACAGCCAGTTCGAGACCGATCCGGCTGCCGGCTTGCCGCCGCCCGATCAGGTCACCGGCACGATCGCCTTCTTCCTCGGCTACTCGGCCTATTTCTAGCGCCGAGAGGATGCTGGACAGGCGCGGCACGACCGCCGAAAGTCCCGCCGCCGGACTTTGGGAGGAGGGTGGCGCATGCGCACCGCATCGGGGACTGGGCCTCGTTCTCGCCCTGGCGGCCTCCACCGCCCTCGCGCGCGAGGGCGCGCCCGCGCAGCGTCATCCGGCTCCGCCTGGCGCCGTGCTCCTGGCCCAGGCCTCCACGCTCGATGCCGCCATCGACGGCGCCCTCGACGGTGTCGCCACGCCCATCGCCTACGCCAC
>JADYYB010000121.1 GCA_020853895.1 Bauldia sp.
CCCTTCCAGAGCTCATGAGCGCAGAAGGGTTATGAGCGATTGGTCTCAAGACCCGCGCTCAAGATTGGTCTGTTACTCGACGAACTCGGTTGCGGCCAACAGAAGGCTTGCGGGTAGCGTCAGCCCGAGAGCCGAAGCCGTTCTGAGATTGATGACGAACTCGAACTTGGCCGACTGCAACACCGGCAGGCTGGAGGGCCGCTCGCCTTGGAGGATCCGACCGGCGTAGAGGCCACCCTGCCGATATGCCTCAGTGAGGCTAGTACCATAGCTCATTAGACCGCCAGCAACCACGAACTCACGCTGCTCATAGATCGTGGGGATGAATAGGCGCTCTGAAGCAGAGATGATCAGACTCCGCCTGCTATTGAAGAAGGGATCAGCGCCTACCAGAAGCCCTCGTGCTCCGATCGCTTCGATCCTCAGAAAGGCTGCTTCGATAGCCGCATCGTCGCTGGCTCCAAGGATCTCCACCTGTTCTCCTCCAGAGCCGAAGACCGCCAGCACGTCCCGCATCTGCAACTGGCTGTTCGGATTGGTTGGGTTGAGTAGAACCGCCAGGGGCCTGTCGCCCTCGCCCGGTACGGCCTCTATGAGGAGTCCGAGCCGCTTGGCTTCGAGGACGTTGCTGAGGATGTTGACCCCGGTTACGTTGGCGCCAGGTTGGTTGAGACTCTCTACCAGCCCGAGTGAGACGGGATCTCCACCGGTATTGAATACGATTGGAATGATCGCGGTGGCTGTCTTGGCCGCCAATGCCGTCGCCGCACCGCCACTGCTGAAGATGACGTCCACGTCGCGCTCGACAAGTTCGGCGGCAAGACCGGCAAGGCGCGTGCTATCACCTTCCGCCCATCGATATTCCACGGTCACGTTCTCGCCCTCGACATAGCCGGCCTGAAGCAACCCCTCGTGGAAGGCTGTGACCAAATGTTCGAATGGTCCAGCAGATTGACTGCTCAGGAATCCGACGACAGGCGGGTCGGAAGCCTGCGCTGCCGCGTCTGCTGGACAGGCGCACGCCGCGGCGAGAAGAACGAAGCACCAGTCTTTGGCCGACATTTCACTCGCCCCTCGTGCAAGCTGGGAGGGCTGGTCGAGAAGGGTACCGAGCAAGCAGGAGGGTGCCTACTGAGTGCTGAATAGTATGGCATAGTTCGAGCGGTCGTCCGACTCGTTCGCTTCGATCGTAGCGAACTCGCCTTTCAGAAGTGCTGGAATTCAACGGTAGAGGCCAAGTAGCCCCGCCGATGACGACGCGGCAACCGCGGTCGATGCGGTTCGTCTGGGGCTCGCTCAGCACCGCAGGTACCCGCCCGGCTGGGCGCTACGGAGCCCCCAGATCCAAGGTCGTGGGGCGACAGCGGCGGCGCCCGCAGTTCGTTCAAGATCGGGTTCACGGCGGCCGACGCCGGCAGCGCAGAGTTCTTCTGCAGCGACGCCACGAAGGGGCCTCCGATGACCGACCCGGAAGGCAATGACTTTCACTTTCGACTGCCGCCACCACGACAGCGGCCGGTCTGCCACGGTCGCCGCTGGGACGGCGATCAAGACGCTGACCGAGTTCGGCGCGTCGATGCACAAGGTGAGGATGGTCGAAGAACGGGGATTTCGCCCCGTTCCTCCGGGTCACCATATCGCACGCCTGGACACGCCCACGCTGGCGCCCACCGGGCTTAAGCGCCGCTGGCAGTTGCCTCCCACACAGTATCTAATTGGATGGCGCCACGAAGAAAGGCCGTATTCGGCCGTTCTCGGGAGTGTCACGGCGCGCTTCAAGGGAGGATTGAAGATGAGCAGGAAGTGGAAATGGGCGGCGGCCATCGTGCCGTTGGCTTTGTCTGGAGGAATAGGCTCGGGAGTCGCGCAGGAGAGCGCGGCGCGGGGACCTACGGACTGCGTGGTGCAGCCTGGCGATGTCGTAGGCTGTCAGCCATCGGCGTTCGATCCGCCGCATCAGCAGATTCCGACCCGGCGCATCAATGACAAGGGCGACCTCGATCCCAGTGCGACGGCCGAACAGGTGATGGCCGGCGCCCGTCTCGTCGAGGAACAACTGGGCCTCTTTCGGAACGTCGAGCATCTGCATTGGGTCCCCCTGGTGCCGTCCGTACTCGACCCGGCAACCGGCCAATATGCGGGCGGCGACATGGATGGAGAGGGCTCGGGACGGGCCCTGACGATCATCGGGCAATGCCTCTTTGCGGGTCATTCAGTGCCCAGCGACGTCTCCCGCGACATTCAGATCTTCCGTCTCAGCGAAGACCCGATCGCCAACCCCCCGGTGCAGGTCAGCTCGCTGCCGATGCCCCGGCCGGGCATGGACGACACGTTGATGTCGGGCAGCCTCTACACACGCGCGGATGGCACGCAGACGATCACGCTCATCCGCGACAACAGCAACGACGACGGCGCGCTGTGGGCATACGAGGTGGACCCGGAGACCTGCCTCGTCACCAACGAGTCCGAGGAATATGATTTCGGCGGCGACTTCCACGAATTCGGAATGTGGATCGATCCGCAGAACGAGAAACGCGTGCTGATCGTTTCCGCGGCCGGAAGCGGCTCCGGTCGGCCCGACCCGCTGCGGCCGGGTCAACTGACGCCCGACATTCGGGTGATCGCCATCACCGACGCGACCACCGGCTACATCCTGCCCAAGCCGATTACCCTGGCGCAGCATTCGCTCCAGGAAGTCGGCGGACCGGTGCGCGGGGAGCGTCCGGACGCCACCGGCCTCTTTGCCGACGGCCGATATCCCGACTACACGCACCTGACGAACCTGCGGGGCACCGCCGGCGCCACCATGACCGCGCAGAACAACACCGTCCACCAGGCGACCTTCTCGGCCGACGGAGAGAGGATATACGTCGCCGGCGGCGTGGCCGGGTTCTACGTGATCAACTCCGAAGCCATCGCCCATAACAGCGACGCGGACCTTGCCGCGGGAACCGCTGGCTGCAATTTCGAGTCGACCAATGTCTATGTCGATGGCGTCATCGGCGGAGATATCGACGGCGCCAGACTGGGAGAGGTCGTCAACGATTGCCTCCACATGGTGGTGAACGATGATCCCGGCGTTCAGGAGCTGATCGCCCAGGGCAATTTCGGCGCCTATTTCGCGCTTCACGATCGCTCGCGTTTCGATCCCTTCCCGCCGATCCTTGCCTCGACGGGCATGCACAGCGCGATCGCGGTGCCCAATCGCCCGTCCCTCGATCAGCGGAACGACGCCGAACGGCCGGCCTATATCGTGCTGACGACCGAGCGCCCGGGCGCCGCCTGCCCGACGTCCTGGATGTACATTCTGAGCATCGAGATGGAGACATTCCCGACGGTGCTCAGCACATTCGGCGTGCCGCAGAACGAGGTCGCCACCTGTCTGGAGACGCCGATGCTGGAGCCCGACGGGGTGACGACCCGTCGTAATCTTGCCTGGCAGAACCACAATCCGACGGTGTTCGAGAATCTGATCTTCGTGTCCTGGTACGGGCAAGGCGTGAGGGTGATCGACATCTCAAACCCGTTCGATCCGCGCGAGGTCGGGCACGCGGTGCCGGCCCCGGCGGGCGTCGCGAGATCCTATCCGGTGGTCCGTGATGGCCTCTTCTACTGGGTCGACAACGACACGGGCCTTCACGTGGCCCGCTACACCGGGCCGCGGGCCGACGAACTCCCGCAGGACGGCAGAACCTACGAAGGCAACACCACGCCGCATTTCTAGGTCGCGGCCTATCCGATAAAGGGGGCCTCGCTCGAGGCCCCCTGATCGGAAGGCGGGTGGATATGCCCACAGTTCCGTCCGGGGAGCGGTGCCGGTGGCCGGCGGTTGAGCAGCAACCCCACCTCGAGTTGATGATCCACACCCCCATTTGCGGGAGCCTAGGCCTCTCAGACTGCGCGGGCCGCGGAGACGTCCTAGATCATCGACAATCTGCGAAGTGATCTCTGGTGGTTCGTTGAAGGAGGTTCAAGACGCAGCCCGAATATGAAGTCTCGGTCCGGAAGCATTGCGTCTCAAAACTCGCGGGAACGTCCGCATCTCGGCGGCTCCTGACATGAAGCCGCCGAGGTACTCCTTGGTCTCGTCTGGCAAGCAGCAGCACCGTTGGTACGGCCGGTCGACGGTGCGTTCGGGACCAGCGGCAGTCGCTAGAGCGCGGCTGAGCGTGACCCCTGAAATCCGTCAGCGGCGCTGAAGGCATTCGTGGGTCTGGCACGCGAATTCAGGGCGAGTCGGCAGGTGGGAAAGAATGCCAATCGTGGACGCTAGAGCTGCGATATTCGACGCGCTGAGAACAGCGGTGCCCTCCATCTGCCCTCCAGCCAAAAGCCTTTGTCTTTCCAATTTCTTACGAGAGATTCCCCAGCGAGCGATCAGGGAAATCGGACGAGCGATTCAGGGAAACAGCTCACGTTTTCAGGGAAGTCCTCCTTCTTGGAGGGAAGCGGTAGTGAGGCCGACGAGGAGCCCCGGCGGCCGTTGGTGCGGCACGCTATTTGCTGCTGATCGGGACCTTCTTGCTGAGCGTCTTCGGCGTTGCCGATTTCGGCATGGTCACGCGGAGAACACCCTTGTCGAACCTGGCCGCGATCGCGGCGGAGTCGGCGTCCGGCGGCAGAACGAGGTCGCGGCGGAACGAGCCGAAGCGGCGCTCCGAGAGGTAGCGGCTGGCTTCCTTCTTCTCGGCTTCCTCCGTCTTCTCGCCGCGGATCGACAAGAGATCGCCGGAGACCGTCACTTCGATCTGCTCCGGATCGAGCCCAGGCAACTCCGCCGATACCTCATAGCCTTTGTCCGTTTCGGCGATGTCCACCGCCGGCATCGTCCGAAGGAAGGTGCCTTCGCCGAGAAGGCTCGGCGTCCAATCCAGCCGCGGCCACGACCGGAAGCCGCGGCCGAAATCGGCGAAGAGCTCGTCGACGCGCCGGTGAAGCTCCGAGAGGGCCGGCCAGCCTGGGCCTTGGTCCGCCGGAGGGGTTTCGGATTTCTTGATAGCCACTGCTTTGTCAGCCATCTCTGACTCCTCTGTCGAAGAATGCGTAGGTCCGCATAGAGGGCCTGCAACGACATGATGTCGGAGACCGCACGTGGCACCTTTGATTCAGCTCAACGTGCAACCACAGGTCCCAAGCCGGGCCAGCTGCTCCCGGACTTCTCAACACAAGAAGGAGTCCGCCGACGGCGAATTGAGATGCATCAAAGCGGCCGCCCACGCCTCCGGATACATGCGACCGTTCACTGATCTCTCGATGGGAGACACGCGAATGCTCGACGGACTGGAGACAACGACCAAGCGCGTCAGATTTGGTGACGAAGAGATAGACGTCACCTATCGCAGTTTCGCCAAGGGTGGCGGAATGGGAATGCACTACGATCCGTATCAGCCGGGAGTCTCGGTCGCCAACGGCATTCGCTACGAGCGCGACGTCGCGGTGAAGATGCGTGACGGCGTGACCATCTACGTGGACGTCTACCGGCCGGACGGCCAGACCAACCTTCCCGCGGTCATATGCTGGAGTCCGTTCGGCAAGCGCCACTTCTACGCTGACCCCCCGGGGTTCTTGCCGCTCGGCGTGCCGCCCGGGACCGTCTCAAAGATGACGAAGTTCGAGGCGCCCGACCCCGGATGGTGGTGCCACCAAGGCTACGCCATCATCAATCCTGATGCCCGCGGTTCCGGCTCTTCCGAAGGCGACCTCGCTACCTTTGGTACCCAGGAAGCGCAGGATGGCGCCGATCTCGTCGAGTGGGTCGGCACCCGCGACTGGAGCAACGGCAAGGTCGGCATGGCCGGCAACTCGTGGCTGGCAATGACGCAATGGATCATCGCCGCCGAGAAGCCCCCTCACCTCGCCTGCATCGCGCCCTGGCAAGGCTGCGTCGACATCTATCGTGAGTTCGTCTGCATGGGTGGCGTGCCCGAGGTGGGCTTCAACGGCTGGCTGCTGGGCATGCTGAACGGACCCAATCGCGAGGAGGATTACGTCGCGATGGTCCGTAAGCATCCGACGATCAACGGCTATTGGAAAGACAAGATCGCCAGGCTCGCCGAGATCGAAATACCCGCCTATGTCACCGCGGGCTGGAGCCATTTCCACCTGCGCGGCTCCTTTGAGGGCTTCCGTCACATCTCGTCGCCGCGGAAATGGCTTCGCGTCAACCGCGACTTCGAGTGGCCGGACATGTACACGCCGGCTAACATGGAGGATCTGAGGCTCTTCTTCGACCGGTATCTGAAGGACATCAACAACGGTTGGGAGATGACGCCGCGCATCCGCATCGACGTCATGGATGCTGGAGAATGGGACTTCCAGCTGGCCCGTCCGGAGAAGGAGTTCCCGCTCGCCCGCACCGAGTACAGGAAGCTCTTTCTGGACGCGCCGAGCGGGACCCTTTCATACCAGTCGGTTGGAAAGGAGGGGCACGCCAGCTACGAGGCGGCGTCCGGACAGCTGTCTTTCGACATCACCTTCGACAAGGACACCGAGATCACCGGCTATATGAAGCTGCGGCTCTGGGTGGAAGCCGAAGGCGCCGATGACATGGACATCTTCGTTGCGGTGCAGAAAGCCGACGAGGACGGTGAATACCTGCCGACCCTCGTGCTCGGCGAACCGCATCCGGGAGCTCCCGGCCTGCTTCGGGTTTCGCATCGCGAGCTGGACAGCGAGAAGTCGACGGAGTTTCAGCCGGTCCACACACATCGTGCCGAGCAATTGCTGAAGCCCCACGAGATCGTTCCGGTCGACATCGAGATCTGGCCGACCAGCAAGATATGGCACGCCGGCCAGAGACTGCGCCTCGTGATCTCCGGCCACTACGTGCGCAAGCCCGGCTGGTTCGAGCCGTTCCAGTGGGAGACGCGCAACGCCGGAAAGCACGTCATCCATACGGGCGGCAAGTACGATTCCCACCTTCTCGTGCCCGAGATTCCGCCAAGATACCGGGCCGGCGAGTACGTCTATCGCTAGACAGTCCCGAAAGCGCGTCGTGGCCCGCTTCAGTGGGCCACGACCTGAGTACAAAGGACATCCGACATGACCGTCGAGCAGACCACGGCCGAGCGCGTCGTCGCGGAGATCGCGCGCATCTTCAAGAAGGACGCGAGCGAGATCACCAGACAGACGCGCTTTGCGGAGGACCTGGGAGCAAAGTCCGTCAACATCGTTCAGCTGGTAGCGGTCCTCGAGAACAATTTCGGAATCGCCATCCCGTTCATGGAAGCCAAACGGCAGCTGACCGTGGGTGACGCGATCGACTTCGTCGTCCGGCTCCGCAAGGCCTAGGAATCATGAATCTGATGACTCGCCTTGCGGAGCGCGCCAAAGCCGCCCGGCCGCGTGTCGTCTTCCCCGAGGGAGAGGACGACACCATCATCGAGGCGGCAAGGCAAATCGCAGCCGCGGGCATCGCGCGGCCTCTGCTGATCGGTAACGAAACGAAGATCGTCGCACGTGGTGGCTCTGCCATGGACATCGTGGATCCCGCGGTCTCGCCCAGATGCGGGGCCTACGCGGCCGCCTACGCCAGGCAAGAGGACTTCCCCGAGGACGCCGCAGCACACATGCTGAGGCATCCGGTCAACTTCGCGGCCGCCATGGCCGGTGCAGGCGACGCCGACGCCATGGTCGCCGGCTTTGCCTACGGTACGGCGCAGGTGATCCTGTCGAGCCGGATGTTCATCGGAATGCGCGAAGGCGCCCAGACCGCCTCGAGCTTCTTCGTCATGGACGTTCCCGGTTGGAGTGGCGGCGAGGACGGGCTGGTCGTCTTCGCCGACTGCGCCGTGAACCCCAACCCTACTGCGGACGAGCTGGCCGACATCGCGATCGCCACGGCCACCAGCGTCAGGGAGCTCCTGGGCTGGGACCCGCGCGTCGCGATGCTCTCGTTCTCCACCCGAGGCAGCTCGACCCATCCCGATGTCGACAAGGTGCTGGAGGCGCTTCGGATTGTCCGCGAGCGGCAGCCGGACCTGTCCGTCGACGGCGAAATGCAGGCCGATACGGCGCTCGACGAGCACGTGGCGAAGAAGAAGATGGGAGAGGCCGGATCCGTGGCTGGCCGCGCAAACATCCTGATCTTCCCCGATCTGGACGCGGGCAACATCGGCTACAAGCTTGTCCAGCGGCTCGCCCGGGCTGCTGCCTTCGGTCCCTTGTTCCAAGGGTTCCGCCGGCCGGTAAGTGATCTGTCGAAGGGCGCCAGCATCGAGGACATCGTCGGCGCCACGACGCTGGCGGCCGCATGGGCCGCGGCCTGACCTCGAGTAACATCCTCGTCGGTCAGCGCTGCAGCTCCGTCAATCGAGCGCTGCAACGGCGATCGCGTAGTCACCGTCGAATGAGAGGCTGAGCCGGACCTCTCTCACACCCCGCTCGCGTGCGACTTCGGCAAAACGTCCCGTGAGCAGAACGCGAGGCTCGTCGTTGGCCCCCTCGAAGACCGCAATGTCCATCGGGGACATCCGGTCCTCCCAGCGGATGGCAAATGCCTTCAACACTGCTTCCTTCGCAGCAAATGCCATGGCCAGCCACGCGACGGGGTCCGGCTTCCTGCGTGACAGCTCCTGCTCGCCCTCGGTGAAGGTCTTGTCGACGAAAGCTTCCCCGCCCAGGTCGATCGCGTCCCGCATCCGCGCCAGCTGCACGAGATCGACGCCGATACCGGGAGTCATGACCTGGATTTCATCGCGCCGGCGTTTCCGATCAACGCCATCGCCTCTCGGGCGATCTGCAGCTCTTCATTGGCCTTCACGATCAGGGTATCGATTCCCTTGCCGGTGCCAATGCTGCGGACTGGCTCCTCAGCGGTCCGTTCATTCCGTTCATCGTCGATGAGGAGACCAAGCTGCGGCAGGCTCCGAGAGATCTCGCGCCGTATCCAGCAGTCGTTTTCGCCGACCCCACCGGTGAAGACGAGTGCATCGGGGGGCCAGGCAAGTCCAGCGTAGCCGCCGATGTACTTACATGCGCGGTGGACATACATCTCGCGCGCCAGTCTCGCGCTGCTGTCGCCTCCTTCGGCTCTCTTCGCCACGGTCAGCATGTCGGCTTCGCCTGCGATGCCCTTCACGCCACTGTCGTAGTTCAGCAGGCGATCGATTTCCGCGACATCCACCCCGTCGCGCGACAGGATCAGGGCGATCGCGGGATCGATGTCGCCGGCTCGCGTCTGCATCATCACGCCTTCCAGAGGCGAGAGACCCATGGACGTGTCAACCGACCGGCCGCCCTGGACGGCCGTGATCGAGGCGCCCGCGCCAAGATGGGCGATGATGAGATTCAAGGTCGCGGGCGGCCGGCCCAGATAGCCCGCCACTGCGCCAAGCGCCCAGGCGCAGCTGGTCCCGTGGAACCCGTAGCGTCGAATGCCGTGCCGGCGCGAGAGAGACGGCGGCAAGGGATAGGTCGATGCCGCCTCCGGCATGGTCTGATGGAAGGCGGTATCGAAGACGGCCACTTGAGGCACGCCGGGCTTGAGGTGTTGGGCGGCCCTGATGCCCTTGAGATTTGGCGGGTTGTGCAGGGGCGCGAGGACGGAATTCGTCTCGATCGCCGCACACACGTGATCGTCGACGATCACCGTCCTGGAAAAGTCCGGCCCACCATGGACCACCCGATGACCTATCGCATCGATCGGGTCTCCTCCGAAGACCGGATCGGCGGCGATCGCCGCGAATGCCATCTCGAGTCCCTCGTCATGATCGCGCGCCCGAGGACCTCCCGCACCGGCGCCTCCGATATTCTCGATGTGCCCCTCGCTGAGGATTCGCTCGTCCCTCATGTCGAAGAGCTTGTACCTGATGGACGAGCTTCCGCTGTTGAGCACCAGGATGCGCATTGGAGAACGGTCCCACCTTCAAGCGTGATCTCGAGGATATTTGCTCAACCGGAGCGTCGCGACCAGTTCGCAGCCTCGACCGGGATGCAGGCCGGGCTCCTGAAGCCCTACCAATTGTCCACCACGGGACCGATGCTGAGGTTGTCGATCACGGCAACCACTCCCGGCGTGTTCTCGGCGATAACGCGGATGGCATCCCGTTCGGGTACGGTGTCGACGGTTCCCCAGAGGTCCACCACGCCCTTGTGGGCGGTGACGTTCAGCACCCCGATCCGCCACCATTGCTGGGCCTTCACACGCTCCAGGATAGCGTTGCGGATCGTGTCGTCGGAGAGAGTGATCTCCAGACCGGGCCGGGAGGTGGCGATCGCCTGGACCAGATTGGCCCTCGTTACGATGCCGGCCAGCTGGCCGTTGGCGAGGATCGGAACGCGCTTGATCCGGCGCCGCTCCATCATCTCGGCGATCTGGTGCAGCGGCGTGTCCGGCGTCGCGGTTGCGACATCCCTCGTCATTAAGTCCGCGATGCGATGCGAGTTCGCCTTGACGTAGTCCAGGGCACCGGCATCCCGGCCGGCCAGAACCCGGAGCCACCAGGGATTGCGACGCTCGGTGCCAATCTCTACGCGACGCAACAGATCAGCTTCGCTGACGATGCCGGCGAGTCTTCCCTGATGATCGACCACCGGCACCGCGCTGATCCTCTTCTCGAGAAGAAGCGCCGCGACATCCTTCACGGTTGCCGTTTCCTTCACCGTGATCACCGGCGAAATCATGACATCACGAGCCTTCATGGCGACCCTCGACGATATTTGCGTCATCGTGGAAATCGTGTCGGCCAATTCGCGCCATGGCTCCTTGATCTGACTCAAAAGGCTAGGATGGCGCTCCGCCGGCCGGCTCTTCCTCTGAGGCGGGAAGAGACGCCGGCGCCGGACTGACGCCCGCTTTCGGAATTCGATCACGCCGCCGCGGAGGTCCCCTCGCGGGCGATGACAGGCTGGAGCGGCGCTGCCGGGTCTCCCGCACGGCCCGACTTCTGACCTATCTCAAGGCATCATAGGTAGATTTTCCGTCGGTTGACTTTGCCTTCGTTGACGGAACCACGGCGCCTTGCGGCTAGTATCAGCAAGGCAACTTTTAGTCTGCTCCCACGATGCCAGCCAAGAATGGACTTGGGTGCAATCCTCGACGCAATCTTGACGACCGTCTCATCCGCCAGTCCAGGTGCAATGGTCGCCGGGTGCACGAGCGCGGCGAGAAGGAAGTCCATCAACAAGATCCGCATCATTAACGCTCGCATCTTCCAAGATGGAGTTCAAACACGGCAGGGAACACTTCGCAGGCGGATTTGACTTTGCCCAATTGGGGATTTCTCGTCACACTCGGCCAGCAACGTATCGGCGGAGCGACGGCAGAGCCTCCTCCACACATGCGGCACCGGCGGCGAAAGCCTCCCCCGCCCGATGGAAATCGAGCGATGCGAAGTCAGGAAGGTGCGGGACAAGCGTGACATGTGCCGGTTCACCGGCAAGCCGCGAGCGTGTGATTCGATCCTGCATGATGCTTATTGAAAGCGTCAGCGCCTCGAAGTACCCGGGATGATCTGGGGTGGACTTGAAAAGCATCGGGGCAATCGCCGATGCTTGCTCTCGGATCGCGAAAGGAATTTGCTTCGCGACGCGATCCAGAAACGACCGCGATATGCCGCTCTGCGTTTCGGCTCCAAGCTCGTCGGACTCCGACCTGAACGGCCCCAGAAGATCGCTGTTGAGATTGACTGCGATCACGACCTCGGCGCCAAGCGCGCGGCAGACTGAGACTGGCACCGGATTGACCAGGCCGCCATCAATTAACCAGCGCTCCTTGTGGCGAACCGGCGCAAATATACCAGGAAGCGAGATCGACGCTCGCACCGCGAGATCGATCCGCCCGTCTTGCAGCCAGATCTCTCGTCCCGTGGTCAGGTCAGTGGCTATCGCTGCAAACGGCTTCGGACAGGTCTCGATGGCAGAGACGATCTTCAGCCGGCGCATCAGCGCGACGATGCGTTCGCCCTTGATCAAGCCGCCGCCAGTCAGGCGGACATCAAGAAGCCCTGCGATCTCGCGCCAAGTGAGAGCCGACGCATACTCCTTGAGATCCTCCAGCCGACCAGTGACATAGGCCGCGCCAACCAACGAACCCATGGAGCAGCCACAGACAATACCCGGCTCGATGCCAGCCTTTCGCAAGGCCTCTATGACGCCGACATGGGCCCAGCCACGGGCTGCGCCACTCCCTAGGGCGAGCCCAACACGAGGACGAGACACCACATTCTCCCACCATCAACGATACTGTGCGTTTGCACTTTACGGGAACACTGACGTTCGCAGCACGTCTATGATCATAAGCGCCTCATGATGAGAGATCCGAAGCTTGCCACCAGAACGGCCGCGGCGGCTGCGTCCTTCACCAGCTTGATCTTGGGCGAGACGGTCGGGTGCAACTCATCGGTCAAGTACTCGATGGCTGAATTGACTAGCTCGAACCCCAACACCGTGACGATCGAAGCTCCAATACACGCCGTCCAAAGGAGCCCGGGTCGCAGGTCGCTGTCACCAGGACCGCGACGAATCCGACCATCGCCTGCGCACGAAAGCTTCTTTCACGGTCCCAGACCGCCTTCAGTCCGTGGATAGCAGAGCGGATCCGCGCATGAAATGGCCGGTTCTTCAATAAGCCATCCTCCTCCTCGGCCGAAGCTGGACAAGCCAGTTTGCGGCTTGTCCGTCAATACGGAGAGACGGGGATTTATGGACGACTGCGGAAGCTTCCGGTTCTTCGCCTTGCCCTTGGCACCCCGATCCCGGAGCGTCAGCGAAAAGCGGCGCCGATTAGGCCCATGCTGTCAGGCAAGTTTCGCTATTGAGCGTGATTCAACCGCAGCCCTAGACCACAACTATTAGAACGCACCTCTGAAGTGCGCAGTGGAAGCGTCCAAGGTATTGTCCAGCTCGGAGCGAAGAGAGCAGCGGTGGAGGCGGTCACGCGGCGCTGAGATCAGTCGCGGTGAGGAATCGCCCCGGCGTCGCCGGCGCCGGACTGACGCCCGCTTTCGGAATTCGATCACGCCGCCGCGGAGGTCCCCTCGCGGGCGATGACAGGCTGGAGCGGCGCTGCGGGTCTCCCGACTCTTGACCTATCTCAAGGCGCTGGCCCGTCCATACGCAGACTTTGCGATGTTGCGGGCCTACCAGGCGAACCAGATGACCTACCATTTCAGCAAGACCGTCGGGATTGGTTTCGACGAGGCGATCGACCGGATCACCGAGGCGCTGGCGAAGGAGGGATTCGGAATCCTCTCCGACATCGACGTTCAGGCCGCGATGAAGAAGAGGCTCGGGGTCGAGTTCAGAAAATACCGCATTCTTGGCGCCTGCCACCCGCCCTCGGCCTACCGGGCGCTTCAGGTGGAAGACAAGATCGGAACGATGCTTCCGTGCAACGTGATCGTCCAGGAGCGCGAGAGCGGCGTGGTGGAAGTCTCCGCTGTCGACCCCGTCGCGTCCATGCAGGCGATCGAGAATCCAGACCTCCTGGATATCGCTGGGGAAGTCCGGGCCCGACTGCAGGCGGTGATGGTGGCGCTTTAGGTGGCGGCGCCGACCTAGACAGTGCCCGACCGACATCGCTCAACACAGCTGGCGCCTGTCTCGAATGCGCGCTGGCGGTAACTACATATCGTGAAGAATCGTAGGCCCCGCCTGTTTGGAGCTCGAAGATGGCATGGTCGTTTCCGATCCTGAGAGTCGCGGGCAGCGAAGTCCGCATCCATCTCACCTTCCTGCTCCTCCTCGCATGGATCGGTCTGTCGCAGTATTTCGCCTACGGCACCGCGGCAGCAGTCGATTCAGTGCTGTTCTTGCTGGCCGTGTTCGCGTGCGTCGTGCTTCACGAATTCGGGCACGTGCTGACGGCCAGGCGCTACGGGATCACCACCCCCGACATCACTCTGCTGCCGATCGGCGGACTGGCGCGCCTGTCCCGGCTTCCCGACAAGCCGTCCGAGGAGATCGTGATCGCACTGGCGGGACCGGTGGTGAACCTCGCGATCCTGCTTGTCCTCCTCCTCTTCGGCGCACAGCTGAGCACAGAGACCCTGACCGCGATCGAGAACCCAGCGCCGGGTTTCATCGACCGTCTGGCCGTCGTGAATATCTTCCTCGCGGTCTTCAATCTCATTCCAGCCTTCCCGATGGACGGAGGCCGCGTTCTTCGCGCCGCGCTCAGCATTCCGCTCGGCCGTCAGCGGGCGACGCGCATAGCGGCAGGCATCGGACAGGGATTCGCCTTCCTCCTCGGCTTTCTCGGCCTCATGAGCGGAAATGCGATCCTCGTCTTCATCGCGATCTTCGTCTATCTCGCCGCCGCGGCGGAGGCCGGGCAGGTGAGCCTCATGGAACTGGCCAACCGCCTTCCCGTCGAGCGAGCGATGGTCGTGCGCTTCGAAAGCCTCCCCACCGATGCCACCGTTCGGGTGGCGGCCGATGCCCTCCTCCGCAGCGCTCAGCGCGAGTTCCCGATTCTCGACGGCGCGGGGCGCCTTCGGGGGTTCCTGACGCGCGACGCCATGGTTCAGGCGATAGGGACGACCGGGCCGGACACGCCGGTCCTCTCAGCAATGCGTCCTGTCCCGAGCGTGCAGACCGGCGAAAGACTCTCGACCGCCTTGCGCCGGATGGAAGCGGACCGGAGCCCGGTGGTCGCCGTCCTCGACGGCGATAGCCGCATGGTCGGGTACGTTTGTCATGAGAATATCGGCGAGATCCTGATGCTCAACGAAGCCGAGAGCCAGTACGGCAACCGCCCGAAGACCCAACAAAGCGGAGGGGTGTCAGCGGGTTCCGGCCCTTCGCGCTGAGGGCGTCCGCGCCAGTTGGCGGCCGGTCGGTTTCTCTGTGCCCTCCCCAAAACAGCAAGGTGAGCGAGCACGCCGTGGCTGAGTTCAGTACCAGACTGAACGTTGCAGGTGACCGACAGCCAGAGCCCGCATTGGGGGACGATGCCCTCACCGGCGTGCTCGCTCGGCCTTCCAAGTAGCCCTTCGCCCGCGTCCTGGCTTTGTCCGACGGCAAGGTTCGGAATCGATCCGTCCTGTTTTCCGACCGCGCCCACGGTTCCGAAGACACGGCTGTCCGGACCGTTCTATTCGCCGCACCCGCTTGTCGCCGCCACTCGGACGGCTGTGCCCTCAGCAAAGCAGGTCGCTGCATATCGTTTCAGGTTGCCACGGCTGAGTTCGGCCAGACACGCCAGCTCCGTCCCTCGGAAATGGTCCGGGTTCGCCGCAAGAAATTCCGCGGCGTGGCGGTTGCGCGAGGCGGCAGTCTCGACACCAGCCCATTCCGGTCGCAGATGGCCGAGCGACTCGCCGAAATCCACCACCCCGGTTCGTCTGGAAAAGAAGGCGCCGTAGCGCGCACTCGCGATCTCGTCGCGGACCCGGATCAGGTCGGCCACCGCGCCGCTATCGTGGGACGGAACGTAGCGCCGAAAGAAATTGGGCAAGATTCGAAATGTCCTGTGGCCCTTCACCAGGAGAAACCAGAAGAGCTCGCCGCCTCCCGTCCGTGCACTCAGGCTGCCGACCGTCCTGAACCACGCCTTCAACAGGGCCGGGTTACCCCATTGCGATGAATCGAGGATCGTGTCGCCGGAAAATATGTAGTCTATCTCCCTGTCACCGACGACGTGATGATTGAGGGACAGCGTCGAGAAACCGACGATATCCTGGCACGCTAAATCGCGCACCAGGACCACGATATCCTTGTCCGCGAGGTCAGCGTCGAAGCGCGACCGATCGGCCGCGTCATAGTACCGGTCGTACAGTCGAAACATCTCCGCCTTGTCTCTTTCATCAAGAGCGCGGACGCGCGTTGCTTCTGCCAATAGGTCGGTCATTGCTCCGACTTGTTCGCGTTCGTAGTCGCCGTTTGCGTCGCAGTCATATGACCGAGAACCCAGCTCGAGCCATTTGTTCCTAGCCACTCCTTTCGGCCATCCAGCGTGAGGCCTAGAAGATCGACCAGCCGGTGCGCCATCTGGTCGATCATTTCCGCTATTGTCTTCGGCCCGAGATAGAATGTCGGCGCTATCGGTGCGACCACCGCACCGTATTCGGATACGGTCGTCATTGCCCGAAGATGGCCGAGATGTAGGGGGCTCTCGCGCACGGCCAGGATGAGCCGGCGTCGTTCCTTCAGGTGCACGCCGGCGGCGCGGACCAGGAGATTGTCCCCGGTCCCCGCGGCGATCGAGGAAAGGCTGCGCATCGAGCACGGCGCCACGATCATTCCCAGTGTCCGGAACGAGCCGCTCGCCACGCTCGCGCCGACATCGTCGATGGCGTGGCGCTGCACCACCAGGCTGCTCAGCCGGGACTGTGCGTCGCGTCCGACCTCGAGACCGAGCGTCCGTTCCCCGCCCGGCGTGACCACGAGGTGCACCTCGCTCTGTCCCGATCCGGCGAGGAGTTCCACCACGCGGACTCCCAGCGCCGCGCCCGACGCGCCGCTGATCCCGACGACCACGCGCGGTCTCAAGCGGCCCCCCTTGCGGCGCTGGCCCGGGGATCGACACCCAAACGGTCCCAGATCTCGTCGATGCGCCCGACGATCGCGGGGTCCATGGCCAGGCGGCGACCCCACTTCCTCTCGGTCTCGGAGCCGATCTTGTTGGTGGCGTCGATCCCGAGCTTGCCGCCCAAGCCCAGCTTGGGCGATGCGAAGTCGAGATTGTCGATCGGCGTGCCGTCTATGACGACGAGGTCGCGCGACGGATCGGAGCGTGTCGAGACGGCCCACGCCACATCTTCCCAGTCTCGCACATTGATGTCGTGATCAACGAGGATGAGAAACTTCGTATAGCTAAGCTGCGGCAGGATGGACCAGAGCCCCAGCATGACGCGGCGCGCCTGCCCCGGGTAGCGCTTGTCGATGGCGACGACCGCGATTCGATATGAGCATGCCTCGGGCGGAAACCACAGGTCGGTTATCTCCGGGAAGCTCCGCCGTATGAGAGGCAGGAAGAGAATGTTGAGCGCTTCGCCGATGCGGGAGGGCTCGTCGGGTGGGCGGCCGGTGAACGTCGATAGGTAGACCGGCTTCTTTCGCATTGTCATCGCGGTGACTCGCGTCACGGGAAAAGACTCTACGTCACCATAGTAGCCCGTATGATCGCCATAAGGCCCTTCCGGCGCGGTCTGAGTCGGCGAGACGAAGCCTTCGATGACGATCTCGGCGTCCGCTGGCACTCTCAGCGGAACGCTGACGCAAGAGGCAAGCCGGGGACGCTCGCCGCGCAGCAAGCCGGCGAAGCGGAGTTCGGAGAGCGTCTCGGGGAGCGGGAAGACCGCCGCCAGCATTGTCGCAGGGTCAGCGCCAATGACGACCGCCACCGGCATCTCCATGCCGCGGTCGCGCCACATCCGATGGTGGCCGGCGCCACCTCGGTGAGGAAGCCAACGGATGATCGCGGAGTCGCGGCCAAGGATCTGAATCCGATACACGCCCACGTTTTCCGGCGTCCCGGCCTCCGGGCCCCGCGTGATCACCAAAGGCCAGGTGATCAGGGGACCCGGCTCGCCGGGCCAGGAGACCTGGGCCGGCAGGCGGGTCAGGTCGACCGCCTCGCCGGAGAGGACTGTTCTTCGGTCGACGTCTCCGTTCACCTGCCGGGGACGCATCGATAGCGCCGCACGCGCCAAAGGCAATTTTCGCAACACCTCGCCGAGACCGTCCGGCATTTCCGGCCGACTGAGCTCGGCCATCGCCTCGCCGAGCGCAGGCAAGGCGTCGGCCTCGACGCCGAGCCCCCAGGCAATCCGCTTCAGGGTTCCGAAGAGATTGACGAGCACCGGCATCTCGGAGCGGGCGCCGTCGGCCTTGACGGCATGCTCGAACAGCAACGCCCGCCCATTCCCGCGCAGAACGCGCCGATGAATCTCCGTCATCTCGTGAACGACCGATATCGGCTCGCTGACGCGCACGAGCTCATCGGCCGCCTCGAGATGGGCGATGAAATCGCCCAGGCTTCGAAACGCGGGAAGCGTGCGACTCGGCATCGGCCACTCCATCGGACTGCGGTCCAGATTCCCAATCGGCCGGTCATCGTCGTTGCTCCCGGGCAAACATCGGACGCCGGAGAAGCGATAGGCTGTCCGCGACGTCGGATGGACGGCGCCGCACGGACCGCGGAACTTGATGGACGAGCCCGAAGAGCAGCCATGATCGGCCAATTGCCGCCCTATCTCTCGGCCGCCCTGCGGATGCTGCCGCTGTTCCCGCTACAGCTCCCGCTCACGCGGCTCTTCGAGTATGTAGTCTGGCGATATCCTCTGCTGTTCGATCGCCTCGGCGAGCACGCGGGCAAACGCTTCGGCGTGGAGCCGACCGACCTTCCCTTCGCCCTCCTGTTCGAGGCTTGTCACGCCTCCCCTCGCGTGACGATCCTCCGCCGTCTTCCCGCAACTCGGCTCGACGCCCACATTGCCGGGCCCCTCGCCGCGCTCATCGGCCTCGTCAATGGCTCCCATGACGGCGATGCGCTGTTCTTCTCACGCGACATCCGGGTCGAAGGAGACATCTCGGCGATCGTGGCGCTCCGCAACGCCATCGAGGGCGCCGGCATCGACCTCGTGCGCGACGGTGCCGCTTGCCTTGGCCCGTTCGGCTTCTCCTTCGAGTGGGCTGCGGGGCTCGCCGCTACGCTCGCCGACCGGTTGACTGCCGGGGGAGGACGTTAAGGTGGAACTGGTTTGCCCGGCCGGCACGCCTGCCGCGTTCAGGACCGCAGTCGAGGCCGGAGCGGACGCCGTCTATTGCGGTTTTCGAGACGAGACCAACGCCCGCAACTTCCCCGGTCTGAACTTCAGCCGCGACGAGCTTGCCCACGCCGTCGCGTTTGCCCGCACCCGCCACGTGAAGACGTTGGTGGCGATCAACACCTTCCCCAGAGCGGGCAACCTCGGTCTCTGGAGGGCGGCGGTCGACGATGCCGTGCGGTGCGGGGCCGATGCGCTGATCCTCGCCGATATCGGTCTCCTCGACTACGCGGCGCGCGTTCACGCCGGCCAGCGTCTCCATCTCTCCGTGCAAGCCGCGGCGGCAAATCCCGAGGCGATCGCCTTCTATGTCGAGACCTTCGGCGTCAAACGCGTCGTGCTGCCTCGCGTCCTCAGCGTGGCTGAGATCGCGTCCGTCGCCTCCGCGGTGGCATGCGAGGTCGAGGCGTTCGTCTTTGGTGGCCTGTGCGTCATGGCGGAAGGAAGCTGTCTGCTCTCGTCATACGTGACCGGCTTGTCCCCGAACATGAACGGCGTCTGCTCTCCCGCCAGTCACGTCGCCTATCGGCAGGAGGGCGAGGAAACCGTCTCGCGGCTCGGACGCTTCACTATCAACCGGTTCGGCCCGCATGAGACCGCTGCCTATCCGACCATCTGCAAGGGCCGCTTCCGAAGCGCCGTCTCCAATGGCTATTTGTTCGAGGAGCCCTCGAGCCTCGACGCGGCTGAACTCGTTGCTGCCCTCCGCAGCGCAGGGGTCACTGCCCTGAAGATCGAAGGCCGCCAACGCGGCCGCGCCTATGTCAACCGCGTCGTCCGGGCTTTTCGCGAGGCGCTGTCTGTTCTCGACGACGGCCGCACGGTCGATCTGCAGTCGCTCAACACCTTGACCGAGGGAAACAAGTCGACGACAGGCGCCTACCACAAGACGTGGCGCTGAGATGAAACTGACACTCGGCCCGACACTCTTCAACTGGCCGCCCGCCAAATGGCAGGACTTCTACTTCCGGATCGCCGACGAGGCGCCTGTCGACGCCGTGGCCATCGGCGAGGTCGTGTGCTCCAAGCGGATCCCGCTTCTGGCCGATCGAGTGCCGGCTGTGGTCGATCGCCTCGCGCGCGCCGGGAAAGAAGTCCTTCTCTCGTCCCTGGCACTCGTCACGCAGGCGCGTGAGCGAAAGTCGACGATCGATCTCGCCGAGTCTGAGCACATGATAGTGGAGGCGAACGACATGTCCTGTCTCGCTCGCCTTGCCGGACGACCGCATGTCATCGGCCCGTTCATCAATATCTACAACGAGGCCACTGCGCAGTTCTTCTCGCGAAGGGGGGCAGCCCGGATCTGCCTGCCGCCCGAGTTGCCCATGCCGTCGATAGCGGCAATTGCCAAGGCCGTCCCCGACGTCGTCGTCGAGGTGCTCGCCTTCGGACGGATACCGCTCGCCATCTCCGCCCGATGCTATCACGCACGCCTCTACGGGCTGTCGAAGGACAATTGCCAATTCGTCTGCGTGAACGATGCCGACGGGGTCGTCGTCGACACACTGGACGGGGAAGGAATCCTGGCAATCAATGGTGTGCAGACCCTCTCTCACAGCGCCATCGATCTCATCGCCGATCTCGATGAGCTCACCTCGATCGGCGTGGGCGCCTGTCGCCTGTCGCCGCTCTCATGCGACATGGTGGCAGTCGCCGCGCTCTTCCGCGCCGTCCTCGACGGCCGCCTCGACGGGGAAGAAGCGCGCGGCCGCCTGATCTCGATCTACCCGCAGGTTCCCCACTCGAACGGCTTTCTCCACGGCCGCGCCGGTGCCGACTGGATCGACCCGCTCAGTCCTCCGCGATCAGCTGCAGGCGCGGCAGATCGAGAAGGCGCACGCCCTTCGGCACGATAAGGATGAGGCTCTCCCGGGCAAGGCTGGTGAGCGCACGGCTGACGGTGGAAATGCTGAGGCCGAGGAAATCGCCGATGTCTTGCCTGCCCATTGGCAGCGGCACGGTCACGGACATGCCACGCACGCGCGCCCAACGAAGTCGCTGCTGCAGCAGGAAGGCTGCGACCTTCGCCTTCGCTCCGCTATTGGCAACGAGGACCACTTGATCATGGGAGTGCTCGAGAGCCCGCGACGTCGATTCATACAGGCGGCGCATGAGGTGCGGTCTGGCATAAAGAAAGTCGGTGAAGAGCCGCCTCGGGAAGCGACAGGCCGTCGTCAGTTCGGCGGCGTCCGCGGAGAACCCGTATTGCTCGCTCAGAGGAAGACCGAGGAAGTCACCCGGCAGGGCGAACCCTATGACCCGACGGCGTCCGTTCGGCAAAATCCGAAAGAGACGGACCAATCCGGAGGTGACGTTGTAGACGACATCGGCGTTCGCACCCTCCATGAACAACGTTGCCCGCGTCGGAAAAGTGCAGCATTGGCCAAGAGACTCGAACGCGCTCAGCTCGTCATTCTCCAGGTCGGAGCAGATGCTGACCGAACGGATCTGGCACTCGGCACAGTCGCTCAGCGCGCAGACGCTCGGAGGTCCGGACCTGCCGCGCACAAGACCGTCGATAGCTGCACGGCTGGCGATCATGATTCACCCTCGACGTTCGGCCGCCGATCCTCGTCCGTCATGGTCCCGTCTCCCTCCTGGCCCGAACCGATAGGAGCTCCGCGATGTCCGCACTAGTTGATGCACCGGGAACAACCGATCTCATCGCCCGACTGAGACGCCTCTTGTCCTCGGCAAACCTCGAGTGCACGTGCCGGACCACGCTCGGCCGGGCGCTTGATCGCTTCACCGTCCTCGAGAGGAGACGCCAGGTGCGGAGCGCGCTCAGGGACGCGCGCGCCAGGAGAGACGAGATCGTCGCCAAGCTTGCGTTCCTCACCGAGCTCAACGACATCACCGAGCACGAGCCGGATCAGACGGCCTTCGACGAGTTGGCGGTCCTGTTCGACGAAATATGCGACGCGGCCAGCGCCGCGGCCGCCGCGATCCGCTTCTCCACGCCAATGCAGGCGACCGGGACCGACTCCCCTCCCCGTTGCGCGTCGACGTTGCCGCCTGGCCAAGCCTGAACGACATCGCCCTCGCCACCGCACGAGCGTTTGTTACGTGGCACCCGACGTCTTCCCGCCGACTTTCGGCCCTGGCAGTCTCCCCTGGCGGATGAGTCGACGGAACATCGACCGGTTCCTGCAGAATGCGGGAGGCATTGCGTGGACAGGCGCGCTGGAAAGCCACTGTTCGCATCGATCGGACTCGAAACAACGCATGCACTGGTCAGCCGCCTGATGGAGTCCATTCAGACGGACCAACTGGATGGTCTCGATCCCTAACTGAGCGAGCATCCTGTTGAGTAGCCGCCATTGGCGCTCGACTCTCTGAAACTCCCACCATCTCACCGGCTTGCTCCTCCGACATAGTGAAGGCGCGTCACTGGATTTCGGCAAAAGTCCCCTCGCTCGCGAACGATTGGATGCAATCCAACCAGCCGTTCGGGCAAGAACTACTGCATAGTACTCTCCCCTACATGAAACCCTCCTGCGCGAATTGACCCAGCCATATGCGCCGCAGGCAAGAATGGCCGACAAGATCGACGTCGACCTGTTGAATCGCTGTCTAGGAGAACAGCACGTCGAGAAGCATCATGACCGCCAGCCCGGTCATCAGCCCGATATTGGCGAGCCGTGCGCTCCCCTCCCGGTTCATTCCGGGGATGATCTCGCTGGCGACCACGAAGATCATCGCGCCCGCCGCGAAGCCAAGGCCCCATGGCAGGAGCATGGTGAACGTCGCGACGGCCGCCACGCCGAGAAGCCCGCCGATCGGCTCGACCAGGCCGGTGGCCGTGGCCACCAGGACGGACGGCCAACGACCGAAGCCGATCGCGAAGAGAGCGCTCGCGACCGCCAGCCCCTCCGGCATGTTCTGGAGTCCGATCCCCACCGCGAGCGCGGTCGCGGTGCCCGCGTCTTCGCTGCCGAAGCCGATGCCGACGGCAAGTCCTTCCGGGAAGTTATGGAGGGTGATCGCCAGCACGAGCAGCCAGACGCGTTGCGCGGCAACGCTCCCTCGGAGCCGCGGAGCGAACGCGCCGAGGAGCCGGCCGGCGATGTCGATTGCACCCCCTCCGAGAAGGACCGCCAGGACCACGACGATCGCCGCCGCCAGGCGGCCGCCGAGGGAGACCTCCGCTACGCGGAGCGCCGGCATGATGAGGGAAAAGAACGACGCCGCCAGCATCACGCCGGCGGAGAAGCCGAGAGAGAGTTCACCGGCCGCCGCCGGCACCCGGCGGATCATGAGCAGGGGGATCGCCCCCGCAGCCGTCGCCAATCCCGCGAGGAGACTTGCCGCGGTGCCAGTCGCGATTGTCGTCCAGTCCATCGGGACGGTCGTCACACGTCAAAACAGCCGGCTACACTAGCGAACCGCTGGTGCATGGACTTTGCTCTGGATCCAAATTGAATGCGGCCTGCATCTATTCCGCGCGTGGCTGTTTCCCAGACTGGGCTCCCTCGACCTTGCCGTTAATCAGTCGAGGTCCGCGAAGGCGACGTAGTCGACGCGCGCTCCGGGAAAAAGCGGGGACAACCGTGGCCTCAGAAGGCAGAACCCATCTGCGGTCACTAGGGGACGTAGCCGCGAGGTCCCCGTGGGGCCGGCCGGCTCGACCTGCACCTGGCCGCGCCGGCCGTGTGTCGCGCGGACCGGCAGGAATTCCGTTCGTGTCGGCTCGCGAGGGTAGGTGAACCCGGCGACAGCCTCCTGCATCTTGAGTCCGGGAGGCCCTTCGCCCAGAAGCCGCGCCACCAGCGGGCGGCCGATGAGCAGAAATGCCGCCAGCGCGGCGACCGTGTTGCCGGGTAGCGCGAGAATTGCCGCATCGCCGATCCGGCCGTAGCCTATCCGCTTGCCCGGCTTCAACGCGACGCAGAGGCGATCGAGCGAACCGCCCGCGCGCGCGACGGCGGAGGCGACATGATCGGCATCGCCCACCGAGATGCCGCCCGACGTCACGATCAGGTCGACCTCGCGGCTCAGCTCGGACAATGTGCCCGCCATGAGTCCGACCTCGTCGCGCACGACGCCGGAGTCGACCGTCTCGATCTCCGGCCCGGCCAGCCAGGCGAGCAGCATGGGACGGTTTGCGTCGAAGGCGGAGCCGGGGCGAGGCAAATCATCGGAACGGATCAGCTCGTTGCCGGTCGAAACCACTGCGACCCGAAGCCGGCGCTTGACGGGAACGGTCGCCACGCCCAGCGCCGCAAGGAGGGCTACATGGCGCGGGTCCAGCCTGGTTCCGGGGCTGAGCACCGTCTCGGATGCGGCCACATCCTCGCCTGCGCGCCGCATGTCGGAATTCGCTTCCGGTACTTGCAGGGCAACGAGCGAGTCGTCGCAACGCTCAGCGTGCTCCTGGCGCAAGATCGCAACGGTTCCCGAGGGAATTGCCGCTCCCGTAAGGATGCGGATCGCCTCGCCCGACCCGAGCTTCCCTTCATAGGGTTGGCCCGGAGACGACCTCCCGACGACTCGAAACCGGGCGGAAATGGCGGAGGCGGGGCCGAGGGCGTACCCGTCCATGGCCGAATTGTCGAAGCGAGGCAGGGCATGTCTCGAGACAATAGGCGAGCCCAGGATGCGCCCCCGGCACGCCGCCGTCGCCACCGGCTCGGTGCCCTCGATCGGCCGGGCGATGGCAGCGACACGGCGCGCCGCCACTTCGAGTGGCACCATGGTGACGTCGCCTTTCCGCTCTCGGGTCGGTTCTCTGAGCGACATCCATATGGCTCCGGTTCAGGCGGTTCAGCCGGCGATTGCCCCACTGCCTTCTTAGGGTGCTCGACGTCAGGAGAAACTTGATCTCGATCAAGGAACGCGTGCGAGGAATTGCCACGGGTTGCGATCGTCATCACAGGACACGGAAGATGCCGGCATGAGCGTGACACCGTGGACTGAGTTCTTCCTCGCCCTGGCCGCCTTTGTGGCCGCGCATGTCGTGCTCCCCATGCCGACGCTGAGGGCGCGCCTGATTCGGCTCCTGGGTATTCGCGCCTACCTCCTGGTCTATTCGGCGCTCTCGATCGTGCTCCTGGTCTGGGTCATCGCTGCCGCTCGGCGGGCCCCCTATCTGGCGCTCTGGCCGCAACAGACCTGGCAGGTCGTGGTGCCGGCCGTGCTGGTTCCGGTCGCCGCCTGGCTCCTGATCGCCGGGCTGATCGAGCCCAATCCGCTGTCGATCTCCGTTCGGGGGGAATCGCGGGTTGTCGGGCCGCTCGCCCGGATCACGCGCCATCCGGTGCTCTGGGCGTTCCTGCTGTGGTCGGCAAGCCACATCGTCCCGAACGGCGACCTCGTGTCGCTGATCCTCTTCGGCGGCTTGAGCCTGCTCGCCCTTGCTGGCTTCCGCCTTGTCGATCGGCGCGCGCGGCGACGGCTCGGAGAGCAGTTGTGGGACGAGTTCGCCAGGACGACCTCGGTCATTCCCTTCGGCGCTGTGCTGGCCGGCCGTGGCCAGCTTTCGTGGGCGCCCCACCTGACCTGGTCGGCCATCGCCGCGCTGGCCGTGACAGCGATCTTCGCCATCTGGCTCCACCCCGTCCTGACCGGGACCGATCCCGTGGCGCTGCTTGGCCTCTGATGTGCCGCGCTCACCGAGGATGCGGGAATTGACCGGGATCAAAGTCTCTCCGCCGTGAAGCGTCCTATTGTTCTTCTCCAAATCGTACGGCCGGTTGATGATCGATCCTGTCGACCTCATCACGTATTCCTCGGACGCGGCTCTCGTCATAAGCGCGAACCAGCGTGTCCTTGTCGCAAACAAGGCCGCCCGCGATCTCCTCGGACGTGAGGGCGCCGCGAAGCTCGACCTCGGTTGCAACGAGCTCCTTCGGGCGCGTCAGGTCGACGGCGGCGATATCTGCCGTCGTCAATGCAAGGCGATCACCGATCTTCGGCGCCTTCGTCCTTACGCCCACGACCGATGCTTGCTCCGGCGCGCAGACGGGACCCATTTCGAAGCGAGCCTTCGCACCATCGCGCTCCCGGACGAAAGCACAGCATCCGATCGCCCTGTGGCGATCGTGTTCATCACTCCCTTCGAACCGTCCCGCGGACCGACCGACGAGCCTCGACTCGAGATCCGCACGCTCGGCCGGTTCAGCCTGTCCTATCGAGAGAGCCGCATTCCCATCGACATGTGGGCCCGCAAACAGGCCGTCGAGCTCCTGAAGCTTCTCGTCGTTCAAGCCGGACGGCCGGTTCATCGCGAACGGCTAATCGAGCACTTCTGGCCCGAGACGCCGGAGGAGATCGCTTGGGCCCGCCTCAAGGTTACCGTGCACTCTCTCCGCCACGAGCTACGCGAGGCCGGCTGCCCGGAGAAGCTGATCGAGACCGCGGACTGCTCGTATGTGCTTCGCACCGACAAGGTTTGGATCGATGCCCTGGCCTTCGATGAAATGGTTCGAAAGGCTCGCGCGTGTCAGCATGCCGGCAAGATCGGCGAGGCGATACAGGCCTACGATGCGGCCAGGCAGCTCTATCGTGGCGACTTCATGGAGGCCGATCTCTACGCCGACTCCTATGCCGAGGAGCGCGAGCGTCTCTGCGAGCTCTATCTGGAGCTCCTGACCTCCCTCGCGGAGCTGCGCTTTCGGGCGGGGGACTTCGCCGCCGCCCTTCAGGATTGCCACGCCGCACTTGCGCGGGAGCCCTGCCGCGAGAGCGTCCACCGGCTGCTGATACGCTCGTTGATCGGCCTCGATCGTCCCTGGAACGCGCTCGAGCAATTCGACCGCTTCCGCCGCGTGCTGAGGAATGAGCTCGGCGTGGACCCCAGTCCCGAGACCGAGGCCATCGTCGCCCCCCTCCTTCATTCCGCCCTCGCAAAAGCCGGGCACCGCCCGCGACTAGCCCAAGGAGCCGTCACATGAACGGATACGTAGGCCCCGAGCCTTTGGTCTCTCAAACCGGACGTCGCGACGAGATGGCCAACGAGAGCCACGACCACGCAAGCCTGCGCGAGGACTCGTGTTCGTGCGGTCAGCAGTGCGGTTGCGGTGACGGTGGCGACTGCCATTGCGGCGACGACTGCGCGTGCGGCGCGGATCATCATCTTGCGGGCTCCCCTGAGGATGAACGCGCAATCGCCGTTCCACGTCCCACGGTGGGCGACGGGTGACTACATGAAGCTCCGCTATTTCGGTTGGGTGAGGGAGCGAATCGGTCGAGCCGAGGAGCAACTGGATCCGCCCCAAGGGGTCGACACGATAACCGAGCTGATTTCGTGGCTTCGTTTGCGCGGCCCTGAATATGAAGCGGCGTTGGATGACGCCATGGCAATCCGCGCCGCCATCAACAAGGTACATGTTGGCACCGATGCTGCGCTCGAGCGTGCGACCGAGGTGGCGCTCTTTCCGCCGATGACTGGCGGCTAGCAAGATTTCTCGCCGCGTGATTGGAGCGGAGACAGAGCTCTTCCTCCACCTATCCGCCGGTCATGCTCATGTGACGGGAGATGGAAGGGGCGCGGCCGCGGTCGATGACAAACTCATGTCCCCGGGGTTTCAGGAAGATCGCCCGGTCGATTGCGGCGTGGAGGAGGTCGTCCTCCTTCGAGGCGCGGAGCGGCGCCCGCAGATCGACGGCGCTCTCCTGGCCGAGGCACATGAAGAGCGTGCCGGTGCAAGTGACCCGGACGCGATTGCAGCCTTCGCAGAAATTGTGCGTGAGGGGCGTGATGAAGCCGAGCCGACCGCCGGTCTCCTCGACGCGGACGTAGCGCGCAGGCCCGCCGGTACGCAAGGGAAGGTCGGTCAAGGACCAGCGTCCGGCGAGCTGCTGCCGGACGAGAGATAGCGGCAGAAACTGGTCGGTGCGATCAGGCTCGATGTCGCCCAGCGGCATGGCCTCGATGAGCGTCAGCTCCATGCCGCGCCCGTGTGCCCATTCGATGAGCGAGGGGATCTCGTCCTCGTTCGTGCCCTTGAGGGCGACCGTGTTGATCTTGACGGCGAGCCCGGCCGACCGCGCCGCGTCGATGCCGGCGAGGACCTTGCCCAGGTCGCCCCCTCGAGTGGTGAGGCGGAATGCCACCGGGTCGAGCGTGTCCACCGACACGTTGATGCGACGGACGCCACAAGCCGCCAGCTCGGCGGCATATCTCGCAAGCTGCGTGCCGTTGGTCGTGAGCGTCAGCTCCTCGAGGCCGCCACCGTCGAGATGGCGGGAGAGCATCCGGAAGAGCTCCAGCACGTTACGTCGCACGAGCGGCTCGCCGCCGGTGATGCGGAGCTTGCGCACGCCGCGCATGATGAATGCGTTGGCCAGGCGGTCCAGCTCCTCCAGGGTCAGAAGCTCCGCCTTGGGCAGGAAGGTCATGTGCTCCGACATGCAGTAGACGCAGCGTAGGTCACAGCGGTCGGTGACCGAGATGCGAAGATAGGTGACGCTGCGACCAAAGCGGTCCACCAGCGGCGAAGAGCACCCTGTTCTGATCATCCTGAATTATCAGCATACGTCTCGAGATGCTGATTGAGCTGCGTCAATCTCGATTCCTGGGGTCTGGCCAGGCGCCCATCTCCAGGGCCCCTGCCCTCACCAACCCGCCGATGAAATCGGCCAGAGCGCCAACCTCGTCGCGCCTGAAGCTCGGAGTCCCGGGAAGCGGCGCACCGTCGGAAACCAGAGCCACCGTGTCGGCATCGCCGTTTGCGTGGAGTGGCGGCGGGTCTTCTCCCGAGCGAATCTCGATGCGCTTCATTGGAATGCTCTTGAACCCCTCCACCAGCACGAGATCGACTGGGGAAAGCCGCCGGAGAATATCGGCAAGATCTGGCGGCTCAGTCGCGTCCTCTCTCCGTTCGTGCAGAATGGCCCAGCGGCTTCTGGAGAACATGACGACATCCACCGCGCCCGCCTCGCGGTGCACGAAGGTATCCTTCCCAGGTTGATCAAGATCGATCGCGTGGTGGACATGCTTGACGGTCGAGACCGATATTCCGCGCGCCCGCAGCGCGGGGATCAGGCGCGAGATCAGCGTGGTCTTGCCGCTGTTCTTCCAGCCCGCGACGCCGAGCACCTGGGGAAGCGCGATCGGGTTTCCCGCTGGCTGTGCGCGAAAGGCAGAGCTGTGTTCGAGGTCCCGACCTGGTTCGGCGTCCTCGTGCTTCACCCGCAACGATGGCTTCAAGGCTTTCATGCTGCCTCCTTCTTGCGCGACGGGACTGGCGAGGCCGGCGGCGACGACGGCCCGGTCGGGGCGGTGCTCCGACGCTCGATATCGCGGAGGTGGCCGCCCCGGCGCGTGTAGGCAAGGAAGGTCAGCGCCGCGCAGCTCGCGTAGAAGACCATGAAGACCCAGAGCGCCGCATCGGCCCCGCCCGTCAGCTGAATCGAGCTGCCATAGGCCATGGGGATGAAGAACGCGCCGAAGGCGGCCACCGCTGACGTGAAGCCGATGATCGCGGCCGACTCCTTCTCCGCCTCCCGGGCCCGCTCTTCCGCCCGCGCGCTCGGCATGAGGCGATCCATCTCCTTCCGCATGATCGCCGGGATCATCTGGAAGGTCGAGGCGTTGCCGACGCCCGCGAGGAAGAAGAGGGACATGAAGATCGTGAAGAAGGCCCAGAAGCTGCCGAGGGCGAGCGAGAGGAGGACACCTCCGGTCGCCGGTATCATCAGCACGAACACCCAGAAGGTGACGCGCCCACCGCCATAGCGATCCGATATCCAGCCGGTCGCCGCCCGAGAGGCCGCGCCCACCAGCGGCCCGAGAAAGGCGTATTGGAGCGAGTCGACCGCCGGGAACTGGGTCTTCATGAGAAGCGGAAAGCCGGCCGAATACCCTATGAACGAACCGAACGTTCCGAGGTAGAGCCAGCACATGATCCAGTTATGCCGGCGACGAAAGATGACCGCCTGGTCGCGAAACGAGGCGCGCGCTGCAGCGATGTCGTCCATGCCGAGCCAGGCGGCGAGCGCAGCGGCGAGGATGAAGGGCACCCAGACATAGCCCGCGTTCTGCAGCCAGACATGCCCCTCGACCCCATTCTGGACGTGGATTTGCGGGTCTCCCCCGACGGCCGCGAAGACCCCGATGCCGATGATCAGCGGCACGGCGAACTGCATCACCGACACACCGAGATTGCCGAGCCCGGCGTTGATGGCGAGCGCGTTCCCCTTTTGCGATTTCGGGAAGAAGAAGGAGATATTGGCCATCGACGAGGCGAAGTTGCCGCCGCCCAGCCCGCAAAGGAGGGCGAGGATGAGAAACACCGAGTAGGGCGTCGCCGGATTCTGGACTGCGAGCCCGATGCCCACCGCCGGGATGAGCAGGGACAGAGTGGAGAGCGTGGTCCAGAGGCGTCCTCCGAAGATCGGCACCACGAACGAGTAGATCGCGCGCAGTACCGGACCGGAAAGACCTGGGAACGCTGCCAGCCAGAAGAGCTGGCCGGTGTCAAACGCAAACCCCACCAGCGGCAGCTTCGCCACCACGACCGACCACACCATCCACACCGCGAAGGAGAGGAGGAGGTTGGGGACCGAGATCCAGAGGTTGCGTTGGGCGACCGCCCTTCCCCGTTCCTGCCAGAAGCGCGGCTCCTCGGGCCGCCAGTCGGTGATGATGCGAGTGCCCATGGGTGCTCCTTGATCCGTTCGCGTCGTGCGTCCTTCTCAGTCGGCCATGCGGACGACGGCACTGGCCGGGGCGTCTCCCGTTTGCTGGGGGCGCGGATAGGGTTGCTCGGGGAGGTCGCTGAGCTCGGTCTCGGCGGCCAGTTGCGGATGGCGGCGGACTTCGGTCCGGCGGATGGCGACGTGCATCCAGACCGTGGAGACGCCGACGAGGGCGAACAGCAGCATGAAGCAGCTGCTCCAGACGCCGGTGAGATCGTTGAAGATGCCGAAGACGATGGGCAGCACGAAGCCGCCCAGCCCGCCGATCATGCCGACAAGGCCACCGACCGAGCCGACGTGGTAGGGATAGTAGACGGGAATGTGCTTGTAGACCGCGGCCTTGCCCAGCGACATCACGAAGCCGAGGATGATGGTGAGGAGCGTGAAGAGCGGCACGTTGAGGCCGAAGGCGAAGGTGATCGGCCCGTTGATGCCGGTGACGACGTATTGGGTCTCCGGATAACTCAGGATGAAGAGCGCGATCAGCGAAACGATGAAGGTGAGATACATCACGAACCGCGCGCCCCAGCGATCCGACATCCATCCCCCCAGGGCGCGGAATACCGAGCCGGGAAGGGCGTAGGCGGCCGCTAGCGCGCCGGCGGTCTTGAGGTCGAGCCCATAGGCGCCGACATAGTACCGCGGCAGCCAGCTCGCGAGCGCCACGAACGCCCCGAAGACGAAGAAATAGTAGGTGGCGAAACGCCAGACCTGGACCTTCTTGAGCGGCTCGAGCTGCATGGCGGCAGAGACCTTCACGCCGCCCCGCTCCCTCTCCGCCTGCGCCGGATCGTCCCGCATCAAGGCAAAGGCGGCGACCGCCATGCCGGCAAGGATGAGGGCGTAGATCTGGGCGGTCCGCTCCCATCCGAACGCCACGACCAGGAACGGCGCCCCGAACGTGGTGACCGCCGAGCCCATGTTTCCCATCCCGAAGATGCCGAGCGCGGTGCCCTGCGCCTTGGTGGGAAACCAGTGCGAGACGTAGGTCACTCCGACGATGAAGCTGCCGCCGGCGAGGCCCACGCCGAGCGCGGCGACGAGAAGCCAGCCGTAGCTGTCGGCCCAGGACAGAAGGAAGGTCGCCACGGCGCTGGCCAGCATGACCAGGGTCATGACCAGCCGCCCGCCATACTGCTCGGTCCAGATCCCCAGCATCACGCGGCTGATCGAACCGCTGAGCACCGGCGTCGCGACGAGAAGACCGAACTGGGTCTCGGAGAGTCCCAGCTCCTGTTTGATCCTCACCCCGATGATCGAGAAGATCGTCCACACCGCGAAGCAGGTGGTGAACGCCACCGTGCTGACGCCGAGAGCGCGAAACTGCTGTCCACGGGTTGTACGCGGAAGCCGATCCATATGATCACCCTTCCCGTACCCTCACGGCGTTGCCGCAAGCGCCCCGTTGAGCGTTCCCCTCGGCAGTATCTCGGCCCGCAGGTAGGCGACGAGCGCCCAGATCTCCTCGGGCGTGAGATAGCTGAACGAAGGCATCAGCGGAGCGTCGCCATTGGGGATGCCGGCTGCGATGCGGTAGTAGAGCTGCACCGGATCGGTGCCGGCCTTGACCTCGCCGGCGGCAAGATTGGCCGGAGGAAGGGGATGGCCGGGGAAGTCCTCGATGAACGCGGCCGCGTCGCCGTCGCCCGCTCCCCTCGCCCCGTGGCAGGAGGCGCAATTGTCGGCGTAGAGCTGCCGCCCCTGTCCCCGGAGCTCCTGGGTGAACGGCGGTTGAGGCGTGACCGCCACCGCCGGCCCTGGCTCAGGCCGCTCGACCCAGAGGCGATCGAGGACGGTGACCAGGCTCGCCACCTGCTCCTCCGTGAGCGCCGCGAAGCCGGGCATGCCCGAACTCGGCAGCCCTTCGACGATCACGTGGCGGAGATCGGCGTCCGACGCTATGCCGCTCTGGGTGGAGACGAAGCGGTAGAGGCCGGCCGTGAGGTCGCGCGGAAGCGTGCCGAAAGTCGGCGAGTCCTTGCCCAGCCCGTTGCCGTCGCCCGAGACGCCGTGGCAGCGGGCGCATTGGCTGACATAGAGCGGGTAGCCGTTCTGCACCCCGCGGTCGGCGACCGTGTCGGCGGCGGCGACCTCCACGGCGGGAGTCGTCAGATCTAGACCGCCGAGGGTGGGGGGCCGAATGAGGAAGGCGGCGGCGACGAGGATCAGCACCATGGAGGCCGCGAAATAGGTGAGGAACGACTTGTCGGTGCGGAGCGCGAATTCCCACTTCCGGCGGAACTTGTTCGCCGCGGTCCGCATCGATTGGTAGGGCCTCACCGCGATGTTGATCGGGTACGTCCAGACGTGGATGAGCTTGGTGAAGGGGAAGTACGCCGCAAACAGGAAGCCCAGAAGGACGTGGATCTGGGTGAAGAGCCCTGCCCCCGCCATGAGCTCGGGCTCCGGCCGGAAGCGCCAGAGGCTCGCGAACCAGGCAGCGCCTGGGAAAGCCGCGCCCCAGATCCGGTCGATCACCGACTGGTAGAGGCCGAGGGCGATGATGGCGATGATGAAGAGATGAACGACATAGTCGTCGAGCTGGCTCAGCGCCCGCACCTCGGGAACGGTCAGCCGGCGCACGAGCGCGACGAACGAGCCGACGATCGCCATCGCCCCACCGACGAGACCGATCCAGAAGAAAGCGCCCACCGCCACTTGCGATCCGACAAGGCCGCCGAAGAAGCCGGAGAGATGGCCAATGAAGAGGAGGATGATGCCCCAGTGCAGGAGCAGCGAGGCGAAGCCGAGGACGCCCCGGTTGAACATGCCGCTGGCGCGCGTGGTCAGCCCGAAGGGCCTGTAGATCATCCTGATGAACGGGACGACGAAGAACAGCGTCAGGGCGACATAGGGGAAGACCGCCCAGAGCAGTGTGCTCATCTCTCAACCTCCTGCGGCAACAGCGTCGCCAGGACGCTCGGCCGCGCTTTCCGTCTTGCGATACGAGATCACGGTTGCCGGCGGCCGCCCCGCCCGCTTGGGCGGCTCCCAGGCCGGCCCGTCGCCGTGCAGCGCGCGGTCCGCCTCGACCGCGCCCTCGAGCGCGGCGACGAGGAGCGCGTAGGGCGACTCGCGCTGCGCGAGGGCCGCGCGCATCGGCGCGAGGCCCGGCCGGAAATAGGTGTCCACGAAACGGCGGCGGAGCCCGATCCTGTCGCGCTCCGGATGTCCGAGGCTGATGGCGAGGAACTCGGCCATCGCGGGGAGGAAGTCCGCGAGCTCGTTCCTCCCCAGCTCGAACCCGAAGTGCCGGTACGCCGCCGCCACCTCGATCATGTAGCCGTTGCGTCCCGACAGCCCGGCGCCGAGACAAGTCTCCGGCTCGTCGAAGATGTAGGCGCCGAGATAGAGCGGACACGGCGGGGCGAGCTCGAGGACCGCCAGATACTCGTCCGGATCGGCGGCCCGCCGCTCGCCCAGGAAAGCAAGGATCGGCGCCGCGAACGCCGCCGGCGCCCCCCGCAGCGTTGCGAGCCCTTCGGCGATCCGATCGCCGTCGCGCTCCTCCGGATAGAGGAAGAGCTCGGCCACCGTCTCATAGACGGCGGCCAGCTGATCCGGCCCGATCGCGTGGAGCGGGGTGGTCACCGTCTCCATGTCAGCTCTCCACGCCCACACCCTGACCGTGGAACGACTGCCGCCGGCGCGGGCTCTTGCCTGGCGCCAGCTCGTTGAAACCGGCGAAGCCGCGCTCGATGTAGGGCGCGCTGGTCGTCGTCTCGGTGTGCGTGGTCGCGATGACGAACCGCTCGTGGTAGTGCGCGAGCGCCAGCAGGCGGTGCATGTCCCGGGCGTCCTGCTCGGTGAGACCCACCCGGCTCAGGACCGACACGTCGGCCTTGCCTTCCACCCGCTCGCTGCGCCGGTAGGCGCGCACCGCGAGCTGGCGGTTCAGCGCCTTCTCGACCTCCGCGTGGTTGCCGGCGGAGAGCATGCTGGCGAGATACTCGATCGGGATGCGGAACTCCTCGAGGCTGGGGAGGACGCCCTCACCCACCATGTCGTATCCCTCACGCCCCGAGCTGGCGTTGGCGACCGGGCTTTCCGGCGGGATGTAGAAGAGGCTCGGCAGCGTCCTGAATTCGGGATGGAGGGGCAGCGCGATCTCCCACTCCTTGACCATCTTGTAGACGGGCGAGCGGCGGCAGGCGTCGAGCCAGGCTTCGGTGACGCCGGCTTCGCGCGCCGCCTCGATCACGTCGGGGTCGTTCGGGTCGAGGATCAGCTCGCGATGCCGCGCCACCAGCTCCCTGGTATTGGCATTGGCGACCTCCGCCACGCGATCCATGTCGTAGAGGATCGGGCCCAGATAGCGGATGCGGCCGGGACAAGCCTGGAAGCAGGCCGGGGCCTGCCCGGTCTCGATGCGGGGGTAGCAGAGAATGCACTTCTCGGACTTGCCGGTACGCCAGTTGTAGTAGGTCTTCTTGTAAGGGCAGCCCGACACGCAGAGGCGCCAGCCGCGGCAACGCTCCTGGTCGATGAGGACGATGCCGTCCTCCTCCCGCTTGTAGGCGGCGCCGGACGGGCACGACCCGACACATGCCGGGTTGAGGCAGTGATTGCAGATCCGCGGCAGGTACATCATGAACGCGTCGCGGAAGCTCAGATAGGTCTTCCGCGCCGCCGGGGTCATGGCGGCGAAATTTACGTCGTGCTTCCCGGTGCCGTCCTCGTGCGTGCCGGCGCCGTTGTCCTCCCAGTTCACGCCGTAGGTGATCTCGATGTCTTCTTCGCCGCTGATCTGCGATTTCGGCCGCGCGACCGGCTGGGAGAAGCGCGTCGGCTCGGTCGAATGGAGGTCCTCATAGGTGAAGGTGAACGGACCTTTCCCATAGTACTCTTCCATCTGCGGCATGACCGGGTTGTAGAAGAGATTGATCATCTGCCAGAACCGCGACGCCTGGTTCAGCTTGGGCTGGTCGCGACCCGGGTTCTGCACCCACCCTCCCCGGTACTTGTTCTGATCCTCCCAATTCTTGGGATAGCCGATCCCTGGTTTGGTCTCGACATTGTTCCAGAACATGTATTCCGCGCCTTCGCGGTTGGTCCACACGTTCTTGCAGGCGATCGTGCAGGTGTTGCACCCCAGACATTTGTCGAGGTTGAAGACCATCGCCATCTGCTGTTTGACTCTCATAGCTCAGCCTCCAATCCCCAGTTCGCGTTCCTGGTAGATGACCTTCCGTCCATCCCTCTCGGGCGGCTTCTTGCGGATAAGCACCGCGCAGTCGCGCTCGGAGGGGCTGGTGCCCTGATAGTTGAGCCAGTAGGTCCAGTTGGCGTAGCCGCCGACCATCGTGGCTGGGTTCATCATGATGCGGGTCGGCGCGTTGTTGTTTCCGCCGCGGAGGTCCGTCATTCCCCGCTCGCGCGCAAGCGAGGAGAACGGAACGCCGATATGTCGCTCAGACGAGTGGTAGAAGATCGCCATGTCACGCGGGACGGTATTGCTGACTACGGCCCGTACTACGCTGATGCCGTTCTCGTTGAAGACCTCGACCCAGTCGTTGTCTCGAACATCTATCTGGCGGGCGTCATCATCGTTGATCCAGATCACTTGTCCGCCGCGGGACAGGTTGAGCATCTGCCAAGTGTCCCAGAACATCGAGTGGATCGACCACTTGCCGTGCGGGGTGATGTAGCGGAAGAGCTTGGCGCCCTTCATTTGCAGATCCTTCGAGGACACGTCGCCGATCTTCACCATGTCCACCGGAGGCTTGTAGGTCGGGAGATCCTCGCCTAGTTCGCGGAACATGCGATGGTCGTAGTAGATCTCCTGCCGGCCGGTGAGCGTGTGCCACGGCTTCAGCGTCTCGATGTTGAGGGTCCACGGGCAGTAGGTCCGCCCGGCGCTTTCGATCGCCGACCAGTGCGGCGAGGTGATCGAACGGCGCGGCTGCGAGATGAGATCGGTGAAATGGTGGCGCACCTCGCGCTCAGGCTCGACCAGGTGGGCGAGCTTGAGCCCGGTCTGCTTCTCGAGGCCTTCGAAGAGCTTGTGCGAGATCTCGCCGTCGCTCTCCGGCGAGATGCGAAGGATGATCTCCGCCACCTGCCGCGCGTCGTCCATCGCCGGCCGGCCGTCCTTCTCGCCGACCAGGTAGCTCTCCTTGAGCTCCTCGTAGGCCTCCGAGATGTCCCCCCTGATGCCCTTGGCGCCGTAGCCGCCGGGCTGGGCGATCTTCGGGCCCAGCGAGGAGTACATGTCGAAGATCTTCGAGTAGTCGCGCTTGACGATACTGATATTGGGGAAGGTCTTGCCGGGGATCGGATCGGTCCCCTCCTCCTTCCAGTCGTGGAGCTCGCCGAAGGGCTGGGCCATCTCGTCCGGCGTGTCGGTCGAGAGCGCCGTCATCACGAGGTCTTCGATCGGCTCGGGCAGATAGTACTTAGCCAGCTCGCTGACCTTGGCCGCGATCAGCCTGAAGATCTCCCAGTCGTGCTTGGCCTCCCATGCCGGATCGTGCGCCGGCGTGAAGGGATGGAAGAACGAGTGCAGGTCGGTGCAGGTGAGGTCGTACTTCTCGTACCAGTGCGCCGTGGGAAGAACGATGTCCGAATAGTTGGCGGACGAGTCCATCCGGAGGTTGAGGTTGTAGATGAGGTCGAGCTTTCCAAGCGGCGCCTGCTCGTGCCACTCGATCTCCTTGACCAGATCCTCGGCGCGATCCTCGCCGAGCACATTGTTATGCGTGCCCAGCATATGTTTGAGGTTGTACTCGTGGCCGCGCATGCTGGTGCCGATGAGATTGCCGCGGTAGATCCACATCACCTTCGGATGGTTCTCGGGCGCATCAACGTCCTTGAGCGCGAAGTCGAGCTTGCCTGCCTTGAACTGGCCGGCGACCCACTTCCTGACCTGCTCGTCGGTCTTGCACCCGGCGGCACGGGCCTCCTTGAGGACGTTGATCGGGTTCTTCTTGTCGAACTGCGGGAAGAAGGGCAGCCACCCATTCCGCAGGGCGAGCATGTTCATGTCCGCCGAGTGCTTGGCTTTCTTGGGGAATATCTCCGCCCGTGGCGCCCATAGCGGGTCGAGCGGCATCCCGTCGTACCGCCACTGGTCGGTGTGGAAGTAGAAGTAGGAGGTCGAGTTCATCTGCCGGCCGACATTGCCCCAGTCGGCCGCGCCGCCGAGATTGCCGATCGCCGCAAAGGTGCGGATCTTCTCGGTGCCCACATAGTGGGCGAAGCCGCCCCCGTTCACGCCTTGGCAGCCGGTGAGGATGCCCATCACCGCCTCGGCGCGGTAGGTCAGCGTTCCGCCGTGGTACCAGTGGAGGATGCCCGAGCCGGTGATGAAGAGGCACTTGCCCTTGGTCTTCTCCGCCGTGTCGGCCCACTCCCGCGCCACGCGGATCGCCATGTTGCGGTCGACGCCCGTCTCCTGTTCCTGCCAGGCGGGCGTATAGGGCTGCGAGGCGTCGTCGTAGTTCTTGGGATATTGGCCCGAGAAGCCGCGGTTGATCCCGAACTGGGCCAGCAGCAGATCGTACGCCGTCGTCACATGGACCGGCCCCGACTTCGTCTCGATGACCCGGGTCGGCACGCCGCGGAGGCTGGGCCGCGCCAGCGCTCCCTTTCCTTCCGTGGTGCCCAGCTCGGTGTTGAAGGTGTGGGTGAAGTCCGCGAACTCCACCTGGACCTCCTCGTACTTGCCGTCGGCGAGCGTGAGGAGCGGGTCGAACGGCTTGCCGCTGACCGCGTCTTCCTGTTTGAGGTTCCAGCGTCCGGTCTTCTTCTTCTCCCAGCGGAAGCCCAGCGATCCGCCGGGGAGCCGGAGCTCACCGCTCTTGTCGAAGAGCGGCATCTTCCACTCGGCATTCTCCTCGCCGGCATATTGATTGAGGTCGCTCGCCCGCAGGAACCGCCCGCCGAGATAGCGGTCGCCCTTCTGCTCGAGCATGACCAGGAAAGGAAGGTTGGTGTACTTGCCGATATATTCGTGGAAGTAGGGAGCACGCCGGTTGATGTGGAATTCCTGCAGGATCACATGGATGCACGCCATCAGGAAGGCGGCGTCCGTACCCGGCCGGACCGGCACCCAGAGATCGGCGAACTTGGTCACGTCCGAGTAGTCGGGCGACAGGTTCACCAACTTGCCGCCGTTGTACTTGAACTCCGACGCGAAGTGCGCATCCGCGGTGCGGGTCATCGGCAGGTTGGAGCCCATCACGATCCAGTAGGCGCTCTGGTACCAGTCGGCCGACTCGTGAACGTCGGTCTGGTCTCCCCAGATCATCGGCATGATGTGCGGGAGGTCGTGATACCATTCGTAGAAGCTCAGCATCGTCCCGCCGAGCAGGTTGCTGAGCCGGTGGCCGGACAGGAAGCTCACCATGCTCATCGCCGGGATCGGCGAGAACGAGGCGAGGTGGTCGGGCCCATACTCCTTGATGGTGTGGATCTTGGCGGCGGCGATGATCTCGGTGACCTCCTCCCAGGTCGACCGGCGCCAGCCTGCCTTGCCGCGCGCGTTCCGGTAGGCCTTCGAGCGCTGAGGATCGTTTACGATCGCAGCCCACGCCTCGACCGGTCCCTTCCCCGCCTCGCGCTCCGCCCGGTAGAAGTCGAGAAGGACGCCGCGCACGTAGGGGTATTTCGGGCGGACCGGGCTGTAGGGATACCAGGACGAAGATATGCCACGCTGGCAGCCGCGCGGTTCGTAGTTCGGGGTGTGGTCGTTGATCTGCGGCCAGTCGGTCTTCTGCAGCTCCCAGGTGATCATGCCGTCCTTGACGAACACCTCCCAGGAGCACGAGCCCGAGCAGTTGACGCTATGGCTGGTGCGCACCGAGCGGTCGTAGGACCACCGGCGCCGGTAGAACTCCTCCCAGCCACGCGGCTCGTCGAGGACCCTGAACCACCGCGAGCCCTTCCCGTTGCTGCCATTCCCGTTGCGGTTGCTCATGACGTGCTGTCCTCGCTGAGGGTGGCCGGCGCGCCCTGCTCGAGGAGGGCGCGGCGGAAGGCGTCGACGAATGGCCGGAAGTCGCGGACCGTGCCGTAGATGGCGACCACCGCGTTGCGGGTGCGGTCGTAGACGAGGTTGACCGCCGCGGTGCGCCCGATCGGGTGCTTGCTGGCGGCGCCGCCATGATCGGCCCAGTCGTCACGGAGCGCCTGGAGGGAGGCGTAGTAGAGGTCGGTCCTCGGGTGGACCTGCCACCAGATGCGAATCTCCCACTCGGGGATGCGCACGCTCGTCTCAACGCTGTCGGCGGCCGAGTCGTGAGGGTCGATATCCCACTGGAACACCGGGAGCTCGCCCTCGTATGAACTGCCCGAGGCCATCGGCCCGTCGAATGGCTGCGGCGGCTCCATGCCGGGATGGCCCTCCGGCCGGTGACCGGCGTCGGTGACGTCGTTCCGGAGGACGTCCGGCTCGCCGACCATGCCCTCCTCGAGGAGCTCGGCCTGGAGCGGGTTCATCACCTCCGAGCCGGTCATCGCGCGGTCGATCTCGGCGTCCGAGTCGGCCTCGGCGAGGATCGGGCTCCGCGCCTTCTCCGCGCCATTATGCGGCGTCTTCCGAAGCACCATCTCCGCCTCCGCGAAGGGGAGCACCGTCACGATCCGGACCGGCCGGATCTCCGCTTCGGTGAGCGCGGCGCGAATGCCCTGCTCCATCTCCGCCACCTTCTTGTTGTTGGTGGAGTTGGGAGCGAAGCGGACCAGCACGCCCGACTCGTCGGTGACGATTTCCTTCACGAAACCCGCGGTCACGATGTCGCGGGAAAAGCCCGGATAGGGAACAGTCCGCAGCAACTCCCGAATTCGGTCCATAGAAACCACGCCTGTCACGAGACCCTCTTCCAGTGTGCGTTCATTTCCTTGCCGCTATTACCGGAACCCCGCTTACTTCCTGCAGGAAGCTCGTGAGTTCCTCGAAATCGACGAAGTAAGCCTGCCGATCGCCCTGCACATGTTTCACTTTCCCCCGCCATAGAAGCGTGCCTTGTGACCCCTTCTCCAGCCAGATATGCGCGACGAAAGTCGGACGTTCCGCTTCCTTTTCTTGAGGTCGATTCATCGGCCAGACCACCTCTTGCCCCGTAGACTAGGAGGCCCGGTAACAGTCCGGTAACAGCCGGGTCGGTTAAGACGCCCACTGCCGCGATGGCGGGTCGACAGGCCGGTCCCCGGCACCCGGTCTTTGACGTGGATCAAGCCCGCCGGCCTGCAGAGTCCCTAAGAAGAGATTTCTGCATCGCGACCTGGCGGCGAGCTGGGCTACGAACCTGAGGTTCACGCCCGGCCGACTGCGTGCTGGTAGGTGCCACTGGAGAAGGAGCGCGTGCCGGCCCGTTCAATCCCGATGCCGCGTGATCGGCAAAGCCTCGCCCACGTTCCGATCCTGACCTACGGCTTTCGCCCTTTCTTCCTCGGCGGCGCCGTTTGGGTCGTGCTCGCGATGGTGCTGTGGATCGGAGCGCTTGCCGGCGCATGGACCATCGCTCCCGGCTACGGCCTGATAGCGTGGCACGCGCACGAATTCCTGTTCGGCTATGTCGGCGCGATCGCGACCGGGTTCCTCCTTACGGCCATCCCCAACTGGACCGGGCGCTTGCCGGTCCGCGGCGGCCCCTTGCTGGCGCTCTTCGTGCTGTGGGCGATCGGGCGCGTGGCGCTCCTGGCCAGTCCGCTGATCGGCGTGCTGCCGGCGGTCGGCGTCGAGAGCCTCTTCCTGCCGGTCTTCGCGTTGGTCGTGACGCGGGAGGTCGTCGCCGGCCGGAACTGGCGCAACCTCAAGACGGCGCTGCTGGTGGCGCTTCTGGCCCTCGGCAATATCGCCTTTCACGCCGAGGTCGTTCTGCGTGGCGAGGCGAGCTACTCGCTTCGGGCGGGCGCCACGGTGATCCTGATGCTGATCATGCTCGTCGGCGGCCGCATCGTGCCGAGCTTCACGCGCAACTGGCTCGCACGGAGAGGTGCAACGACGCTGCCAGCCCCCTTCGGCCCGTTCGACATCTTCTCTATGGTCGCTGCCGCCCTCGCGCTCGTCCTCTGGACTGCAATTCCGGATCGCTGGCCAACGGCCGTCGGTCTATTCGTGGCCGGCCTCGCGCAGCTGCGTCGATGGTCGAGATGGACCGGTCCTCCGACCTGGCCGGAGCCCCTCGTATTCGTCCTGCACGTGGCCTACCTGTTCGTGCCCCTCGGCTTCTTTGCCGTTGCGGCGTCGATCCTCTGGCCGTCCGCACTGCCCTTCTCCGCCGCCTTCCACGTCTGGACCGTCGGCGCGATGACGCTGATGACCCTCGCGGTCATGACCCGTGCCTCGCGCGGACACACCGGGCGGGCCTTGACGGCCGGGCCGGCCACACAAGCCATCTACCTCGCCGTGATCCTGGCCGTCGCGACCCGCCTGGCCGTCGCTCTCGCGCCCCAGCTGACCGGCAGTCTGCTGACCATCTCCGGGTCCCTCTGGATCCTCGCCTTCGCGGGCTTCGTGGTCTTCTACGGACCGATGTTGTCGAGGCATGCGAGGTGAACGCGCCGGCCGCCAAGACTCCGGTCCGCGATGCCGATCTGACGGCTTTGGTGCTTCGCCACGATCGGCGCCTGCCGCGGTACACGAGCTACCCGACCGCCCCGCAATTCACTGCCGATATCGGTCGTCAGCATTACCGGTCCTGGCTCCGGTCCCTTCCTCGCGGCGCCGCGCTCTCCCTCTACATCCATATCCCTTTCTGCCACGAGCTCTGCCTCTACTGCGGCTGCCACACCACCGCCGTGCGCCGGTACTCGCCGGTCGCAGCCTATGTCGAAACGCTCAAGAAGGAGATCGAGATCGTCGCGAGGCTCCTGGGGGAAGGAAGGCCCGTCTCGCATATCCACTGGGGCGGCGGCACGCCGACCATTCTCGCCCCGCTGCATCTCCGGGACATATCCCGCACGATCGCGCGCTACTTCCACATCAAGACGGACGCCGAGATCGCGATCGAGATCGATCCGCGCTCGCTGACTCCGGCGCATGTCGAGGCCCTTGCAGCGATCGGCGTGAATCGCGCCAGCCTCGGCGTTCAGGATCTCGATCAGAAGGTCCAGCAGGCGATCGGGCGCATCCAGACATTCGAGCAGACGGCGGAAGCCGCCGACCGCCTCCGCCGGGCGGGAATAGGCGGCATGAACATAGATCTCATGTACGGCCTCCCTTACCAGACCGTCGACTCGGTCGCTCGCTCGACGGCGACCGCTTTGGACCTGGGACCCGATCGGATCGCGGTTTTCGGTTATGCTCATGTTCCGTGGATGAAGCGGCATCAGGCGCTGCTCCCTGAAGCCTCCCTCCCCGGCACGGTGGAGCGGTTCCATCAGATGCAGGCCGCGAGCGAGACGATCAAGGCGGCCGGCTACGACGCGATCGGCCTCGACCATTTCGCGAAGCCGACCGATCCCCTTGCCCTGGCGCTGGCGGAGCGTCGGCTGCACCGGAACTTCCAAGGCTACACGACGGACGAGGCGCCGGCGATCGTTGCGTTCGGTGCCTCGTCCATCGGCCGTCTGCCGCAAGGCTACATCCAGAACGCCTCCCGCACGGTCGACTACAACGCCGCGATTTCGGCCGGGAAGCCGGCCATCGTGCGGGGGGTCGCGCTCTCGCCAGACGACCGCTTCCGCGCGTCGGTGATCGAGCAACTGATGTGCTTCCTCACCGTCGACCTCCAGAGCGTTGCGCCGGAGCACGGCGCCGACGTGGATGAACTGCAGGCCGAACTGGCGGCCATCGACTGCCTAGCCGATGAGGGAATCGTGACGCGGCGCGGCAGCCAGATCACCGTTCCCGAACACGCCCGGCCCTTTCTCCGCAGCGTGTGCGCCGTCTTCGACCGATATCTGTCGCGAGAGGGAGCACGCTACAGTCGCGCGGTCTAATGCCCGTCTGCGCTGGATGATCGGCAGTGTCCCGATGCGGTCATGCGCCAAGCGCCGCGCCCCGTGCTTATCTAGCGTCGGCCGAGCAGGCGCCGGAACAGCATTTCGAGGCCGAGAAATACGGGGACAAAGGCAAATCCGGCAGGAACAAGAAGGAGCATCCCGACATCGGAGGTCCAGTCGACCAGTGGCCCTACGCTGCGCGCGGTGACGGCAAAGATGCAGAAGGTCGCAATGGCAGCGTAGTTGCTGGATCGACGGGCACGTTTGTCATCCGTGGGTCCCATTGCGTTCTCGGGATTCTCAGCCCTGGTCGCTCCGTGAGGCCGCTTCCGCGTGCGTGAAGCTCATCCTCCTCACCGCCACTGAACGGACGCCCGGCGAAAGACGCCCGAAGCTGCCAATCGAGCCGGTCACTTGGGTTCGTCGACGGCTGGCTCGATCTCGGTTTCACGAATCACGAAGGGGCGCACAGCCGTCACACGGGCTTCAATGGTGTGGGTGTGCTCCGAGCCTCCCATGGAGACGCGCATCGTGGGTCTTCGAGTGCTCCGTGAACCAATGGTCAAGTTCACGTGCCAGTCGCCCCGAACTGCCGGCCGGGTCGGCCTCATAGCCGTCCATGATGTCGCGGATCTCGTCCAGCAGCCGCTCGTGATCGTGCTTGTGCTCGGCGTACTCATCATAGTCGTGTTCGCGCATGAACCGCTCCTCCAGGGCGAAGTGGGAGGAGATTGCCCGAAAGATATCGCCGAGAATCGCTTCGATCGGTCGCGCGCCCCCGCCCAGCTTCAGTTCGTCGTCAAGCCGGTTGATGAGGTCCATCATCTCCCGGTGCTCATGATCGACGGCATCGTTGCCGATCCGATAGTGCTCTTTCCATTCCATGAGAGCCATCTTCTCTGCTCCTAGTTCGCCTGGATCGCCCCCACCCCCTCGTCGCCGTCGGAGGAGAAAACGAAGCCCCCCGCGCCTGTCTTGAAATCGATGACCGCATGTTGTGCCGGCGCCAGCACGACGTGCCGGCTCGCCGTGTAGTCGAAGCCTTCGGTGGCCGGGTTGTCTCGCATCCGCACTGCGATGTCATGTTCGCCCGCCATCAGCCGGAACTGCTCGTGGATGCGCGACGGGCCGTCACCGGCAACGCCTGAAGGCGGCAGCTCGCCTTCGAAGAGCCGAGCGCCGTCCACGCTGAGCTCGACGAATACAGGTGGACGCCTCCGCGGGCAGATCTCGGTGCGGCGCATGTTGGGCGGGAGGTCCGCGATCTCCTCCTCCGTGAGGGGACGGCAAGCCGCCCGTCTGTCGGCACCATGGCTGAACGACATCGTCAAGACCGCGGTATCGGCAGGGAGTGCCCGGAAGATCGGCTGGTTCGAGATCAGACTCGCGACGCTGATGACGAAAAAGAGAATGCCAAACTGGGCAAGGAGCCGGGCGCCGAGGATCATTATCCTGCAACCCCCGTCTCAACCACGTCCGCCAGCTCCTTGGAGCGCAGTGACTGCCGTTCTGCGGAGGGTAGTCGCGAGACGATCTCGGCAAACCGGGCAAGCTCTGTCTCTGCGCGGACAACCTCGAGCGGAGAGGCCCATATCTCTGTCAGCCTGTCCCGCGGCACGCGAGCCCTGAGATAGGGGTCGCGCTCGCCGGCGAAACGCTCCTTGGTCCAACGAATCCCGAGCCGGTTGTAGCAGGCGTTCTCGGCACATCCCATCACGGCGACGCCATCCGCCAGGTCCTTGCTGAGGATGTAGTCGATCAGGGAAGGCGGAGACATAGCCACGCACGGCATCACGACCGCGTCCCGCTTCCGGTGCGCGGCCGCGCCATGGTCGCAGGCCAGGATCAATACGCGCGACTTGCCGGTGAGGTTTGCAGCGACCTTAAGCGTCTGCTCCCGCAATGCGCGGAGAGGAAGATCGGGCAGGTCGATGCCGGTCCGCAGTTCCTCGGTGCGCCTGAAGGGGGTCGAGGATGGACAGGCGCCCATGCATACCCCGCACGAAACGCAAAGGTCCGGATTGACCGCCGCCTGGTGAGGAAAAGGCAGCGCGTCGGTCCGCGGAACGAGTTGGATTGCCTCGTAGGGGCAGTCCTCCACGCACCGGTTGCAGCCATTGCAGTGGGCCAGATCGACCTCCGCCGCTTTCGGCCGGCGGAAGGGCGGCAACCACGGCAGGGCCGCCACCATGACGAAGACGGCCGCGAGAGTGGCCAGGATCGCCAGGCCCGGGACGGAATCGGGAAGCCCGTACAGCGGCAGAAACCACCAGTCCAGGCCTACCTCGGTCGGTATCGTCGCCAGATTTGCCGGACCCTGGCTGAGCGCAGGCCTTATTATCGCGACCGCTAGGATGGCAGCCAGGATAAGCCCGGCGAGCAGGCGCGGCGGGTTCACCCTGGGCCGCGAGACGCGCCTGATGTGAATCCACATCGCCGCAAGCAGCATCAGCGGCACCGCGATATGCAGGAAAACGAGAAGCGTGAAGAAGCGGCTGCTCAGGCTTTGCGGCGTCAGGAAGTTCCGCTCGATCGGCTCCCCGAAGATCGGCAGGACATCGAGCAGGCGCGCCGACACGACCGCCACATGCTGGGCCAGCTGGTCCCACACCAGCCAGTACCCGGTGATGCCGGCCACGTAGATGAACGCGACCAGAGGAACCCCGCTCATCCACGAGAACCATCGCGTCCCGCGGTAGCGATCGAGCGAGAATTCCCGAAGCACGTGGAGACCGACCACCAACAGCATCACCTCGGACGCGTAGCGGTGGAAGCTCCGCGTGACCCCGGCGTGGAACCATGCGTTGCGTGTGATCCACTCGACCGATTGATACGCCGCCTCGATGCCGGTGTCGAAGAACGCGAACAGGTAGACCCCGCTCACCGTCACGATCCAGAAGAAGAAGAACCCGAGCGCGCCAAGCTGTGAGAACGGGTTGAGTGCAGGCGAGAAAAGCCGATCACAGCCCCGCTCGAGGTACATAAAGCCCTGGCGAAGAACGCGCTTGATCCGACTCAACTGCGTGCCACGTCGCGCTGGCGAGCTGAGATCGACGGACGGCGCATTTCAGAGACCCGCGTGCTTCTGCTCGAGCCGGCGATTGTTGCGCCACACCCGAAGGAGCAGGATGCCCATGATGATCAGGGAGATCGCCCCGATCACGATCCCGAATCCGAGGCTGTAGTCGATACGGTATGCGCCGGTCGTCGCATCGTAGACGGTACAGAGGAACTTGACGCGTTCGAGCAATCCGTCCAGCGAGAGGGACCGCAAGCTCGATCCCAGGACCAGTTCCTTGAGGGGCTCCACGAAGACCTGCATGGGAAACTGATCGCCGTAGACGTGGCGGTAGACACGACCGTCCGCATCCAGAATCGTCGTCCGCGTCAGATGGTCGAACCCGCCGGCGGTCGGAGCGTAGGAGAAGCCCACCTCATCCAGGAAGGCTTCCATCTCCGCGGCCTCTCCGCCGGCCACTGTCCAGGCCGGCTCCCGCGCGATCCCCTGGACGCGTGCGAAGTCGGCAAGCCTCGCAGGGGTGTCGTTGCGGACGTCGAAGCCGATCGTCAGCACGTTGAACGCGTTGCTGCCCACCGCAGCGCGAGCACTGTCGACGGCGCGTCTCAACGTCTGCGTGGTCGCCGGACAGATCGTGTTGCAACTGGTGTAGACTAGGCTGATGACCAGCGGCCTTCCGCGATAGTCGGCAAGCGTGAGCGTCTCGCCATCCGATCGGAAGAACGTCCCGTCCACCACTCGGCCGATGATGGCCTCGCTCCTCGCGAGCGCGGCATCGCGGTCGATACGCGGCAGCTCCTCATGGCCCGCTGCTGCCGTCGAAAGGACAAGCCCTCCGATCACGACCCCAAGCCGGAAGCGATGATACCTTGTCCGCATACACCCGCTCCACCAGACCAGCGACTGTCGCTGGACTCCTTACCTGAAGAGCCAAACCTCCGATAGATACTTCCAATTTATGAAGTAGTAGAGCAGGAACGCTATGAAGAATACCGCCACCAAGGTGATCGTGCCGGGCAGCTTGACCGTATTGTAACTTCCATATTGACCCACCACTTTTGCGGCGGAGTGAAGTGGGAATGTCAGTGGGACCGCCTCCCTGTCGAGGCGCTTTCCGAACAGAACCGTTCCGACGGTGATGGCGATGTAGAGCAGCCCACCGATGGCGGCCAAGATGGCGGAAAGACCGTTGAGCGCCATCATGAGGAAGGCGCCGGGCGCGATTTCAAAGCCGAGATTGGCGTCGGCGAAGGTTATGTCCCAATGGCGGCGCGGCACGCCCAGGGTGCCAGCGCCCATCATGAACAGGGATATCCCCGCAGCGCCTATACCAAAAATGTAAGGCTGGTACTTGGCCAGCTTCGGCCAGATGATGTCCCGCTGGAAGATCAGCGGAAGCACATAATAAGTGATGGCCATGAAGGCGAGGGTCGTTCCGGCCACGACAGTGCCGTGGAAATGGCCCGGAGCGTAGAGCGTATTGTGCATCAGCACGTTGAGCTGCTCCGTTCCCAGCACGACTCCCGAGATGCCCCCGATGAAGCCGAACAACACCAGCGAAAGGAACATGCCCGAGAAGGCCGGGTTACCCCAGGGAGCCTTGCGCAGCCATTCGAACACCCCCTTGGTGAACCCGTTGCGACGCTGAGCCGCCTCGATGGCGCCCGGCACTGTGAGTCCGTGGATCATCGAGGCGAGGACGGCGAGATACATGAGGTAGCTCGCGTTGACGATCTTCCAAGCGGAGCTGAGGCCGGGTTCGGCGAGCAGATGATGGGCGGAAGCGAGCTGCAGGAAGAGGATGTAGAGGAAGAACGCGGTTCGGCTGACCTTCTCCGACAGGGGCTTCGCCCCCACCGTGAGCGCGGCGATCAAATACCAGACGCTGACATGAGCCGCGACGTTGACCTGCTGGGACGAGTGTCCCATCCCCCACCAGACGACCTTGTACATCAGGGGATCGATGTAGGGGATGAGACCGAGCGACCAGAGAAAAGTCGGAACGAGGATGATGGCTCCCGAAGCCAGCGTGAATACCGCGATGATTGCCGCTGTAAGCGCGCCAAAGGTAACGAGTGGAATCGATCCCTGATAGGTGCGCTCCTCACGGGCAATCACCAGCGTTGCGAAGAACACCCCCAACGCCAGCAGCGCTCCAACCGCGAAGAGGATAAGTCCCAGATAGAAGTGAGGGGCGGCTTCCATCGGCGGATAGGAGGTGAACATCACGCTCGAATTGCCTTGCAGCACCGCTACATTGGCAGTGATTGCGCCCAGTACCATGAGCACGAAGGCCAGCCAGGCTATGCGCGGCGCAGCGAGACGCGAACTGAGGATCACGGCGGACGCGAAGTAGAGCACCGCCACTTCGAAGAAGATGATCCAGAACAGGAGAACGTTGGCGCCGTGGCCGGTCAGGAGCAGATAGAACCAATCCGCTGGCAGCAGATGCACGGCCGGCCAGCGGGTCAGCGCCACGAGAAGGCCCATGAGCCCACCCCAGGCCAGAAAGATCACCGCAACGACCGCATTCGCCTTGATCAATTGCTGCGCTGCAGCCTCGACCCGGAATCCCGTGTAGCCGCAAATCCTCGAGACGACGTCCCGGCGGGCGCCACTAATCGGAATGTCGGCAGCGGTCATGGCTGAGCTCCGCCCTCGCTCGCGAGTACGATGATCCGGCCGAGCATCTGATGATGGCCGATCCCGCAATACTCATTGCAGACGATCCCGTACTCGCCCGCTTCGGTCGGGGTCACTGTGATCACGTGCTCGTATCCCGGGTGGACTTGGATGTTGATGTTGGTCGGCAGCAACGAGAACCCGTGCTGCCAATCGGCGGACGACAGATGGATTCGGTAGCTCTCGCCCTCGCGAAGCTGCAGGATCGGCCACCATTCCCAGAGCCGCGCGAGCATATAGGCATCGCCGCCGACCGGGGGCTGCACGACCGGCACGCCCGCCTCCTCGCCAACCTGATACTGCCCTGCGAAGTCGTAGACCTTCTGCTCGTACTCGCCAGGGGTTACGCGATAAGTTTCATTGGAGAGGTTCTGGCCGCCGAAGAAGTGCCACGCCACCATGAAGAAGAACATGAACAAACCCCAAAGGAACGCGATCGCGATCCAAATGAGTTCGACACGTTCGATCGGCTCGTTCCACCAGACTCGCTTCTCGGGTGAAGCAATAGTCACGAGCGGCCTCCCTTACCGGAATGTCAGCCCAGGGGAATGGACACGATCTCCATCACGCCCCAGATGATGTAGAGGACGGTGGGGATCGTGATGCCCAGCGTGAGAAGCAGGAAGGGGTTGTCCAGGATCCGCTGCATCGTCGGGATCCGATCCTCCTCTGCTCGCGTCGAATCAGGCCGGTCCGTCATTCCCGCACCTCCATGGCCGCCCTCCCAGGGGCCTTGATTCCATTTTATGGCACCACAGGTTTTTGAGGCCCGCAACCAAAAAATGGGACGGGCGCAGTGAAACTACGACTTGACAGGCCACGATTTTGACCAAGGCATCCCTGACGCATGGCCTCATCGGAACGTCCTAGTATAAGCTTATGATGATTGAACCTGGCTTCTCGCCAAGTGGGTGGGCTGCGGGAACACTGGCGAGGCGTGGGCGTATTGTATGGAGGAACTCCCATGAACCATCGAAATCTTGCCACTGTCGTCGCGTTCGTGTTGCTCCTGGGCTTCTCGTCTTCCCAGGGCGAGGCACAGGAGGCCGACCCCGCGCTGAGGAGTGCCATAGCGGCGGCCGATCCCGGCGCAGGTCAGAGCGTTTCGACGCGCTGTTCCGCGTGTCACACCTTTGACGAGAACGGGCAGAATAGAGTCGGTCCCAATCTGTACGGGGTCGTTGGACGGGGGATCGGGGGGAAAGAGGGCTTCAACTACTCGCCACCCTTTCAGCAGCTCATGGCCGCCGGCGACACCTGGACCTTCGAGAGGCTTGATGGCTTCCTCGCCGATCCCCGGGGCACGATCCCAGGCACCCGCATGGCTGTTCCTGGAATCACCGATGAAGCGGATCGTCACAACTTGGTCGCCTATCTGCGAACCCTGTCTGCCTCCCCAGTCCTGCTCGAATAGCCAGCCTCCGGCTTGAATTGCCGGAGCGGCACGGCACGGTGGCCTCTCCGGAATTGAGGGGTCGGCGGATTGACGATCAGGCGCTGCGTTTGGGAGAGGGGACCGCCGGGCAAGGGGAGAGTTGCCCGGCGGTCAAACGAAGGATCTTCCTTGTCCGTGCGGAGTCCTTCGCGGTTCTGACGACGCCGTGGCAACAGCCAGCGGCGCTTTCGGCTCGGCAGGTCAATCAGGGTCCGAACGGGCTGAACCGTCGCTTCGAGAGAGCATAGGCTGCTTCCCCCAAATCTCGGTTCAGTCTCTTTCGATCTTGAATCGATGCCAGGTCGTCGGGCTCTGGCCACCCTCCCCAAGAAGGGCGCTCCCACTCATCCTGGTCAGGGCATGCTTGCACGGTGCCACCGCGCGACGTGGGCTTCCCCGAAGGCCATCTCGCAGGTACTGAACGACTCTCTTTCTGGGGCATGGCAGGCCCTAGACTGGGCAGGATGGCCGTCCGCGCATTGATCCCGGTCAATCCTGAGATCACGTCGCGAAAGAGGTCAGCCCACCGAGAGGCCTCGTCGGTACGGCTGGGCGGGCTCGAGGACTCTCCCGCCCGCTCATGCCCAGCGCCGAGTGTCGTCGATCGCTCCTACCGGCGCGAAGAAGATCCTGGGCCGCATCCCGACCGTCCAGACTTTGGCAGATCAAGGGCGCCACCTCGACGAGGACCTGGCGCCGGCACGGCGGGCACGAAGCGATGATCCGCGCCCCACGGAGGGGCCGGGTTACTGCAGTACGCGGAAGGCGATGCCGATTGCCAACGCCGCGGCGGCGAGACAGGTGGGAACGACCAGAACCAGGACCAACGCGGCGCCGCCGGGGATAGGTCCCGTAGCGGTGGCCATTTGTCCCTTCAGGAACTGCCCGAAACCCCCGCCCGCCCGGCGGAGAAGCATGAAGGCCACCAGCGCAAGGGTGACGACGAAGCCGGTCGCGGCAGCGCCGGTGAAGGCCCAGCCGAGAGCGGCGAACATGATCGCATAGATGAGGATCGACCATGCCATGACCCCCGCCGGGAAGTCGGTCGCGACTGGCTTGCCGAGTTCGCGCAGCCAGGGCGAGGTCGTGTGCTTGACCGGCGGGATATAAGGAGGAGCATGAACCGTTTTGGTTCGGGCATAGGCGACTTCCATGTTATTCCCCTCCGACCAACTCCCATTTATTAAGTCTGCCTGCCGCCGTACTTAAGCTCTTGAGCTAGATCAAAACACGACAAGGCACCTCGCCTGCGTCCTACAATAACTTTAGGCGAGCCGACTTCAGCGACATGACAACTCCAAGGGACCCTCGCTGTCTGCTTTTGTGGACGCTGTTGGGAACCGCAGAGCAGCGAGGAGTCCCTTGGATAGTGCGTGATCGGGCAAATCAATTGAGCCGAGAGGACCCTTGTCGATTTCTGCTCGTGCTCAACGGCTCCTGCCCTCGCACGCAGCATTCTTCATAAGGCAATCCGCCGCTCAGTCTTTGCTCCAGATCAAAGACTGGGTATCCCTCGTCGGACTCGCCGGTCGCGAGAAGCGGCATGTCTCGCGGAGACCGCGCTCGCTCGAGGCGCCTGCGCCCGCCCCCAGCAGTCGCTCGCCGCGCTGCGCGGCAAGTCTTCGCAGCGTCACCTTTGCCGCGGACCTGCCAAAGAAATGATAGCCCGAGCCGCCCTCGGCGAGGACGTCGAGGAAGGCATCCGGATCGGTGATGCGCACGCCGCCGAGGATATGACAGCCGCGCTTGAAGAACGCATCCGGGATCATGGTGACGGTTGGGCCAACCACCACGATCCGCGCCGAGGGCTTCGCCAGCGCGATCAGTCCTTCGAGCGTATCGTTGACGAGCGTGGTGCCCGTGACGATCAGGACGTCCGCCAGAGGCACCACTTCGGGAGCGCGCTCGGCCTCCCGGAAATGAGGCATCTCATGCGGTTTCAGGGCGGCGGGATCCTTTTCCAGCACGAAGTGCCTGGCGCCGATCCTGCGCAGCTCGCGCATGAAGGGCACGAAAGCTCCGACGACAACAACCGTGTCGGCCGGCCGCACCCCAGCCGCCTCGAAGGCATCGAGGCCCTCGACGGAGTCGAAGCCCCTTCCCCCTCCCCGCCGCTCCGCGACGAGCTGCGCAAGGGCGTTCAGCGTCGCGATGCCGACCGCCCGGCGGACGCCCGTCTGACCGGCTGCTTCGTCGAGAAGACCGTCGGCGCGGCGCCCGACCAGCTTGCCTGGAAACGGCATCGCCATCGCCGAGGACGGGCAGCACACCGCCTCGGGGATTTCCTTGATCGGTGTGGCGCAGCTTCCGGCGTGCCCGGTCGAGAGTTTCACGCCGGTGAAGAAGAGGCCGATCACGGCCCGCTCGACTGCGATCTCGTCAAGCGCGGGTCCCAGCTCATCGCGGACGATCCCGGCTGTCGTCTCGAGAATAGTGTCTGTCACAAGCGCACCGCCTTTCCATATCGTTGGGCGGGCTCATCAACTTCGCCCTCGCCCTTCCACCCTTCGGCGGCCAATGACGGCAGCTGCGACTCAGGGGGCTGGAGTAGCCCCGTGCTCGTGCGTCAATCCGCCCGCCCGATATATCTACACAAATATATCGGCGCTGGATATGTCTATTGAAACATATCGTGGAGGAAAGAGAATGACCGAGGTCGTGTCAAAGCCCGTTGTTCTGACCAAGATGTGCGAGCTGCATGGTATCGACATGCCGAAGGAAGGAGAGTTGGCAGAGCGCTTCAGCCGAGCATTCCCATCCGCCAACTACGACCAAAATGCCGGAGAGTGGCGCATGGTCTGGAAGAAAGGCGCATACGCCGAATCCAAGGCGCGTCTCGAGGCCTTCTTCGCCGACAACGGGGTTGAGATCCGTCAAGTCGACAGATGCTAGAGAACCCCGCCGCTGTCCGCCTTCCGATCCGAGGCGGCAGCTCTGCCCGCACTCGTGACCGGGCGGTGCTGGCTGCGCTGGTGTTGCTGTTGGGGGCGCTGGCGGTCTTGTCGATAGGAATGGGCCGCGTACCCATTCCGCCGGAACGCATCGTCGCCATCCTCGGCTCCAGATTGTTGCCCATCGAGCCGTTCTGGACATCCGGCGAGGCGCTCATCGTCCAGAATGTGAGGCTGCCGCGCATCCTGGCGGCGATCATGGTCGGGGCAGCGCTCGCCGCCGCGGGTGCCGCCTACCAGAACCTCTTCCGCAATCCGATCGTGTCGCCCGACATACTGGGCGTGTCGGCAGGAGCCGGCTTCGGCGCGTCGCTCGCGGTGATGCTCAATCTGGGCGTCGTCGGCGTCCAGCTATCGGCGTTCGGCACCGGGCTCCTGGCGGTTGTGCTGTGCTACCTGATCGGCCAGGCCATCAATCGGCATTCGCTGATCGTTCTCGTGCTGGTGGGCGTTGTCATCGGCGCCTTCTTTCAGGCCATGATCTCGGTGCTGAAGATCGTTGCCGACCCGGTGGACGTCCTGCCCGTCATCACTTTCTGGCTGCTGGGCGGTCTGAACAAGACCACGCCGGATGACCTGCCTGTGGTTGCGGCGATCATCGGAGCGGGTCTGGCGCTGCTCCATGCGCTGCGCTGGCAGGTGAATGTCATGAGCGTGGGCGAGGAGGAAGCCCGCAATCTCGGTATCAATGTCCGGCTGATCAGCTCCTTGCTCGTGCTCGCCGCCACGCTGATGACGGCCGCGGCGGTCTCGATCGCCGGTATCGTCGGCTGGGTCGGGCTGGTGGTCCCGCATATGGCGCGCATGCTGGTGGGGCCGAGCTTCGAGCGGATGTTCCCTGTCGCAATCGTCGTTGGCGCGCTGTTCGTGCTGCTGGTGGACGACTTCGCCCGCGCCGCGAGTTCGATGGAATTGCCGCTCGGCATCGTCACCAGCGTGATCGGCGCGCCGCTGTTCATCGCCTTGCTGATGCGCGCCCGGACAGCGTGGGCGTGATGCTCAGGGTCGAGGGCCTCACCTTCTCTTTCCCGCGCGGCGGACGCAGCCTCGCGGACATCAGCCTCACGCTGTCCCGCGGCGACGTGACCTGCATCCTCGGCCCCAACGGCGCGGGCAAGACCACGCTGATCCGCTGCCTTCTGGGGGCCTTGTCACCGGCCTCAGGCACCGTCACGGTGGACGACATTCCGGCCCACGGCCTCAAGGCGCGGCAATTCGCTGCCAAGGTCGCTCACGTGCCCCAGTCCACCCATTCGGTGTTCGGCCACTTGGTCCGCGACATCGTGTTGATGGGCCGGTCGGCCCATCTGTCGATGATCGAGGCGCCCGCCGCCCGCGACCACGAGATCGCCGAGGCCGCCCTCGAACGAGTGGGCATAGCCGATCTTGCCGACCGTCCGTTCGCCACCGTCAGCGGCGGCGAGCGCCAGCTCTGCCTGCTGGCGCGCGCGCTTGCCCAGGAAGCGCCGATCCTCATCATGGACGAGCCGGCCGCGAGCCTCGATTTCGGCAACCAGATCAGAGTCCTCGGCATCGTCACGTCGCTGGCGCGCAGCGGCTACGCGATCCTCATGACCACGCACCATCCCGACCATGCCCTTCTGGTCGGCACCCAGGTCCTCTGCCTGCGCGAAGGACGCATCGTCGGCGCCGGCGCGCCACGCGCGCTTCTGTCGTCCACTTTCCTCTCGGAACTCTACGACGCGCCGATACGGATGCTCGAAGAGGACGGCGTACAGGCATGCGTGCCGATCCTGCCCCAAGACCTCACGGAGGAGATTCTGCAAAATGCGTAAGCTCGCACTTGGCGTGATGACGACCCTGGCGATGGGCCTTCTCGCCGCCCAGGCCTCTGCTCGCGACATCGTCGACATGACCGGCCGCACCGTAACGGTGCCCGATACGATCGATCGCGTCGTCACAATCGGCTCGGTCCCGGTGATCAACAGTTTCGTCTTCGCCGTCGGCAAGGCGGAGACGTTGGCCATGGGCCTGCCGGCGCGCTTCAACCCGCAGCGCTGGGCATGGCAGTTCGTATTTGCTCCGCAGCTGGAGGGCGGTCCCGACCTTCAGGACTCGAATTACGGGCCGGACATCGAGAAGATCGTCGACATCGCGCCCGACGTCGTCCTGAGCTTCGAACAGACGACGGCCGACATGCTCGCCACGGTCGGCATTCCCACCGTGCTCCTGCGGATCCAGGCGCCCGAGGACGTAAAGGATGGCGTCAGGCTCGTCGGCGAGCTGCTCGGCAATCCGGATATCGGCGAGGAATATGCGCGGTATTTCGATGCCACGCTGGCGCGCATCGCCGCCAAGGTCGACGCCATCCCGCAGGAGCAGAGGCCGACGGTGCTCTACCTCAACCCGGTCAATGTCACCCAGCCTCACCTGGTTGCCGAGTGGTGGATAAGGGCCGGTGGCGGTCGCAGCGTCACCGACAACGGCCGCTCCGAGGAAGTGCTCACCCTCTCGACCGAGACCGTGATCGGCGCCAACCCGGACGTCATCATCGTGCTCGACCCGAGCCATGTCGAAACGCTGAGGGCGGACGCCAACCTGTCCCAGCTCGATGCGGTGAAGACCGGCCGCATCCTGGTCGCACCGATCGGAGCGCACACATGGGGCAACCGCACGGTCGAACAGATCCTCACCGTGCTGTGGGCCGCGAGCGCCTTGCATCCTGACCAGTTCCCGCATTCCGAGCTCGTCGCAGAGGTCACGAATTTCTATCAGACCTTCTTCGCGACCGAGCTGAGCGACCAGCAGGTCGAGGCTATCCTGTCGAGCACGGCGGCGTCCTGACACCAACGCCCTTTGGCAAAGCCGGCGCTCAGCTGCTCTCCTCGCCGTCCTGCGAGTGGAGTCAATCCTGGGTGGGATCTGTGTCGGCCAGCAACCGTCGCAGGGCACTCATCTCGGGTGCGTTCTCGACGCGGACCATCATCCGCCGATATGTGGCTAGTATTTGTTCGCCGACCTTGCTGACCTCGGCGCCTCCCCGTTCGGTGCCACCACGGGCGGCCGTGACGACAGGCTGAGCGAAACACTGGTTCATGGTGGCGACGAGCGTCCACGCGCGCTTGTAGCTCATGCCCATCCGTCGGGCCGCCGCCGCGATCGAGCCGGTCTCGCGGATCAGCTCGAGCAATTCGGCCTTGCCGGGGCCCATGGCGATTTCGTTGCCGACCAGCAGCCGAAGGCGAGGTCGAAGCTGGACGCCATTGGCAGGCCGCGGCTTTCCGGCGCTACGTTTCCTTGGTGGCATTTCCCCGGAGACACTCTGGTTAGATCAACGGGCCGTTATCCGCGCGGTGCTGCCGTCCTGGCGTCCGGACGGTCCGATCCTCGATACTTCGCAGAGATAGGACCGCATCGAATTGGAGCCCGACAATGAGTCGATGATCGCTCCATCGATTGCATTATTATAGGACAAATCGGATCGTCCCCAAACGTCCGTTGGATCCCACCAGCCATATTGGGCGCAAACGACGTCCTCCCGAAGTGCCACCGTCAGCTCGGCACGGGCAGTGAAACGGCCGTCGGGAGTGACGATGTCGACAAGGTCGTGGTTGTCGATCTCTCGCGCGGCCGCGACCTTCGGGTGGATCTGGACCACCGGGAACGGCATCGCTTCGACAATCGATGATTCCTGCCGCTGCTGGCTATGGCAGAATTGCGGCCACTTAGCGCAGGTGAGTCGCAGTGGATAGAGGGCGAGGTCACGTCGGCTTTCAGGGCTCATCCTCGGCGGTTCGTATGTCGGGAGCCGGTCTTCACCGACTGCTCCGAGTGTGGCGGCGATGATCTCGACTCGGCCGCTCGACGTGGCGAAGCCGCGTTCGCGGCTTCTGCCCGTGCCCGACTTGAGCCTCACCCTGACACCCTGGGGATTGGCGCGCAGCGTCTCCAGGGAAATCCCGGTGGGCTCCAGTTGATGCCTCAGGCCTTCGTCCGGATCACCGCCGAAGAAGCGATCGCCTAGCCCCAGCCTGACGGCCAGCTGGAAGACGATGTCCGTGTCGGAACGACTCTCGCCCCGCGGCGGAAGTACCGCTGGCCGCAGTTGGACCCACTCTTCCGCCTCCTCACTGATCACAAAACCCGCCTGCAAACCAGAACGTTCCCACGCCGAGGCGACCGGCAGAATAAGGTCGGCCTCGCGGCTGGACGGCGTCAGGAACAGTTCCGTCATCAAGTAGAAGTCGAGCGACCGTAGAGCCTCCGCGGCGTACTCGGTACGCGGCTTCGTGAGCGCGAAATTGCCGCCGAACGACACCAGTGCCCGTATCGGATAGGGATCGCCAGTGGCAATTGTCCGGAAGAGGTCCTTTGTCGTGACCCATCCGCGGCGGGGTGGCCCTAAGGGACGTTGATCGCCGCCGAGCGTCCGAGCTCGGGTCTTCTCGTCTACCCATTCGAACGCAGAGACGTCCCGAACGGGAGGTTTGTTGAACCAGACGTTGCCACCCTCAGCATCGAGACTGCCGGTAAGCGCATACAGGACATTGATGCAGCGGGTGGTCTGCGAGGCGTTCGAGTGTTGAGCCGTACCGGTCCACGTAAAGAAGGACACCGGCCCGCATTTGCCCAGCCATTCGGCGAGTTGCTCGATGTCTTCGATGCGGAGTCCGGTGATTTCCGCGACACGATCGGGCGGATAGTGCGAGCAGCGTTCGCGGAGTCCGTCGAGGACCGGCCGACAAGACACCGTCGTCCCTCGGCACGCCACCCCGCGGACGCCAGACAGGGACGCGGTGGCCGAGATCGGCGCGCCCCTAGGACACGGTACGGCAACGCCGAGCGCCTCGTCCCAGATCGTCGGAACGCCGGCGCCCTCCGCGCCCAGCAGGTCAATGTCCGTCAGAAAGGTCCCATCGTCGTCTCGCACGAGAAACGCGGCGTCGGTGTAGTTTCGCAGAAACGTCTGATCGGCACCGCCGCGCTCCAGCATGAGATGGGCAAGCCCCAGCGCCAGGGCACCGTCCGTGCCGGGCCTGAGCCCGAGCCACAGATCCGCACTGCGAGCCAGGCCCTGCCGGCGCGGATCGATGACCACGAGTCTGGCGCCTCGCTTCTTCGCTTCGCGGATCGGCGCCACTTGCGATAGCCAAGTCGCGGTCGGGTTGAAGCCCCACAGGAGAATAAGGCCCGTATGCGAATAGTCGGGCATGCCGATGCCGGCACCCCAGGTGAGCATTGGCGTGAAGTCCTTGTGCCAATTACAGTTCTCCGTCGCGAATACGAGGTTCGGGCTGCCGAAGGCGTGAACCAACCGATGGATCCACCCGAAGCTGTCGGCGATTGCGGTGCCGCTTGGTGTAGTGACGGCGAAAGCGACAGCCTCGGCACCGCTTTCAGCCGCGATCAATCCAAGCCTTCTCGCCGCCAAGTCCAAGGCTTCGCTCCAGCCGATCGGCTGAAACCCGGGGTCATCGCTGCCCTTCGGGTTGGTCCGAACCAATGGCGCAGTCAGTCGATCCGGGTGATGGACGAACTCGGGAGCGGTCTTGGCCTTGATGCAAATCGAGCTGCCCGTCGGATGACTTGGGTCGGGCTCGACTCGCAAGAGCCGACCGCCTTCTACTGTGGCGAGACATCCACAGCGCGAGATGCACAGAGCGCAATAGGTGGGGATCTGGACTTGAGCCAACGTTAAGCGCCTGGAAACCGCTTCAGGTGTGGCCGCAGTGAGGCGGCGCCGCATGTAACAAAGCTTCTAAGATCGGCTCTATCGCCTCATTGATACAGCGCAAGGAATAGGAATCACCGTTCCTCCATCCTTTTAAATGTTGTGATTTCACATGTCGTTCGCCGGCTCGGACTCGAAAATGCGACGTCATCCTTACCTGCCGTGGTCACTGGCTCTCGGCGGCTCTATGCGTCTGCAGGGACTCCTTTGGCAGGCGCTCGCGTGGCTTGCGCTTGGTATCGGGGCCCTTGGATTGGCCCTGCCACTCCTCCCGACGACGCCCTTCATGCTAGTTGCCGCCGCCGCCTTCGGGCGAAGCAGCCCCCGCCTGCGTGCGCGGATACTCGCAAATCGTCGATTGGGACCCGTGATCGCGGCGTGGGAGGCACAACGCGCTATCCCTCGGCGCGGGAAACGCATGGCTTACGGAGGAATGGCCGCGTGCCTCGCCTTGTCCGTAGCTCTCGGCGCGCCTGCGCTCGCCGTCGTCCTGCAAGCGATACTACTGACTTTCGTGGCCCTTTTCATCGCGAGTCGGCCCGACACGCCCCCTGACCGGTCGGACGATCCCTCGGGGCCCGGCCGGAATACTAGACGTTCCGGTGCTTGACTGGAGTTCGCAATGCAGCCGAGTACTTTGATCGATCGGCGGCAGCTGATCGTCAGCCCGGAAATCATCCGCATCGTTAAGCACGCGGGCGTAGCGATGCCGGCCCCAGAGGACGCTGAGGCCTTCGGCCCTTTCTTCGACCGCTTCGGCGACGCCAGAGTCGTCCTTCTCGACGAGGCCACTCACGGCACGGCCGAGTTCTATCGCGCCCGCGCGGCCACAACCCGGCGGCTGATCGAGAAGCATGGGTTCACCATCGTGGCACTCGCCCTGGCTCGCCGACGGTACGGGTGTCTCACACCGTGGCAGGATGATCCAACGCGCTACGGCTACGAGGCCACGTTCGGCGGCGAGGACTGTGAAAAGGAAGCCGTCGAGCAGCTCGTCGCGCTTCTCGCCCGCCGGATCGAGTATATGCGCCGAGACGGCGACGACTTCCTGGATGCAGAGCAGAACGCAAGGGTAGTCCGCTCAGCGGAGGAATATTACCGGATCATGTATCGTGGCTCGCGTGAGTTGGGGAATGTGCGCGACCGGCACATGTTCGAAACGCTCCGAGCCGCTCTCGCTCGGCGTGGCACTACTGCGAAGGCGGTAGTCTGGGCGCACAACTCGCATGTCGGCAACGCCGCTGCGACCGCAATGGGCTGGGCGGGCGAATTCAACATAGGAGAGCTCTGCCGCACGGCCTTGGCCGAGAAATCGGTCTCCATCGGTTTCGGCACCGACCGCGGGACGGTCGCAGCAGCCCCGGACTGGGGTCATCCGGTCGAGTTCAAGTCAGTGCTCCCTGCCCGGCACGATGGCTACGAACATCTCTTCAGGAAGACAGGGCTTGCGCGATCGTTGACCGATTGGCGAGGGCATGACCGGCCGGACCTCATCGACGCGTTGACCGGTCCGCTCCTCGAGCGGGCCATCGGGGTGGTCTATCGGCCCGATACGGAATTCCTCAGCCACTATTTCGAGGCGGCGCTGGCCGAACAATTCGATGCCTTCGTTTGGTTCGAAGAGACCCATGCGGTGAAGCCCCTCCCCGGCCCCCTCGAGCCCGGAATGCCGGACATCTATCCCTCGGGAGTCTAGCGCCATGACCCTGCCAGAGGTTCGTGAGATCGTCGTGCAGCCAGAAGGCTTGCCAGGCATTCTTAGGATACCTGATAACCCAATGGGCCTCGTCGTGTTTGCCCATGGTAGCGGGAGCGGGCGACTGAGCCCCCGCAACAATCGCGTCGCGGAGGCCTTGCACGATGCCGGGTTGGCCACGCTCCTCCTTGATCTTCTTCATCCGGACGAGGAACGCGACCGGCAGAATGTTTTCAACATCGGACTTCTCGCCGCGCGCCTCGCGGCAGCCTCCCAATGGGCGCGTGCGCAGCCATGGCTGCGCGATCTGCCAATAGGCTATTTCGGCGCGAGCACCGGCGCCGGGGCTGCGCTCGTGGCAGCGGCGCGCGACCACACTATCGCGGCAGTCGTGTCGCGCGGCGGCCGGCCCGACCTCGCCAACGATGCGCTTTCCGACGTGGCGGCGCCCACCCTTCTGATCGTCGGGTCGCGCGATTCCGATGTTCTGGAATTGAACCGTGGCGCGCTGCTCGAGCTCCCGTCGGTCAAGGAGCTGCTCGTCGTTCCCGGGGCAGGACATCTCTTCGAAGAACCGGGAGCGTTGGACGAAGTCATTCGCCATGCGACACGCTGGTTCAGCCGGCATCTTGGCGAGGAGCGGCTATCGGGCGTGCAGGAATTGCCCTTCGCGGACCGACGCGCTGCCGGACGGCGCCTTGCCGGGCGGCTGAAGCACCTCGCAGGAAGCCGGCCGCTGATCCTAGCGCTCCCGCGCGGAGGTGTGCCGGTGGCCTTCGAGGTCGCAACTGCGCTCCGCGCTCCGCTGGATCTGGTGATGGTGCGGAAGCTCGGCGCCCCCGGTAACCCCGAACTCGGTCTCGGAGCAGTTGTCGACGGGAGCGCGCCAGAGATCGTGCTCAACGAGGACGTGATGGCACGGATTCGGCCTCCCGCCGACTATATCGAGCGTGTCACGGCGCAGGAGCTCCGCGAGATCGAGCGTCGGCGGGCGGCATATCTGCCGGGCAAGCCGCCTCCGGTGGTGGAGGGACGGACAGTCATCGTGGTCGACGACGGCGTGGCGACGGGAGGCACGATGACAGCGGCGCTCCGAGCGCTTTCGCGTCATCGCCCCGCGCAACTGATCGTCGCTGTTCCGGTGGCATCCGCGGACACGGTGGCTCAACTCGAGCAAGAAGCTGGCGAAGTCATCACCATAGCGGCGCCGGAGAACTTCGTCGCAGTCGGTCTCTATTATCGAGATTTCAGGCCGGTGGAGGACGATGAAGTGATCAGCCTCCTGCATCAGGCCAACAGGCCCTCTAATGCGGGCCAGCCGACAGCCCTGACCCGCTACTCAGACCGGACTGGGCGGCAGGGGTAGCACGTTCGCGCAACGTGAAAGCCGAGCGGTCATCCACGTGCCCGGCACAGCGGCGCCTGGTGCAAGCAGCGCTGAATCCGATGGATGAACCGAAGGCAAGGGAAGCGGTGTTGGAGTCGACCATTGCGCCCTATAATGGTCCAGGTCGATCACCGCGGACGAAAAACGCGGGTTTGTTTTTAGCCGAGCCCGCACGGGGCGGGCTCATGAATCAATGGCTGCAACATCGACCCACTCGGCCTCGACATCAGCCTCCCCTGACTCAGGCGGACAACCTTCCCTCCAATGTCGGCTCAGCCGCGGGTTCGTCGGCAAAGCGCCAGGAGGCCAGGAGGCGCTCCGGCCGGCTAATGTGGAGAACGCCGCGTCCGAGCTCCATTGTGCCGTTCCGGCGGAACCGATGCATCAGCCGGCTCACATGGACCGGGGTCAGCCCGACGAGGTCAGCTATGTCGTCACGACGAAGAGGAAACGGGTACGCGCCTGGGGCAAGCCGCCATCGCCCAAGCCGCTTGAGGGTCGATACGACCAGATAGGCTATGCGGGCCGGGCCGGAGCCCCGTCCCAACAACGACAAAAGGGCGGCGAGCTGGGCCGCCTCCCTCCACGCGCCTGCCCTCAGGCCGGGGACCAGGAACCGCGTGCCGCCAGACAGCGAAAGCTCCCGCCGCGGGATCGCAAACAGCGTCAACCGGGTCAGCGCCTTGATTTGCATCCCTGGCAGCGGCCGTTCGTGAAATATGTGGGTATGGAACTCGCCCGGCAAAATCATGCGGATCGGATGGGGTCTCGTCGGTGTTGGCAGTATCAGGGCGGCCCATCCTTCGCAGATGAGGAACAGGTCGCTCGGATCAACGGCGGCGCAGTCCAGCGTTGCGCCCACCGGAAGGTGGCGCAAGACGCCGTCGACATAGTCGTCGACGCATGCACCGCCGCCTTGACGCCAAGGGACGTCGCTCGTGCACACGGGGGAGGACACCGCGGGGCAGCTCTCGCAGCGGGACCGATCAGTCACGGCAGCGACACCGGTTGCCATTCGACACCAACCCTCACATGGCTAAGGCCATGGTGACGACACTAACAAGTTCGGTTTGGCCCAGTCAGCTACCGCGTAGTCCTCGCAGCCCCTTCGAAGTCGTCGTGGACGTCCCGGTGCCCTGTGCGATCGTAACGGTCAATCTGGCCATTCCGAACGCAATCAATATCTTGAGACCGCATGTTCAGGAGGCCGTCCAGCCAGAGCATTGGTTGTTGGCCAACCGTCTGGTCCCCGCAACATTTCGTTACAGCGATAAATTGCGTCAGACCGGCCGTCGTCACAGCGCTCGCTGGTCACCGTGCGCGCGTTATCGCGACTTCCAGATCCGACATTGGCGTGAGTTCTGCGGCCCCTGCGGGATAGCCGTTGAACGACAAGACGAAGGCGAGGATGTCGAGATATTCTTGGTCCGACAGGCTCCCTCCGGCGCCGAGGGGCATGGTCGTCCTGATCCGCTCGAACCTCTCGCCGATCGTCTTGCCGACCCATTGCAGCGTGAAGGAGAAGTCGGTCAGTGCCGGAGCTTCCGGATCGGTAGAGACGAGATCCGGCCCATGACAGGCCGCACAAGCCGCAGCGTAGGACGCTTGCCCGCGCTCGGCCTGTGCGGCCTGGAAGACACCGTCCCACGCCGTCCGCTGTTGGGCGTGGATCGGCCCGCCCCATAGGACGGCGAAGCCCAACACACCACTAGCTGCCGCGACCGCCCATTTTCGTGCAGAGCACAACGTCAGGTCCTCCAGTAGCGTTCATAGGGATCTCTCTCGGGCAGGACCCGGGCGGCGATTGTCACGCGCTTATCCTCGTCTATTTCGATCGTCTGAGATGGCGCCTCGATATTGTCGCCCAGCACCGCTAGGCGGAAGGTTCCGCGCGGCACCCTCATGAACGCTTTGCCCTCGCGGTCGGTCACGCTCCGATAGGGACCTGATCGAACAACGATATCAGCGACCGGCGCGTTCTTGTCCTTGTCGACGACCTCGATCGTCAAGAGACACTCGGGGGGCTTGGTGACGACACAGGAGAAGGATGCCCCTGCCTGCCTCCCGTGATGTGCCCGGCCAAAGCCGGCTCCTATCCGAGCCGACCAGCGACGCAGCCCCTCGCCCGCCGGTGCCAGCACATCGATCATCGTCCAATGGAGGCATTCCGTGCCGCTCCAGGGCACAATGCCGAGTTCGCCGCATCCGACCACCGCGCCTTCCGCGTCGACGATCTCAATCGGCTCGTCGGCCAAGTCGCATCCAGCGCTGCACTTCGCGCCCACCTTGACGCCGAACCATCCCCGGCTGCTCACGGGCGACGGGTTGTCCCACACAGCCAGGCTGAGAACGTGCTCCTTCGTCTCAAAATGGAGTGAGACCGATGCAGCCGCGTAGACAACATTCCCGAACGGATATTCGGGCAGCTCGACACGCCACCGGAAGCTGCCGATCTCCGACGGCGCCCGCAGCGTCAGCACGGCGCGATCCCGAAGGTCCACCGGCCCGTGCCGCGGGTCGTACTCAAAGGAGTCCGCGGAGATGCGCGTGACTTCCGGCAGCCGGCCGACCAGCACCGCGGCCCCGCTATCTTCTTCGCGCACCGTGAAAGGAGCGCCCGAGAGACCGGCGGCGAACGTCGCCTCGATGGCAAGCCGCACCTGAAACGCTGCCCCCACATCGACGATTTCGGGGACCGGAGGCGCAAGCTCAATCCGAACCGGCAGGATGCGAACGGTCTTAGTCGACGGGCTCATTGACAGGCTCGCAAGGCTGACGTCTTCCGCGCGAAGGACGGATGCATGCTCGCCCCGTCCGCTCTTCGGAGGTTAGGAGGCTCGTACGCACTCCCGTCCAGCGATCCGGCCGGTGGCGATGCAACGGCCAAGCCCGTGCTGTTTGATACCGCCGAGCGACTCCCCGGCGACATACAGGCCCGGGATCGGACGCCCCGTCATATCGACGACCTGGCACTCGGGGGTGGCCCTGAGCCCAGTATAGGAATCGTGGAGCACCGGGGTGGACCAGGCGGCATAGAAGGGCGGCGTCTGAATCTTGTGCTGGAGGTTCGTCCGACCGAAATCGGCATCCGTTCCGGTGTCGACGAAGGAGTTGAATCGCTCGACGGTCTCACGTAGCACGTCGCCGGGCATCGGTCGGAGCTGGTATTGATTGTAGTGAAGCTGCCCCGCTAGTTCCTCGAGCGTCTCGCCGCTGAAGAAATACCCTCCGGCGCGGTCCACGTCTGGATAGCTCGTCCCGTAGCCTCGCCGTGCCACGGTTTCGGCGTCGAAGATCGCCCATACGGGGCCACCGCCGAGAAGCTTGCCGGGCACGCCCGTCGGCTCGAGCGCATGGGCGAAATAGCCGTCCTCACTGTTGTCAGTCTCATCCCAAAAGCGAAGGCCGTTCTCCTTGACGAGGAGAACATCCCCAAACGCGGCCGTGAGCCCGGTCGCACGATGCCTGAAGAAGGTGGCACTCTCGGGCGTCTGCGCGCCGCGGACATAATTGTCTTGAACGCCCCACCGCCCCTTGTCTGGGGCGTTGCCGGTGCCGTCCTGGGTCTCATTTCCGGTGCTACCCAAGGCGGCGCCGATGCGGATGGCCGCGATAGACGGCACTCCGTTGGCCACCGCCGTATGCTGGCCGTGCCACTGATATTCTTCGGTCAGGCGAGGATCGAACATCGTCCGGAACGCCACGTTATGGCCGTGGCCGCCGCTACAGATGATGATTCCCTTCCGGGCGCGGATATTGAGGACGCGGTGGACCGGCTGGAACCAGCGGTCGACCTCCTCGACACGCACGCCCGTGACCCGCCCCGCGAACGGCTGCTCGCGATGGATCTCGGTGACCGTGTGCGAAAGCAGGAACTGGACACCCTTATTGCGGGCGCTGAGCTCCAACGGCCGGACGATCCCCGAGCCGTTCCGGCCCTGATCATGGGACAGGACGGCGACCCGCACCGGCCACTCGTGCGGCCGCACCTGCGTGGCGCTGGTCACGCCCGGCGACCCCTCGTTGGCAACCGCTGTCCCGTGCCGGTCGAAGTTCACGCCATTGGCTTCAAGGAAGTCGAACGTCGCGACTTGCTCGTCGACATAGCGCCGGACCAGCGCGCGGTCCGCGAAGCGCTCCTCGACCGGCCGGGTGATCCGGGCGAAGACCTGGTCGGGCGAGTCATTCTGGCCCACGGCGACCTGGAGACGGTTGCCGCCGCCGATGGCGATGTTGCCGCCGCTCATGATCGCGATGCCGCCGATGTCGAAATGATGCTCGACGACGATGACCTCTGCGCCTTCGTCCCGCGCGGCGATGCTCGCCGGGAGCCCTGAAGCGCCGGCGCCGATCACCACGATGTCAGTCTCGACGTCCCATGAGATCGCTTCTCGCCCGTCATCCGCCACCGCTGGCGCCGCGAGGCTACCCGCCGCGACTGCACCTCCCAGCCCGGCCGCCGTGCCTCTCAGAAAGCGCCGCCGGCTGAGCAAGGTCCCCTCCTCGACGCAGACTTCTTCCTCTCCGTCTTCTCGTGCCATAAAACGCTCCTCCGTCGCGTGCGTCCATCTCATCCGTTTCTACAAATTTGCCCGCCCTCATCAAGTAAAGTCAACACACGTGTTCTGCTCTTCTTGACGCATCGAAGTATCAATTATTTCTATGTTACATTTGTTACTTCAGCTATGCATAAAGCGGGTGGTGATCGCGTGCGGCCCGTCCATGGCGCATTTCCGGCGCCGTATCACGGCGCTGCGTCCATCCCGAGCGAGCGGCTACTAACCCCGGGAAGCCCATGGAATCGGACTCGATCTCATCGGGATTGTGTTGAGTCTCGCGGCCGGGTTGGCGACCGGGGGGGGCACGCTGCCCATCCTCTTTCTTCTGCACGATCTCGCCAGACGCCTCCGACCGTGCCTCCCAGGCGATCGCGTGTGCCCCAGACGGCCATCCGGGTGAACCAGCGTCTGTCTGGCAGCCAAAGCCTGCCGGGTCCGGCGGAAGGATCAAACGCAAGGGTATCGGGGACTTGAAGTCGCGGCCATAGATGTCTCCATTGGCTTCTTTGTTCGCTCGGATGCTCCAGCGACTAGTCTCCGGGCATCATTTCCGTGGGGATTATTCCTTCGCGGAAGGTGACCCCATTTGGTCCGGCCCCGACCGGAATGTCTGCGATCACGGTGCGGGTGCCTGTATCGATTACAGATACCGAGCTGTCAGCAATGTTGGTCACGAACACGTAGCGGCCGTCTCCACTGACTGAAACGCCGTGCGCGCCAGCACCAGTATTGATGGTGTCGATCACCGTCTCACTCGCGACGTCGATCACCGAGACCGTGTCATTGGGCTGAAGCTCGCTCCCCTGATTGGCGACATAGACAGACTGCCCGTCGGGTGTGACGTGCACTTGGATCGGGCCAGGACCGACTTCGATCCGGCTTGTCACCTCGCGTGTTGCGCTATCGATTACCGCAATACGATCCTCGTTTCGCAGAGAGACAAACACCTGGCTTCCATCCGGGGTGAAGCCGACTTGCACTGGTGCGTCCCCAACCGGAACCCTCACCACCTCGTCAAGGGTGGACATGTCGATAACCGACACACTGTCGCCCTCCACGTTCGCCACATAGATCGTGGAGCCGTCGGGACTGATGCGAAGCCCGTGCGGGTAGTCTCCAGTCTCGATCTTTCGGTCGACGACATGCGCCTCGAGGTCGACCACCACCACCGCGTCCTCTCCGGAAAGGGAGACGAATGCATGTCGTCCCGTCTGGTCCACGACGACATGGGCAGGGTGCTCTCCCACAGCGATCGAGGCGAGCGGGCCTGCGGTTAGATCGAACGGATCGAGCACCACGAGAAGACCCTCTCCGTCCGTAGCGGCATGGGCGTCGTTGGCAATGCCATGTCGTGCCATTGCCGGCTCTCCGACCGCCAAGAGGAAGTTGCCGTCCGCTGTGACCTGAACATTGTGGGGGGCGATAGGAACCGGGACGGTCTCAACAGCGCCGGAAGCAAGGTCGATCGCGCTGACCGACTGGCCCAGTTCGTCGGCCGTGTACACCGTGCCTGACGCTCCGGGGATCATTCTCGTCTGCTGCTGGGGGTCCGCGGCGGGCATCGGCTGCATCAATTGACCCTTCATGGTCTGCACCATGTTCATCTGCATCGACTGCATCTGCATCATGCCCGAGGAGCCCTGCATCATGGCCGGCGCCATCGTCTGAGCTTGAAACGGAGTGGTAACGCTCGGTGCGGTCGCCATTCCCGGAGAGCGTGGAGTCGGCGATGGGCTCTCCGGTGGAGCGGGAGCGGCAGGCACGCGCTCGGGGTGATGAGGATAGGCGACCTGAGCGAAGGCCCCACCTGCGTATGCCAGGAGAAGCGCCGCGGTGGCCAGCGAGAGTGACTTGCTCATTTTCGTAAGTCCGCGTTGCCTCCGTTGCTGGACGGAGGTCGAGAGGTTTCGGGTTCTAAAGGCATCCTTCAGCGCGAGGGACGCGCGCGACGTCTTCAGCCGAGAAGTCGCGGCGGTTCGAAGATGGCGTCGGGTAGCGAGCCGTGGCGCCGATGCCCCGAGGGAAGAGCGCGAGGTACCGAACTCTCACTCAATACGGTCATGGGAGCGTCTGATGTCACGCCAAGAGTGCAGCACCCGGTAACCCCGATATTCTCGCAGCACGAGTCGACGCAACCGTCCTCATCGTGATGTTCAGTGGGCGTGGAGTACTCCGCCAGCTCGGCACTGTCGGCTAGGTCGGCCGGGAATGAATTGAGCACGGCTGCCTCGCGGTCGAGCGTGGGCACCGCCCAACCGCTAGCCGCCGAGATCGTCCCGACCGCGAGAAGACCAGCGCCGAGCATCACTCCACGGATGAGAGCCGACAAGTTCATCATGATGACTAGTTAGAGAGCAACCACAAAAGTCGGATTTGACCTGGATCAACAGGTCAATCAGCATTCCCTGATGGTAGGCTTGCGATGTGCACGCGTCTGCTCGTCTGTGGAAGGAACTTCGAGCGGATCGGTGATCGCGCGACAAATCACCGAGTCCGTCCACTACTTGGTCGCGGGGTTCGAGCCGGTGGGGCGATCGTCCTAAGGGCGGAAGTCTGGGGCCTACTGCGAACGGCTCGATGCTGCTGCAGTGGCTCCGCGTCCTGATGATCGCCTACGGCATCCTCAAATGCGGCCTCCGCCTGATCGAGTGGAAAACCACGGAGGTCGTGGTGACGAACACGCGGGTCGTGGTGAAGACGGGCCTGATCAGCAGGCGGACGAAAGAGATCAACGTCTCGCGGATCGAAAGCGTCAACGTCGGCCAATCCGTCCTGGGCAGAACCCTCGGCTATGGGACGGTCACGGTTCAAGGTACTGGCGGAGGGATTGCCCCCTTGCCTATGTCGCCAAGCCGTTGATGCTCCGCGGCCAGCTGCTGGCCGAGCCCCGCACGGCCGACGAGATGGCGTTCCGCCGAGCAATCTCGTGAGGGCGCCGCCTGAAGCACTTCCGGGCCCTCGCCAGCTCCAGTTGAGAGGGGCCGTTTGCAGACCAATTCCGCGCAGGCACTCCGACTTGCCGGGGAAGCACCACTTGTCTAGCCACGAATGGCCTTTCCTTTCTCAAGACATCCCCTCGGTCTATGAGTTCGACAATGGGCGAGTCTTGATGGCAGATTCCGCCCCAACCTCCCCCAGAACATGCATCCGGCAATGACGCGAGATTGCCCAGCGTCGGCCCGTCGGCACGTGCTTTGTGGGCAGTCATAGTGTTCGGTGCCGCGAAGGTTCTGGCGGCGGCCCGTTCCGATGAGCACGTCTCTCGAAGC
>JADYYB010000122.1 GCA_020853895.1 Bauldia sp.
CGCTCGAGCCGCTCGGGCACCGAGGCGGTGCCGAGGAGCGCCTGCTTCTCGGAGATCTTGATCGCGAGGTGCTCGGCGACCTTGTCGGCGAGGCGCGAATAGTCCTCGATCTGCGTGACCGCTCCGAGGACCTCGGGCGAGATCTTCTTGTTGAGCTTCACGTAGTTCTCGAACTCGGCCACGACCGAGCGCGCGAGGGCTTCGACCTCGACCTTCTCGCCGGCTGAATCGGACAGCTGACGGGCATGAGCCTCATAGTAGGTCGCCTGGTCGCTGAAGCGGGTGATCTCGGCGCGGCTGATGCCCTCGACCAGCACCTTGACGGTGCCGTCGGGCAGCTTGAGGAGCTGCAGCACGGTGGCGAGCGTGCCGATCGAGTAGATCGACTGCGGGCTCGGCTCGTCGTCGGCCGGGTTCTGCTGCGTGGCGAGCAGCACCTGCTTGTCCGAGCGCATCACCTCGTCGAGAGCGCGGATCGACTTCTCACGCCCCACGAAAAGCGGGACGATCATATGCGGAAAGACGACGATGTCTCTCAGCGGGAGGACGGGAAAGACCTCCCCAACGATGGTGCGGGTTGTTTCGCTGGCCATTTCAAATCCTTTGTCGAAGCCCGGAGGAGCCATAAAAGCCTCCCCCAGCTTCACCGGTGCGCGAACGACCTGCAGGCTTGCTAATGCGCGTGGCGGATGGGCGTCACTGAACCTAGCGTGACCTGAATGTCTTCAGCGGATTAGGTGGCTACGCAACAGGCAGGTGTCAAGTTGCCGGGCCGCGCTGGACCCGGCAGCAAACCGGCAAATTCACGCCGACGAGGCGCCGTCCTGAAGCCGCTCGGAATAGATGTAGAGCGGCCGCGCGCGGCCCTCCACGACCTCGGGCGAAATCACCACCTCCTGGACCCCGTCGAGGTTCGGAAGATCGAACATCGTGTCGAGGAGGATGCTCTCCATGATCGAGCGCAGCCCGCGCGCGCCGGTCTTCCGCTCGATCGCCTTCTTGGCGATGACGGTGAGCGCGTCGGGGTGGAAGGCGAGCTCGATGTTCTCCATGTCGAAGAGGCGCTGATACTGCTTGATGAGCGCGTTCTTCGGCTCGGTCAGGATGCGGATCAGCGAGGTCTGGTCGAGATCCTCGAGCGTGGCGACGACCGGCAGGCGGCCGACGAACTCGGGGATGAGACCGAACTTGAGGAGGTCCTCGGGCTCGACCTCGCGCAGCACCTCGCCGGTGCGGCGATCCTCGAGCGCCATCACCTTGGCGCCAAAGCCGATCGAGGTCGACTTGCCGCGGTCGGCGATGATCTTCTCGAGGCCGGCGAAGGCGCCGCCGCAGATGAAGAGGATGTTGGTCGTGTCGACCTGCAGGAACTCCTGCTGCGGGTGCTTGCGGCCGCCCTGCGGGGGCACGCTCGCCACCGTCCCTTCCATGATCTTGAGGAGCGCCTGCTGCACGCCCTCGCCCGACACGTCGCGGGTGATCGAGGGGTTGTCGCCCTTGCGCGAGATCTTGTCGACCTCGTCGATATAGACGATGCCGCGCTGCGCCCGCTCGACGTTGTAGTCGGCGGCCTGCAGGAGCTTGAGGATGATGTTCTCGACGTCCTCGCCGACATAGCCGGCCTCGGTCAGCGTCGTGGCGTCAGCCATCGTGAACGGCACGTCGAGGATGCGGGCGAGCGTCTGCGCGAGGAGGGTCTTGCCCGAGCCGGTCGGACCCACCAGCAGGATGTTCGACTTGGCGAGCTCCACGTCGTTGTTCTTGGCGGCGTGGTTGAGGCGCTTGTAATGGTTGTGGACGGCCACCGCGAGCACCTTCTTGGCGTGCTCCTGGCCGATCACGTAGTCGTCAAGGACGCCACAGATCTCATGCGGGGTCGGCACGCCGTCGCGGGATTTCAGCTGCGAGGTCTTGGACTCCTCGCGGATGATGTCCATGCACAGCTCGACGCACTCGTCGCAGATGAAGACCGTCGGGCCCGCGATCAGCTTGCGGACCTCGTGCTGGCTCTTGCCGCAGAACGAGCAGTAGAGGGTGTTCTTGGTGTCGCTGCCGCTGACCTTGCTCATTCAGACTCTCCGCGTGCGGCCGCCTCAGCGATCGAGCTTAGCGTGCCTGCAGGCGCACGCAACGCCGTCGCACGATCCAACCATGCTATCGACGATTTGTTCAAGAGATGCTTAATGCCCAGCCCCTTGGCCTGAAACCGCCCGTTTGTCGGGTGTGATCTTGGCAACCTTAAGATGCCTTCTTGATGAGCGTTTCCTGCTCCGAACGGGTCGTCAGGACCTTGTCGATGAGACCGAAATCCTTCGCTTCGTTCGCCGTCAGGAAGTAGTCGCGGTCGAGCGTCCGCTCGATCGTCTCGTAGTCCTTGCCGGTGTGCTGGACATAGATCTCGTTCAGCCGGCGCTTCATCTTCACGATATCCTCGGCGTGGCGCTCGATGTCGGAGGCCTGCCCCTGGAACCCGCCCGAGGGCTGGTGGAGGAGGATCCGCGCGTTGGGCAGAGCAAAACGCATGCCCTTGGCGCCGGCGGTGAGGAGGAGCGAGCCCATCGAGGCCGCCAGCCCGGTGCAGAGGGTGGAGACCGGCGGGCGGATGAACTGCATCGTGTCGTAGATCGCCATCCCCGACGTCACCACCCCGCCCGGCGAGTTGATGTACATCGAGATTTCCTTGTTCGGGTTCTCCGCCTCGAGGAACAGGAGCTGCGCGGTGATCAGCGTGGCCATGTGGTCCTCGATCGGACCGGTCACGAAGATGAGCCGCTCCTTGAGGAGGCGGGAATAGATGTCGAAGGCCCGCTCGCCACGATTGGTCTGCTCGACCACCATCGGCACGAGGGTGTTCATCGTGTACTCGACCGGGTCTCTCATGATGTCCCCTTGAGGCGGTGCGATCTCGAGCCGTCCGGCCTCATGAAACGGAATCGGCGAGCGCTGGTCGGATTTAGATAGGATAAGACACCGGCCTCCGAAAGGGGCGCGTGAGCCTTCATCCCGTGGTCGCTCGGAAAGGGAGGCCGAAAGCCTCCCAAACCGGTGGATTGCCGGGGATTCTACGCCTGGGCGGTGTCGCTGTCGTCGTCCCTGGTGAGCTCTTCCTTGGACACCGTCTTGTCGGTGACGTCGGCGAGTTCGAGGAGGAAGTCGACCACCTTCTCCTCGAAGATCGGCGCCCGGAAGGAGGCCCGCGCCTGCGGGTTCTTCCGGTACATGTCGAGGAGTTCGCGCTCGCGGCCGGGGAAGCGGCGGACATAGGCCTGGATTTCGCGGCTGACCTCGTCCTCGCTGACCTGGATGCTGTTGCGGTCGCCGATCTCGGAGAGCACCAGCCCGAGCTTGACGCGGCGGGCGGCGATCTGCCGGTACTCCTCGCGCGCCTTCTCCTCGGTGGTGTTCTCGTCGGCGAAGGTGCGGTTGGCGCGGGCGAGGTCCTGCTGGACCTGGTTCCAGATATTGCCGAACTCGAACTCGACCATGCTCGGCGGCAGCTCGAACGAATAGACCCCGTCGAGCGCGTCGAGGAGCTGGCGCTTGACCTTCTGCCGGGTGAAGCCGCCATAGCGCGACTCGACCTGGCGGCGGACGATCTCTTTGAGCCGCTCGAGCGACTCCACGCCAAGGCGCTTGGCGAGCTCGTCGTCGATCGCGAGCTCGCCGGGAGCCGCGACCTCGGAGACCTCGACCGCGAACTCGGCGTCCTTGCCGGCCAGCTGGGCCGCGCCATAGTCGTCGGGGAACTTGATCTTGAGGGTCCGCTTCTCGCCCGCCGTGGCGCCGATCAGCTGCTCCTCGAAGCCGGGGATGAACTGGCCCGAGCCGATGCGGATGAAGACGTTCTCCGCCGAGCCGCCGTCGAAGGGCGTGCCGTCGATCGTGCCGACATAGGAGATGGTCAGGCGGTCGCCGGTCTCGGCCGCGCCCTCCTTGGTCGCATAGGAGCGCGCGCTGTCGGCCAGCCCCTGCACCTCCTTGTCGATGTCCTCCTCGGTGATCTCGGCGATCGGGCGCTCGACCTTGATGCCCTTGAAGTCCTGAAGCTCGACCTTGGGCAGCACCTCGTACTTCATCGAGAAGGCGAGGTCGGCGTGGCCCGCAAGGACCTGCTCGGTCTCCTGGTCGCCCTCCGGCAAATCGTAGCTCGGCTGCATCGCCGGACGCTCGCCGCGCTCGCTGAGGGTCTTCTGGCTGGTCTCGTTGAGGACGTTCTGGACGATCTCGGCCATCGCCGAGCGGCCATAGACCCGCTTGAGGTGCTGCATCGGCACCATGCCGGGGCGGAAGCCCTTGATGCGCACCTGGTCCTTGAGCTCGCCGAGGCGGGCGGTCAGGCGCTCGTTCAGCTCGGAAGCCGGAACGACGACCCGGAGCTCGCGCTTGAGGCCATCCGACAGGGTTTCCGTGACTTGCATCTCGCGCCTACTCCTCAACCTTTTGATTTTGTGCCGGTATTCGCGCCTTCCGCCTGGTGCGGGCGGAGGGATTTGAACCCCCACGGCGTGAGCCACTGGATTCTAAGTCCAGCGTGTCTACCAGTTCCACCACGCCCGCTTCAGAGGGAAGGACCCGCCCGTGAGCAGGCCGCCCCGGGCGAGGCGCGGCCTCTATAGCATCGCGGCGAAGGGGGTCAAACAGGAAACGGGAG
>JADYYB010000123.1 GCA_020853895.1 Bauldia sp.
GCCAGCGCCAGCCCGATCGTGACCGACGTGCCGGCCGAGAAGCCGGCCAAGCGCAAGGCGGCGAGCAAGGTCACCCCGATCGCGGCGGCGACGAAGGCCCGGAAGACCCGCCAGCCCTCGGCGTAGCTTCACATGCGGATGAATTGAGCCTCCCGGGATTGGCTTCCCGGGAGGTTTTTGTTTGGCGATGCCCCGTCGTCTCACCTCTCCCCGGCGGGGAGAGGTCGCGATCACCGGCTCGCCGGAGGCGAGGCGGGATGCGGGTGAGGGGCTCCGCGCTGTCCGGATGGGTTGGGAACCCCCTCACCCCAACCCTCTCCCCTCCGGGGAGAGGGGGCAGGTCGGCGAGGAAGGGGCGGCGAGGGCCAGCGCGGCCTGCGTCAGGCGGCGGGGAACTCGGCGGTGGTGCCGTCGGGGCGGGTGAGGATCGCGCGGTAGCCGGGATTGGCTGCCAGCAGCGCCGCGCAGCCGGCTTCGCCGCTCACGCAGATCGCGGTCGAGAGGGCGTCGGCCAGGGTCGCGCGGGGGCCGATCACCGTCGCGTCGAGCAGCGTGTTCGCGCTTCCGCCGGTGCGTGGGTCGAAGATGTGGTGGTTCTCGCCGCCAAAGGGCGTGCCGTAGCCGCCCGAGACCGAGACCGCGGCCTCGGCGATCTCGACCGTGCGGCTGAGCTGCGCGGGGTCGGCCGGGTTCTTGAGGCCGATGCGCCAGAGGCGGCCTTCGGGATGGAGGCCGAGCGTGCGCATCTCGCCGAGCTCGACCACGACGTGGTCGAAGCCTTCGGTGCGGAGGAGGTCGGTGACGCGGTCGGTGATGTAGCCCTGGGCGATGGCGTTGAGCGTGATCGCCACGCCCGGCACGGCGAAGGCGACCTCGCGCGCGGACAGGTCGATGGCGTCGTAGCGGACGTGGCGGAGGGCCTCGGCGACGGCGCCGGCCTCGGGTCCGGCGCCGTCCGGGTGGGTGCGGAAATAGTCCGCGTTGAGGTCCCAGAGGGCCTGCACGGTCGGGTCGAAGGCGCCGGCGCTCTCCTCGGCCATGCGGAGGCTCGCGCCGAGCACCGCGCGGAAATCGCCCGAGGCGCTGGCGAGCCGGCCGTCGGCGTTGAGGCGGCTGATCTCGCTGTCGGGCTGGAAGAGGCTGAAGCTCCGCTCGAGCCTCCCGACCTCGCTCAGCATCTTGGCGATGATCTGGCGGGCATAGGTCTCGTCGGGGTGCCAGAGGCTGAGGCTGGCGTCGCCGCCGAGCACGATGCCGTTCCAGGTGTGGAAGGTCGGCTGCGGGGCGAAATTTCGGAAGGCGACGATGGCGGCCGGGACGGCGGCCGCCGCGGCGACGACCTTCAGCGCCTGGCGGCGCGAGAAGCCGGGCTTCGGCTTGGCGACCGCGTGGTCCTCTGGGGCAGGCGCCTCGGCGCTCGGAGCCGCACGGAATCGGGTGTCGAGAACGACGGTCATGCCAAGGATCCTCGCGCGGCGGCCGGCACCAGTGGGGGCACGCGGATCGGCGTGCCTCTCGTCCCCAAGGCTCGGGCGAGCTGCTTCCGTGTCTTTACCAGCGGCGGGCAGCGGTGGTCATCATAATACTCGACCTGGCAGTCGAGGCACTGGAAACACTCGGCCATCTTGATCCTGCCGGAGCTCTCGATGGCCTTCACCGGGCAGGAATTCTCGCAGAGCCTGCACGGCGAGCCGCACTCGGGGCGGCGCTTCAGCACGTCGACGAGGTGCAGCCGGTCGAGCGCGGCGAGCGTGCCGCCGAGCGGGCAGAGGAAGCGGCAATAGGCGCGCTCGGTGAAGAGGCCGAAGGCGAGGAGGCCGATGGCGTAGAGCACGAAGGGCCAGCCGCGCGCGAACATCGAGGTGATGGCGGTCTTGAAGGGCTCGACCTCCTCCGCCGCCGAGGCGAGCTCGGGGGTGGCGAAGGTCGCGCCGATGACGATCACCGCGGCGGCGTATTTGCCGACCCAGAGGCGCTTCTGCACCGCCTCGGTGGGGTTCCACTGCGGGAGCCTGAAGAACCGCGCGACCTTGGCGAGGAGCTCCTGCAGCGCGCCGAAGGGGCAAAGCCAGCCGCAGAAGACGCCGCGCCCGATGACGATGAGCGAGACCAGCGTGTAGCCGGCGATGATCACGATCAGCGGCTCGGAGAGATAGAAGCCGACGTCGAAATCGTGGAGCGGGGCGGTCGCGTAGTTGATGAGGTGGATGGTCGAGAGCTGGCCGCCGGCGGTCCAGCCGAGCCAGACCAGGGTGAAGAGGAGGAAGCTGGTGCGGACGAAGTTGAAGACCTTCCGGTGCCTTGCCAGCGTCCCCTGGAAGATGAAGATCAGCGTCAGCACGATCAGAGTCGCGACGAGGATGGCGATGTCGGTGCGGGCGTCGGTCCAGGCCTCGACATAGGCCGGCACCGGCGGAGGCGGCGGCATCAGGACGTGCGATTCGGGCAGGACGTACTCGATCGGCACCGGCAGGCTGAAGGCGGCGCCGGTCGGGCTGGTGCCGTTGATGAAGAAATCGAGCCGCCAGGGCTGCAGCGGGTCGAAACCGCTCCCGGCCGGGATCAGGAAGAGGCCGGCGTACTGCATGCGGCCGCCCTGGATCATGTTCACGCCGAGACGGCGGTAGTCATCCCTGGTGAAGGTCCAGCTGCGGTCGCCCTGGACGACCGCGAAGCGGTCGAAGCGGTAGCCCTCGGCCGAGCGGTTATAGGCCTGGCCGAAGACGTCGTAGCGGCCGTTGGAGCCGACCAGGATCGCCTCGGTGCCCGGCGGCCTTCCGGCGATCAGCTCCTGCGCGAAGAGCGCGGCGATGACGTTGCGCGAGATCGCCATGACCGAGCCGAGGCCGACATAGACCTCGCTGTAGAGGTCCTCCGGGCCGGCGAGGTTGCGCGGGAGCGTGGAGCCGGTGAGGCCGTTCTCATCGAGGAGCGCCGCGACCTCGCCGCCGGTGAGGGTCAGCTTGGCGAGGTCGCCGTTGTCGAAGAGCGCCTGCCAGGGGATCGGCCAGAAGCCGTCGCGGTCGAGCGTCGGCTCGGTCACCGGCTCGATGCCGAGGCGGACTCTGAGCACGAAGCGGGCGCTGTCGAGGATCGCGGCGCGCATCGAGCGGGCCGAGACGGTCGCCCCGGCGACGAAGTCGGGACGGATGAGCCCGACATTGCCGCCCTTCTCGATCGAGTAGCCGCCGTGGCTCGACAGGAACTCGGCGAGCTGGCCCTCGCGCCGGCGGTCGGAGCGGATATGCGGCTCGTCGTGGTCGATGACGAAGGCGCCGGTGATCTCCCCCGTCGGCGTGACGCCGGCGATGATGTCGAAGGGATAGGACGAGAAGCCGGGCGCCCGCACCACGTCGAGGGTGGAGAAGACGAAGGCGACGATCTCATCGCCCTGGTAGACCGCGATCGAAGGCGGCTGACCCTCGACCTCGCCGAGGCGCTCGGCCCCTGGATAGACGGCCGCCATGACCTCGGGCGTGAGGCGGTCGGCGAGCGGCGGCGGGTTGAAGGCGTGGCGCGTGTCGGCCGCTTCTCCGATTGTCGCGAGGGCGGCGAATCCGCAAGCGAGGGCCAGGACGCGGCCGCATCGGCCGAGCCACTGGCCCCGCGGGTTCACGCCAGCTGCTCCCGTGCCGGCACCGGCACGAAGGGCGGGACGCGCACCGGCGTGCCCTTGGCGCCGGTCTGGCCGGCGCGGGCGAGCTGCTTGCGGGTCTTCACCAGCGGAGGGCAGCGATGGTCGTCGTAATACTCGACCTGGCAGTCGAGGCACTGGAAGCACTCGGCCATGTTGATCTTGCCCGAGGTGTCGATCGCCTTGACCGGGCAGGAATGCTCGCAGAGATGGCACGGGCTGCCGCATTCGGGGCGGCGCTTCAGGACGTCCACGAGGTGCATGCGGTCGAGCGCGGCGAGCGTGCCGCCGAGCGGGCAGACGTAGCGGCAATAGGCGCGCTCGGTGAAGAGGCCGAAGATCAGAAGGATCGCCGCGTAGAGCTCGAAGGGCCAGGCTCTCACGAAGAGCGAGGTGATGGCGGTCTTGAAGGGCTCGATCTCCTCGGCGGCCGCCGCCATGTCGGGCGAGACGAAGGTGGCGGCGATCACCAAGACCGCGGCGATGTATTTGCCGAGCCAGAGCTTGTTGTTGACCGCCTCGGACGGGGTCCATTGCGGGAGCCTGAGGAACCGCGCGATCTTGGCGAGGAGCTCCTGCAGCGCGCCGAAGGGGCAGAGCCAGCCGCAGAACACGCCCCGGCCGAGGATCACCAGCGAGACCAGCGTGAAGCTGGCGATGATCACGATCAGCGGCTCGGAGAGATAGAAGCCGAAGTCGAGGTCCTTCAGCGGCGCGGTGGCGTAGTTGATGAGGTGGACGGTCGAGAGCTGCCCGCCCGCGGTCCAGCCGAGCCAGACCAGCGTGAAGACGAGGAAGCTGGTGCGGACGAAGTTGAAGATCCTCCGGTGCTTCGCGAGCGTCCCCTGGAAGGCCAGGATGAGCGTCAGCACGATCAGCGCGGAGACGAGGATCATCACGTCGGTGCGCGCCTCGGACCACGCCTCGACATAGGCGGGCACCGGCTCGGGCGGCGGCATCAGGACGTGGATGTCGGGAACGCGGTAGTCGAGCGGGATGGTGAGGAAGGTCGGCGAGACGCCAGCGACCTCGGGGCCGTTGATCTTGAACTCGAGGGTGAAGGGCTGCAGCGGCTCGAACAAGCTGCCCGGCGGCAGGACGAAGATGCCGGAGTAGTTCATGCGCCCGGCGGCGACGTTGAAGCGCTTGAAGTCGTCCTTGGTGAAGACGAACGTGTTGTCGCCCTGGATGACGCTGAAGCGGTCGAACCGGTAGCCGGCGGCCGAGTGGTTGTAGGATTGTCCGAAGACGTCATAGGGCCCGAGCGAGCCGACGAAGATGACCTCGCTGCCTTCCGGCAGCTCGTTGATGTAGTCGCGGATCGAGGCCGAGTTGCTGATGTTGCGGAACACCGACATCGACGAGCCGAGGGCGACATAGACCTGGCTGTAGAGATCGTCGGGCGCGCCGAGGCGGCGGGCGAGGCCGTCGGTCGAGTGACCGGCCGCCGCCATCATCGTGGCGACCTGGCCGCTGGTCAGCGTCAGGCGCGAGATCGAGCCGCCCGAGATCATCTCCTCCCACGCGATCGGCCAGTAGCTCTGGCGGTCGAGCGTGGGCTCGGTGACCGGCGGGCGCCCGAGGCGCTGCTGGATGACGAAGCGGGCGGCGTCGATGATGCCGACGCGCATCGCGCGGGCGGAGATGGTCGCGGTGTGCACGAAGTCGGGCCGCATCTGGCCCGAGTTGGTGCGGTTGACGTCGTAGCCGGCGTGGCTCAGCAGGAACTCGTCGAGCCGGCCCTCGGTGGTGGGGTTGGAGACATGCGGCTCGCGGTGGTCGATCACCACCGCGCCGGTGATGATGCCCTGCGGGGTGACCGCGGCGATGATGTCGAAGGGGTAGGACGAGTAGCCGGGCGCGCGGACCACGTCGAGCGTGGAGAAGATGTAGGCGACGATGGTCTCGCCCTCGTAGATCGCGATCGAGGGCGGGCGCCCTTCCGGCTCGCCGAGGCGCTCCGCGCCCTGCGGATAGACGATGGCCATGACCTCGGGGGTCAGGCGCTCGGCGAGCGGCGGGGGGTTGTCGGCATGGGCCGCGCTGGCGGCGGTGACCGCGAACGGCGAAAGAAGCGCGAAAAGCGTCAGCAGAAGCCTGAGGGCCGCGCGAGATTTCACCATGCGGCCACCCGTTCTCTCAGCAGCGCCCAAGGATGGGGAAGCTCGCCATAACGGCAAGATGGACTCGCATGGCTGGAACGCCTCCCCGGTCAGCGCGGCGCAGAATGCCGCAGCCGCGCCGGCTTAGCAATCGCCGAAAAGTCACAGAGTCGCTAGGTTTCGCGTAGGAGGTTAGAGGATGCGTAAAACGACGAGGCCCGATCGATGAGCGAGGACATCCACGGCGGCCAGCCGGTTCTGCAGGCTGGCGCCGACCCTTCCGAGGCGCGCGGCGCGGTCATCCTGGTGCATGGGCGGGGAGCGACGGCGTCGAGCATTCTCGGCCTCGCCGAGGCGCTCGACCGGCCGGATTTCTTCTATCTGGCGCCGCAGGCGGCCGGGAACGCCTGGTACCCGTACAGGTTCATGGTGCCGCGGGCGGAGAACGAGCCGTATCTTTCCTCGGCGCTGTCGCGGATCGGCGGGCTGGTCGATCAACTCGCCTCGGTCGACATCCCGGCCGAGCGAGTGGCGATCGTCGGCTTCTCGCAGGGCGCGTGCCTGGCGGCGGATTACGCGGCGCGGAACCCGCGGCGCTATGGCGGGGTGGGCGTGCTGAGCGGCGGGCTGATCGGGGACCTCGTCAACCCCGCCGACTTTCCGGGGAGCCTCGCCGACACGCCGGTCTTCGTCGGCTGCAGCGACATCGACGGGCACATCCCGCTGGAGCGGGTGAAGCTGACCTCGATGATCCTCGGCGGGATGGGCGCGGCGCTCACCGAGCGCATCTACCCGGGCATGGGGCACACGGTGAACGACAACGAGATCGAGGCGCTGCAGGGGATGCTGGAAGGGATCGGGAAGGCGTAGAGCCGCGCCCCTTCACCTCTCCCACGGGGAGAGGGGGAAGGAAGTGCGGATTTCTCCCTCGCTTGCCGCGAGGGCACCCCACCCCCGGCCAGCGGAGGGGTGGGGCTAGAGCGGCTTGAGGCCCGCTTCGATCTCCGCGCGCTGGGGCTCGAGGAAGGGCGGGAGGGCGAGCTTCTCGCCGAGGTGCTCCATCGGCTCGTCGGCGGCGAAGCCGGGGCCGTCGGTGGCGATCTCGAAGAGGATGCCGTTCGGCTCGCGGAAATAGAGGCTGCGGAAATAGAAGCGGTCGATGCGGCCGGTCGAGCGGACGCCCATCCGCGCCAGCCGGTCGAGCCACTCGGCGTGCGACTTGTCGTCGGGCGTGCGGAAGGCGACGTGGTGCACCCCGCCCGCGCCCTGGCGCGCCGCCGGCGCGCCCGGATCGACATGGACGTGGAGCTCCGCGCCGGCGCCGCCCGGGCCCATCTCGAAGACGTGGACCCTGCCGCCGCCATTGCCGGGATGCGGGTAGTCGCGCACCTCGCGCATGTTCATGACCTGCGTCAGGATCCGCTCGGTCGGCGCGAGGTCGGGCACGCTGAGCGTGATCGGGCCGAGGCCGCGGATCTGGTGCTCGGCGGGAATGGTGCTCTTGTCCCAGGCAGTGAAGAGGCCGGGGCCGCTGTCGGCGACGAGGGCGAGGCGCTGCCCTTCCGGGTCCTCGAAGAGGATGCTCGGGCGGCCGTTCCGCTCCTTGATGTCGCTCGCCTTGATGCCTTCGGCCTTCAAATAGTCCTGCCACCAGAGGAGGCTCTTCTCGTCGGCGACCCGGAGGCCGGTGCGGCTGATCGAATGCGTGCCGCGCCGCTCGGGGCCGGTCGGGAAGTCGAAGAAGGTGAGGTCGGTGCCGGGATGGGCGGCGCCGTCGGCGTAGAAGAGGTGATAGGCCGTGGTCTGGTCCTGGTTGACCGTCTTCTTGACGAGGCGCATCCCCAGCTTCTGCGTGTAGAACGCAACATTGCCGGGCGCGTCGGCGCTCACGGCCGTCAGGTGATGGATGCCGGTGAGTTCCATGGCCTCTTCCTTTCGGGGATCGACTGTCGCCCCCATGTAGTAAGATGGCCGGAGACCGGCAACCTAAAGAGCTGGAATGACTGAGTTGCGAGGCACCGATGCTCAAGAAGGCCAACGAGTTCAAGCGCGAAGCCAATCTGATCGGCGGAGCATGGGTGGAGGCCGACTCGGGAGAGCGCCTCGCGGTCCGTAACCCCGCGACGGGCGAGGTCGTCGGCGAGGTCCCGAAATCCGGGAAAGCCGAGACCGAGCGCGCGATCGCCGCCGCCGCGACCGCCTTCGAGGCCTTCCGGCAGACCACGGCCGAGCACCGGGCGCGGCTCCTCCGTACCCTCCACGACGCCATCCTCGACAATCACGACGCGCTGGCCGAGCTCCTGACCACAGAGCAGGGCAAGCCGCTTTCCGAGTCGCGCTCCGAGGTCGCCTCGGGCGCGGCCTACGTCCTCTGGTTCGCGGAGGAGGCGCGGCGGGTCTATGGCGACACGGTGCCCTCGCCGTGGAAGGACCGGCGGATCCTGGTGACCAAGGAGCCGGTCGGCGTGGTGGCGGCGATCACGCCGTGGAACTTCCCGTTCTCGATGCTGGCGCGGAAGATCGGGCCGGCGATCGCGGTCGGCTGCACGGCCGTTGTGAAGCCCGCCTCGCAGACGCCGTTCTCGGGTCTCGCCTGGGGCGTGCTGGCGCGCGAGGCGGGCATCCCGGACGGGGTGCTCAACATCGTCACCGGCTCGGCCTCCGAGATCGGGGCGGAGATGACGCGCAACCCGATCGTGCGGAAGATCACCTTCACCGGCTCGACCGAGGTCGGGAAGATCCTTCTCCGCGATGCCGCCTCGACGGTTAAGCGCTTCTCGATGGAGCTCGGCGGCAACGCGCCGTTCATCGTCTTCGACGACGCCGATCTCGACCGCGCGGTGGCCGGCGCGATGGCCGCCAAGTACCGGAATGCGGGGCAGACCTGCGTCTGCACCAACCGGTTCTACGTCCAGTCCGGCATCTACGACGCCTTCTCCGAGCGGCTCGCCGCGGCCTCGCGGGCGCTCAAGGTCGGGCCGGGACTCGCGGCCGGCACGGAGCAGGGGCCGCTCATCGACGAGCGCGCGGTGACCCACATGGAAGAGCTGATCGCCGACGCCAAGGCGAAGGGCGGCGAGGTGGTGACCGGCGGGCACCGTCATTCCCTCGGGCACACCTTCTTCGAGCCGACGGTGATCACCGGGGCGACGCAGGAGATGCGCTTCGCGCACGAGGAGATCTTCGGGCCGCTCGCGGCGGTGTTCCGCTTCGACACCGAGGACGAGGCGGTCGAGGCCGCCAACGACACCAATTACGGGCTCGCCGCCTATTTCTACACCAGCAATCTCGGGCGGGCGGTGCGCGTCTACGAGCGGCTGCAATACGGGCAGGTCGGCGTGAACGAGGGCGCGATCACCACCGAGGTCGCCCCGTTCGGCGGCTACAAGGAATCCGGTCTCGGGCGCGAAGGATCGGCCTACGGGATCGACGAGTATCTCGACGTCAAATATGTCTGCATCGGCGGGCTAGGGCTGTAGCCGGCCGCACCCGCTGAGACCGGTCACGATCCAAGCTTGATTGCGTCTCGGGAGGCCGCAACGACAACTCCCTCCCCCCTTGTGGGGGAGGCCAGGAGGGGGCCTCGCGGCAAGCGAGGTTTGAGAATCCCACGCTGAGATTGACATCGACGGTGGGATTCTTGAACAGGCCTCGCTTGCCGCGAGGCCCCCACCCCGACCCTCCCCACAAGTGGGAGGGGGAAAGTGCGGGGGCGGCTTCCCGCTAACGAGGTGGGGCTCTCTGGGAGTCTAGGAACCGTCCGGCGTGCCGATCGTACGCATCCTTGTCGTGATCCTGACCGGCGGGCTCAGCGTCTGGCTGGCGTTCCGCTACGGCCTGGTGCTCGTCGCGAAGGAATATCTCCACTGGGCGTTCCTGTCGCTGAAGCCGGTCCTGCCGGTGCTCAAGGTCTTCGCCGTCAAGCGGACCTCGCAGCCCTTCTCGCGCATCGCGATGAAGGGCTTCATCGCCCTTCTCGGACCCGGCCTCTGGCGGTTCATCACGCTGCGCGCCAAGGCGGTGGGCGGGGCGTTCGGGGCGGGCGTGGCGTGGTGGCGGGCGCAGGCGCTGTGGCTCCGCACGGTGATCGGCTTCGGGATCATCGGCACGGCGATGTTCTTCGGCTTCGGCCTCTTCGTGCTGCCGTTCTGGCTGCCGATCCTCATGCCGCTCTTCAAGCGCGTCCATTTCTTCTGGATGGACAAGGTGCTGCTCGGGCGGCTCCGGCCGGTGATCCTCCGCATCCGGCGGACGATGCGGACCAACCCGGTGCTGCGCGTCATCCGGCGGCCGCATCGCTGGCTGCTCTACTGGATGATCGTCGGGGTGCGGCGGAGCAGCCGCTCGACGCGCGGCTGGTTCGTGAGCCGCACCCAGCGGCCTGCGGGCCCGGCGGCCACGGGCGAGCGAGAGGGCCGAAGCGACGCCGGGACGGGCGGCGCTCCGGCCAACGTTTCGTAGGGGGCTACTTCCGCCTGCCCTTGCCGCCGCCCTTGCCCGATGCAGAGGAGGAGGCCGAGGACGAGGTGGCAACCGGGCCGTCGTCGAGCACAAAGGAGATGTTGGCGTTGATGCGGTAGGAGGTGATCTTGCCGTCCTCGCCGACCGTCGCGGCGAAATTCTTGATGTTGATCGACTTCACGTGACGGAGCGTCCGGTGGGCGCGCGCGACCGCCTGCTTGGCGGCGTCCTCCCAGCTGACGTTGGAGTCTTCCAGTATCTCGATGACCTTGAGCATCTCTGCCTCTCCTCTGCGGGGAGCCGTTAGGCGGCTCTCCTCCGCCGCCGATCAACGACTCGGGTGTGGCCGAGTCAAGGCTGCGGGGCGCGGCGCGGTGGATGAGAGGTGAACGACCCCGACCTTCAACCTCCCCGCAGGGGGGAGGTTGGAATTGGACAAGGCGGCGAGAGGCTAACGGCCGGGCGGCACCGCGGGCGGGTCGGACGGGAAGCGGGCGTCGAGGATGTCGAGGAGGTCGACGTCGCGCCGGCCGGTCAGCGAGACATAGGCGAAGGTCAGCCGCGTGCGCTCGCGGACCATGCTGCCGGGGAAGGGGAGGTGGACCAGCTCGCGCGAGGCGAAGCCGGGCGAGGCCGTCGCGACCTGGAACTCCGCGGTGATCGACACGTCGACGAGGTACTGCTCGAGGCCGTCCGGACCGGGGAGGGAGGCCGGGATGCCGGCGAGGCGGAGATAGCTCGTCTTGTCCTCGGCCTTCTGGAAGGCGTCGATGAAGGCGGCCGCCAGCGACTGCAGCTCGCGGTAGCGGTGGCGCCCGTCGTGGCCGGCGAGATGCGAGTGGAGGTCGCTCGCGGGTGCGTTGTGGCCACGACCGGGGTGGGCGTGCTCGCGATCGTGGCGGTGATCGTGGTCATGCCCGTGGTCGTGACCGTGGTCATGGTCGTGGTCGTGGTCGTGCGAATGGCGATGGTTACCGTGCATGTTAAGCCCCGGCCATTCGAGTAGTGACGAAATCGACTCTTCTTAACCTCCCCCTTGCGGGGAGGTCGAAATCGCGCAGCGATTTCGGGAGGGGGTGAGCCGAGAAGGGCGCTTCGCGCTCCGCCGCTTCGCGCCGGCACCCCCTCCCGAAGCTGCTCGGCCCCCGATCAAGTCGGGGGCCTCGCACCTTCGACCTCCCCGCAAGGGGGAGGTTAAGCGGTGTGCGCGTGATCCGGATCGAACGCATCGTCACGGCCCCGGGGGGATGGTGACGGGCTTGTCGATGATGGCGCGGTGGCTGCCCAGCTTGCCGTGCGAGACCAGCGCGCCGAGGACGTCGACGATCACGCGGGTGCCGAGAAGGGCGGTGATGTCGGAGGTGTCGTAGGGCGGGGAGACCTCGACCACTTCGAGGCCGCAGATGCCCTCGGCGGCGACCTTGCCGACCAGCGCGAGGGCCTCGCGCGGGAGGAAGCCGCCGGGCTCGGGCCAGCCGGTGCCCGGCACGAAGCCGCAATCGACCGAGTCGATGTCGAAGGAGATGTAGACCGCGTCGGCGTCCTTCCACGCCATCTCGAGCGCCACCTCGGCGGTCTTGTCGATGCCCATCTCCTCGATGTCGCGCATGGTGAGGATGGTGGTGTTGCGCTCGCGGGCGACGCGCACGCCCTCGCGCGGGACCTGCCAGCCGCCGATGCCGACCTGGACGAGGTTCACCGCCGGCACGTTGGGGAGGTTGGTCGCGTAGTACCAGGGCGTGGTGTGCATCCGCTCGTCGAGGTCCTTCTCCTGGATGTCGATGTGGCGGTCGAAATGGACGATGCCGATGCGCTTGGAGGTGACGTTGGCGATGCCGCGCACGCAGGGGAAGCCGATCGAGTGGTCGCCGCCGATCATGATCGGCAGCGCGCCCGAGGAGGCGACGTGGCTCACGGCCCGGGTGATCTGGTCGAAGGTCTTCTCGATGTTGGCGGGGATGGTGAAGACGTCGCCGACGTCGCAGAGCGTCATCTGCTCACGGAGGTCGATGCCGAGCTCGTAGTTGTACGGCGTGTATAACGCCGAAATCCTACGCACGCCCTGGGGTCCGAAGCGGGTGCCGGGACGGTAGGTTGTGCCGCCGTCGAAAGGGACGCCGATCACCGCGGCGTCGAAATTCCCCACCTTGGTGACGTCCTCGATATAGGGCGCCTTGAGGAAGGTGTTGATGCCGGCGTAGTGCGGGAGCTCGCCGCGGGCGAAAGTCGGGATCGACTTGTCCTCGAGGCTGTCCGAGCCGGTGAGGCCCAAGCGAAGGGCCCATGCGCGTTCCTTGTTCCAGGCGTCGGAGGGGATCGTCCCCTCCTTCTCGGCCGCCTTCCAGCCGCGGGTGTTCAGGCGGTTGAAGTCGGGGTGGTGGCGATGCTGCCGGGTCTCGGCGAAGGGCCCGCCTGGTTGGGTGCCTGTTGTCGTCGATCGCATCGCTACTCCTTCGCGTTTCCTGTTCTCACTGCTTCAAGAAGATTCGCTTCCCCGGCGGAAGCCGGGGTCCATGCGACGGTGCGGCTTTCACCCAGCTTGCATGGGTCCCGGCTTTCGCCGGGAAGCGGAAATAGTCTCATCATGCGTCAGACCGCTTGGGGGTTCCCGCCCTGGACCGGATCCGGGACAGGCTCCTCGCGAGCGGGTGGCGGATTGAGGGAGGCGCGGACGACGGCCAGCGCGGCCGCCGACCGGCTGGCCTCGACGGCCGCGAGAGCGGCCGCCGTCTCGGCCCGGCGCTGCGCGCGGTCGAGCGGCAGATCGTAGGTGACGGTCGAGCCGTAGGCCGAGGGGAAGTCGGGGTCGTGCCGCACCTTGTCGAAGACGAGGAGGCGGGTGGCGAGCTTGAAGCCCTCGGCGATGTCGTGAGTGACCATGAAGATCGTCATCCTGGTCTCGCGCCACAGCCGCAGCAGGATCGCGTGCATGTCGCCGCGGATGCCGGGATCGAGCGCGCCGAAGGGCTCGTCCAGCAGCAGGATCTTCGGACGCATGAGAAGCGCCTGGGCGATGGCGAGGCGCTGCTGCATGCCGCCGGAAAGTTGCAGCGGGCAGCGGTCGCGCGCTTCCCAGAGGCCGATCGACTTCAGCGTGTCGGCGACGCTGTCGCGGATCTTCCTCCGCGAGGGGCCGAGCACGCGGCCGAAGAATTTCGAGGCGCGGAGCTCGGCGGGCAGCATGAGGTTCTGCGTCACGGTGAGATGCGGGAAGACCGAGTAGCGCTGGAAGACGATGCCGCGCGCGGGGCTCGGCTCGGGCGGGATCGGCTCGCCGTCGATGAGGATCTCGCCCTGGTCGGGCTGCTCCTGGCCGACCAGCATCCTGAGAAACGTCGACTTGCCGCAGCCGCTCGCCCCGACGATGGCGCAGAAGCTGCCCGGCGCGACCTCGAGGTTGAGGCGCTCGATGACGACCGCGTCGCCATAGTCCTTGCGGACGCCTCTGACGGTGACCCCGCTGCTCACAGGAGCTGGCCCTCGCCATAGGCCCAGCGGAACGCGCGCTTGGCGAGGAGCCGGAGCGCGAGGTCGATCGCGAAGGCGATCAGCGTGATCCAGGCGACATAAGGGAGGATGACGTCCATCGCGAGATAGCGGCGAACGAGGAAGATGCGGTAGCCGAGGCCGCTGGTCGAGGCGATGGCCTCGGCCGAGATGAGGAAGATCCAGGCCGGGCCGAGCGCGAGCCGCGTGGTCGAGACGAGCTGCGGCAGCATCTGCGGCAGCACCACGCGCGTCACCATCTGCCAGGTCGAGGCGCCGAGCGTCTGCGCCTTCACGATCAGCTCGGCGGGAAGGCTCGCGACGGACTGGGACATCGAGCGGATCATCACCGGCGCGATGCCGATGACGATGAGGGCGACCTTGGCGAGCTCGCCGAGGCCGAAGACGATGAAGAGGATCGGCAGCACCGCGAGCGGCGGGATGAGCGAGAGCGCGGAGACGAAGGGCGCGAGCCCGGCGCGGACGATCGGGATGAAGCCGACCGCGATGCCGACGGTGAGCGCGAGGAGGGCGGAGATGCCGACGCCGATGGCGAGGCGGGTGAGGCTCGCGGCGGTGTCGACCCAGAGGAGGTAGTCGCCGGTCCGCTGCTCGGGTGTGAAGGCCATCGTGTAGAAGCTCTGCGCCATGGTCGAGAGCGCGGGCAGGAGCTTGTCGGCCGGGTTGTCGGAGAGGCGGACATAGGAGCCGACCGAATAGGCGATGGCGACGAGGACGAAGGGGATCGCGGCGAGGGCGATCGCGGTGCCGCGGCTGGGCTTGCGGTTGACGAGGCGCACTCGGTGTTTCCTTGCGCCGTCACGCGACGCGGCAACGCCGCCTTCCCCTCGAGGGGGAAGAGCCTGCCCCGGACGTGATCCGGGGTCGGAGCGCTGCTCGGCCGCGCTCCGGGATGGGGTGGACGGCGGTGGGCTACCCGGAGGGACCGTCGCCGTCCACCCCACCCCGTCCGCGGGCGCAGCCCGCGGCCGACCCTCCCCCGGAGGGGGAGGGTGGAGAGGTGGCGAACCCGCCGTTGTCGAGCTCACTGGCGGCCTGCGACTGTCGCCGGTCTCACAGTGCGCCGTCGGCGGCGAGCTGCATGTAGGTGGGGTCGAAGCGGAGCTTCACGTTGCTGGCGTCGCCGAGGATCGAGCCGTCGGCGAACTCGATGCCGACGAAGTCCGGGCTGGGCGCGCCGGTGCCAAGGATGCCGTGGTCGAAGAGGAAGTTGCGGACATAGTCCATGGTGGTGCTGAGCGCCGGGCTCTCGGCGAAGGCGACGCCCTCGGCCGGCGCATAGAGCATCTCGGTGGTGGCGAGCTGGGCCTCGTAGCCGGCGAGGTCGGTGCCGGCGGCGGTGGCGAGCGCGGTGCGGACCTCGATCCCCTCCGGCGTGTCGGCGGCGACGATCGACATCGCCTCGTACCAGGCGCCGACCAGGGCCTTGCCGAAATCGGGGTTGGCGGCGAGGGTCTCGGTGTTGACCATCATGATGTCGATGATCTCCCCGGGGATGGCGGCGGAGTCGAAGACGTTGGCCGAGCCCGGCGTCGCCAGGATCTCGGAAAGCAGCGGGTTCCAGGTGACCACGGCGGTGACGTCGTTGGTGGCGTAGGCGGCGACCATGTCGGCGTCGGAGGTGTTCACCACGGTGATGTCGCGCTCGGTCAGGCCGACGCTGTCGAGCGCGCGGGCGAGGAGGTAGTGCGAGACCGAGAGCTCGACGAGGTTGACGTTCTGGCCGCGGATGTCGGCGAGCGCCTCGCTGCCCTTCAGCACGATGCCGTCATTGCCGTTGGAGAAGTCGCCGATGATGAGCGCGGTGGTGTCGACCCCGCCGCCGGCGGGAATCGAGAGGGCGTCCATGTTGGTCATCGAGCAGCCGTCGAACTCGCCGGCCGTGTACTGGTTGATCGACTCCACGTAGTCGTTGATCTGGACGATCTCGACATTGATCCCGTATCTGTCCGCCCATTCCTTCATCAGGCCGGAATCGGACAGCCAGCCCCACGGCATCCAGCCGACATAGATCGACCAGCAGACCTTGAAATCCGTGCGTTCGTGCTGCGCCGCGGCGGGGGTGACGGCGGCCGCGGAAAGCGCAGCCGCGCCGATCAGGGCCAGCGCGCGTGGTGAAAAAATGTGCATTCGCGAACTCCTCATACCAGGTGCCGAACGCCCCCGGATGAGACAGGATCGCGTCCGGAAGGCCGCCCCGCCGGTTGGCAGGGACAAGTGCAGGGACCTCCCGGGGTTTTTGCCCGCCGTGTGCCCGGAAACCCGGGTCGCGTCTCTCGGACCAGTCACCTTCCGGCCGGAACCCTAGACGCGCTGCACGCGACGGAAGCTGCAGGTTCTATGCCAGCGGCGTTGGTCAGCCTGCCTTGCGGACGCGGGTCACGCGGATCTGGTCCTGACGCTTCCTCGCGGCGGCGAGCTCGAAGGCGGTCTGCATGCCCAGCCAGATCTCGGCCGACAAGCCGAACGCCTTCTCGAGCCGGATCGCCATCTCGGGCGAGATGCCGGAGCGCTCGTTGACGAGATTGTTGAGCGTCTGGCGCGTGACGCCCAGGGCCTTGGCCCCCGCGGTGACGCTCAAACCGAGCGGGGCGAGGCACTCCTCGCGCACGATCTCCCCCGGGTGGGGCGGGTCGAAGATGGGCATGGTTTTCGTCCGCATGGTGACAATGGTCACTTATCATTCAGCGGACCGGATTGGAAGGGGAAACACGCGCGTGGCGTTCCGCATGATAATGCGGTGTGGGCTTAGGGGAGGGTTCGAGCCGTGAAAGCCGCCGTCTACCGCCGCTATGGCGGGCCGGAGGTCATCGAGATCGCCGACGTGCCGAAGCCGGTGCCCAAGGACAACGAGGTCCTGGTCAGGGTGCACGCGGCGACGGTGACTCCGTTCGACTGCCGGCTCCGCTCGCTTGCGCTCCCAGGATTGTTCCGGCTCGCGGCGCGACTGATCTTTGGCTTTCGTCGGCCGACCCGGGCGATCCTTGGGTACGAGTTCTCCGGAGTGGTCGAAGCGGTGGGCGCGAGGGTTGCCCGTTTCAAATCGGGGGACGCGCTATTCGGGTTCGCGGACGGCAAGGCAGGCACGCACGCGGAATATTGCCTCGTCACCGCCAATGCTGCCGTCGCGATCAAGCCCGCCAGCGTCAGCTTCGTCGAGGCGGCTGCGATTCCGTATGGCGGATGTGACGCGCTCCAATCGCTGCGCGCGGCGAGCGTGCGGCCTGGCGAAACCATGCTCGTCCTGGGTGCTTCGGGCGTGTCCGGCTCTGCCCTTGTGCGCCTCGCATCGGACTTCGGCGCAGTGGTGACGGCGGTGAGTAATGAGGACCCGACCGTCATGACCGGGCTCGGGGCGAGGCAGGTGATCACATACCAGGAGTTCAAGAAGGGCTCCGAGACATACGACGTCGTCGCGGACGCCGCCGGCTGGACCTCGTTCTCCGCCACCAAGCATGCCCTCAACGAGAACGGCCGGTTCGTCTATCTGAGGGGGCGCGCGTCCAGTCTCATCGCGAAGGTCTGGCCATGGCGCAAAGGCGGCAAGCGGGTGGTTATCGGCGTGCCGATCCGGGCGCAGGTCGAGAACCTCAGAGTCCTCGCCGAGTTGGCGGGCGCCGGCCGGTTTCGGCCGCTGATCGACCAGATTCACGTTCTCGACCGCATCCGCGAGGCCCACGTCCGAGTGGAGCAGCGGCGCTCTCACGGCAGCGTCGTCGTTCGGATGGTGGCGGACGAGGAATACGCCGGGACCGCGGAGGGCCGATTGGAGACGCCCGGCTATGATCTCCATCTCTCGCCCGCGTCAGGCGGCGAGGACGTCCTCGACCGGGCGGCGGAGTGAGCGGGGCATCGCGGGACCGCGGCCGAAGCGGAGGATGAGGCTGGCGCGGCGGGCGCCGAGGCCGAGCAGGGATTGCACTTCGGCGCGGACCGCCGGGACCTCGACGGCCTGGTTGACGAAGGCGTGCCTGAGCCCCTCGATCGTCTTAGCCGAGCGGGACCTCGTCAGGAAGTAGTCCGCTCCTTCGCCACCGTCTGCAGGGCCTTGAGGAACAGCGCGGGGTCCTGGGCGCCGGAGATGCCGTATTTGTTGTCGAGCACGTAGAAGGGGACGCCCTGGATGCCGTAGCGCATCGCCAACTCTTGGTCGGCGCGGACGGCGGAGAGGTACTCGTCGGTCTCGAGCGAGCGGGCGGCGGCCGAGGGGTCGAGGCCGATCTCGGCGGCGAGGGCGGCGAGCTCGGCGACGCGGCCGAGATGACGGCCCTCCATGAAGTAGGCGCGCATCAGGCGCTCCTTCATCTCGGCCTGCTTGCCGTGCGCCCTCGCGAAATGGACGAGTTCATGCGCCTTGACCGTGTTGGTCATGCGCACGGCGTCCATGTCGTAGTCGAGGCCGAGGGCGGCGGCGAGGCCGATCACGCGCTCCTGCATCTGCGCGAACTGGGCGGCTGGGATGCCGCGCAGGCGCTCGAAATAGTCGGTCTGGCTGCCCTCGAAATCGACCGGGAAGCCCGGGTTCAGCTCGAAGCTGTGGAAGGTGAGCGCGACCCGCGGAGCGCCCGGCGTCTTGGCGAACTCGGCGAGCGCCAGCTCGAGGCGGCGCTTGCCGATATAGCACCAGGGGCAGGCGACGTCCGACCAGACGTCGATCGTGATCGGCTGATCGGCCATCGATCTGAACCCGAGCCGCGCGGCCGCCTATTCGGCGGCGACGGCGGGGGGCTCGTTGTTGCGGACGTTGGTGGCGGGGACGCGCCACTGGTCGGCGGTGGCCGGAACCGGCTCGAGCTCGAGGCCCTCCTCGCCGTGCCCGTCCTCCGGCGCCTTCGGGAAGAGGCGGCGGACGCGCCGGCCGAAGCCGTCGAGATAGGTGAGGATCACCGGCACCACCACGAGGGTGAGGATGGTCGAGCTGATGAGGCCGCCGATCACCGCGTGGGCCATCGGCGCGCTCGACTCGCTGCCCTCGCCGAGGGCCAGCGCCAGCGGGGTCATGCCGAGGATCATGGCGAGCGTGGTCATGACGATCGGACGGAAGCGGGTCGTACCGGCGTCGAGCAGGGAGTGGTAGAGCGTGGCGCCCTCCTTCCGCCGGCGGTTGGAGTAGTCGACCAGCAGGATCGCGTTCTTGGTCACGAGGCCCATCAGCATGATGAAGCCGATCATCGAGAAGATGTTCAGCGTCGAGCCGGCGATCAGGAGGCCGGTGATGACGCCGATCAGCGAGAGCGGCAGCGACACCATGATCGCCAGCGGCTGCAGGAAGGAGCCGAACTGGGAGGCGATGACGAAGTAGATGAAGAGCACGGCGAGCATAAGCGCGGCGCCGGCGCTCGCCGCCGATTCCGCGAGGTCCTCGGACTCGCCCTGCTGCACGACGCGGTAGCCGGGCGGGAGCTGCAGCTCCGCGGTCATCGCGCCGACCTCGCCCAGCACCTGGCCGTTGGGGCGGCCGGAGATGCCGGCCGAGATGGTCACCTGGCGGCTCAGATCCTGGCGCTCGAGCTCGGCGGCGCCGACCGACTGGGTGATCTCCGCCACCTGGTCGAGGCGGATGGTGATCGGCTCGCCATTGGCGTTGACGTTGCTGGTGGTGATCGGCATCGCGGCGAGCGCGCCGAGATCGTTGCGCGCGCCGGCGGGGAGGCGCACGACCACCGAGTAGGACTGGCCGTTGGGCGCGTTCCAGTCGGTGACGTCCTCGCCGGCGATCAGCGGGCGGATCGCCGAGCCGATCTGCTGCATGGAGACGCCGAGGTCGCTGGCAACGTCGCGGTTGACGCGGACGGCGAGGATCGGGCGCTGCTCGTCGAGGCTGGAGCGGATGTCGACCGTGCCGGGGATCTCGGCGAGCCTGGCCGAAACGTCGCGGGCGATCGTGCCGAGGGTCTCGAAGTCGGGGCCGAGGATGGTGACCTGGATCGGCGCGACCGGGCCGCCGATGCCGTCGAGGCCGGGCGTCGCCTCGATGCCGGCGATCGGCGCGAGCTCGGCGCGCACCACGTCCATCAGCTCGAGGACGCCGCGCTCGCGGTCATGCTTGGGGACGAGCGTGACGCGGACATTGGCCTGGTTGGTGCCCATCGTCTGGCCCGAGTTGATGGTCGAATAGGTCGAGACGACCTCGGGGAGGGCGCGGATCACGTTCTCGACCTGCAGGACCTTGCCCTCGGTGTAGTCGACCGAGGAGCCGACGGGCGTTGTCACCTGGACCTGGAAGGCGCCGGTGTCCTCGGCGGGCAGGAACTCGAAGCCGACGCGCGGCAGGAGCACGGCGACGCTGCTGACGAAGAGCACCAGCACGGTGACCAGCGTGATCTTGCGGTGGCGCAGCGACCAGTCGAGGACGCGGCGGTAGAGGCGGTTCACCCACATGAAGAAATCGTCGAACTTGCCGACAATGCGGGCGATGAACCAGCGCTTCGCGTTGGGCTGGGAGGCGGGGTCGTACCAGACGCTCGACAGCATCGGGTCCATGGTGAAGGACACGAACAGCGAGAGGAGCACGGCCACCGTCACGGTGATGCCGAACTGCAGGAAGAAGCGGCCGATGATGCCTTCCATGAAGGCGACCGGCATGAACACGGCCACGATCGAGAGCGTGGTCGCGAGCACGGCGAGGCCGATCTCGTTGGTGCCTTCGAGCGCGGCGCGCCGATGGCTCTTCCCCATATGCAGATGGCGCGTGATGTTCTCGCGGACGACGATGGCGTCGTCGATCAGGAGGCCGATCGACAGCGACAGCGCGAGGAGGGTCATGAAGTTCAGCGTGAAGCCGAGGAAGTAGATGATGCCGAACGTGCCGATCACCGAGATCGGCAGGGTCAGGCTGGTGATGACCGTGGAGCGCCACGAGTTGAGGAACAGGAACACGATGAGGACGGCCAGCACGCCGCCCTCGATGAGCGTGGTCTGGACCGAGTTGACCGAGTTGCGGATCGCGGTCGAGTTGTCGACGATGACGTTGAGCGAGACACTCGGCGGCAGCTCCTCGCCGAGCTCGGCGAGCGTCTCGTGCACGCCCTCGGCGACCGCGATGGTGTTGGAGCCCTGGACCTGGATGACGTTGATGGCGAGCGCCGGCTTGCCGTCGATCAGCGCGCGGTTGTCGTCGTCGGCCTCGCCGTCCTCGACGGTGGCGACCTCGGAGAGATAGATCGGCTGGCCGCCCCTCCGGGCGACGATGATGTCGAGGAAGCCGGCCGGGTCGGCGATGCGCCCCTCGACCTGGACGGTGGTCTCGGTGAGGCCGAAATTGACCGTGCCGGCGGGAAGGTCCTGGTTCTCCGCCCGGACCGCGTTCAGCACCTCGTTGATGCCGATGTCGAGCGAGCGTAGGCGCTCGTCGTTGATGAGGATGTTGATCTGGCGGTCGACGCCGCCGATCAGTTGCGCCTCCCCGACGCCGACCACGGTGTTGAGCCGCGGGATGATGGTCTCGTCGGCGAGCGCGGTGAGGTCGCGGATCGGCATCGAGGCCGAACTGATGCCGATCGACATGATCGGAAGGGCCGCGGGGTCGAAGCGCAGCACCTGCGGCCGGCCGGCGTCGTCCGGCAGGCTCGCCTCGATCTGGGAGACGCGGTCCTTCACGTCCTGCGCGGCGGTGTCCGAGCTCACCGAGAGATCGAACTGGGCGATGATCAGCGACTGGCCCTGCGAGGAGGTCGAGGTGACCGAATCGAGGCCGCTCGTGGTGTTGACCGTGTTCTCGATCGGCCGGGTGATCTGGTCCTCGACCGTCTCGGGCGAGGCGCCCGGATAGGAGGTGAGGACCACCACGACCGGGAAGTCGATGGCCGGGAACTGCTCGATCGAGAAGCGCTGGAACGAGAACCAGCCGATCAGGGTGATGCCGAGCATCACCATGACGGCGAAGACCGGGTTGTTAACCGCGATGCGGGTCAGGATCATGATCAGGCGCCTTCGATGCTTACCGGTACGCCGGCCTCGAGCGAGGGCAGCGGCGCGACGACGACCCTATCGCCGGCCGATATCCCTTCCGTTACCTCGACGAGCGCGCCTTCGTTCCAGGTCGGGCCGGTGGTCACCGGCTGGCGGACGAGCGTGGCGCCGACGATCTTGAGGACGTAGCGCCCCTCGCTGTCGGTGCGGATGGCGGACGGCGGCAGGGCGATGGCGCCCGCCCTCGTCTCGACCTCGATCGTGCCGGTGGCGAACATGCCGCCGCGCAGCGCGCCGTCCTCGTTCTCCAGCGTCAGATAGACCGGGATCGAGTGGGCGCCGGAGGGCGCGGTCGGGCTGATCCGCTCGACCTCGGCGTCGAAGGTGCGGCCGGGGATGCCGGTGATGGTCACGCTGGCCTGCTGGCCGGGACGGACCGAGGCGATCGCCAAGGTCGGCACCATCACCTCGACCTCGACATTGGAGAGGTCGACGATGGTGAGGAGCGGGCTGCCGACCGCGACGCTCTCCCCCTCCGACACCTCGCGCGTCGAGACGACGCCGGCATAGGGGGCGCGGACGGTGGCGTAGTCGAGCGAGCGCTCGGCTGCGCGCACCTGGGCGTCGAGCGTGGCGACGCTCGCCTGGGCCTGGCTGACCTGGGCCTGCGCGGTGTCGAGCGTGGCCTGGGTGGCGACGTTGCGGGTGACGAGGGTCTGCGTGCGCTCGAGATTGGCCTGCGCGGTCTCGAGCTGGACGCGGGCCGAGGCGAGCGAGGCCTGCTGGTCCTCGAGGCGGTCGCGGAGCTCGTCGGCGTCGAACTCGATGAGCACGTCGCCCGCCGCGACGGCCTCGCCGTCATTGACGTTGATCGAATCGATCGTGCCGGAGACCTTGGCCGAGAGGCGCGTCTCGCGGTCGGGCACGACCGTGCCGGTGATACGCACCAGCGAGCGAAGATCCTGCGCGGCCACGGTCGCCACCTCGACGGCGTTGAGGATGGTGGGCGCGGCCTGCGCCTCGGCCACGGCCGGCGTCTCGACCGGGGCCTCTGCGCCCGGCTCGGCCGGCGGCGGCATGAGCTGGGCCATGAGGCCCGGCAGTACGGTGAGGCCGAGGACGGCGCCGAGGATCAGCCCGCCGAGCGCCCAGGTCCAGCGGCGCCGCTTCCTCGGCGCCGTGCTGGCCGGGTCCCACGACGGCAGCTCGCCGCGCTGCTCCGGCGTCAGGTCGTTGGCGGGCGTGTTGCGGTCGGTCACGGCGGTCACACTCACGGAATTCGTCCAAAAATCTCTTGTTGCCCGCCTTGTCCCGCTCGGGGGACGGCGGTGTCCGCTCATTCGGCGGACGGAAATTCCTTGGCCAGCGCCTTCATGTGGCGGATGACCGTGCCGTAGAACTCGCCGAAGGAGCGGACGCGCCGGCGGGCGTCGTCCATCTCGCGCGGAAGGTCCTTCTCGGCGCTGCGAAGGGTCTGGTAGGTCCGCTCCAGCCGTTCGAGGACGCCGGCATGGATGCGCGCGCCCGGATTCTCGTCGAGCGCGTAATAATCCTGCCGGTCGCCGGGGACGGCGACGCGCTCGATGATGCCGGTCTTGGCGAGGAGCCGGGCGTTGGTGCTGACCGAAGCGCGGCTGACATTGAGGCGCTGCGCCAGCTCCTTGAGGGTGAACGGCCCGCCTTCGAGGATGAGGAGGCCGAGCAGCCGGCCGGAAATGCGCGGCAAGCCATCGGCCTCGCAGAGGAAGCCCATGCGCTCGATGAATTCGCCAGCGGGGTCCGGTCGCTCATGTCTCATGCCCGTCGAGCTAGGACGTTAAGTGCATTCAGTCAAGACTGATCGGAGCGAACGCCTGACCCCGGCACTCGAGCTTCGAACGGAGGACTCTCCTCCCGCTTGCCCGGTCACATGGGTGTGACCAACGGACCGTTCAAGGCGGAGATTGCCGTAGCAGGACTTGCGTTTAGGTGAATCGCGCGGAGCGGCGGTGCGGGCGCGCGGACCTTCCGAATCCGCGGTTGAGTGGCTCGGGCGAAGGCTTCCCGCGATTCCGTCATGGCACCCATGCCGAATTCACGGCCGGTTCCATGGGTTGAGGAGGGGCGTGTCTTGCGAGCCTGCCGCTCCGCCCAAGGCGCCCCTCTCCCCGGCGGGAGGTCAAAGGGCGTGTACTCGACCGGCAATGACAACAGCAGCCGGCCGGGAGGCGCGATCCGCCGCGTGTGCGCGTGTGTGGTTGGGTTGCGGTCGGGAAAGCGAGTGTGGTCACTTCGGAGCGACGCGAACCGACCAGGAGCCCATGGCGCACGACATTCCCCTCATCACCATCATCGTCGCCGGCCTCGGCGTCGCCTTCATCCTCGGCGCCATCGCGCACCGGCTGAAGATATCGCCGCTGGTCGGCTATCTCCTCGCCGGCGTGCTGATCGGCCCGGCAACCCCCGGCTTCGTCGCGGACGTGCATCTGGCCTCGGAACTCGCCGAGCTCGGCGTCATCCTCCTGATGTTCGGCGTCGGCCTCCATTTCTCGCTCGGCGATCTCCTGTCGGTCCGCTCGATCGCCATTCCCGGCGCCATCGGGCAGATCTCGATCGCCACGCTGATGGGCGTGGGGCTTGCCTTCTGGCTCGGCTGGCCGCTCGGCTCGGGGCTCGTGTTCGGCCTGGCGCTCTCGGTGGCGAGCACGGTGGTGCTCCTCCGCGCCCTCCAGGAACGGCGCATGGTCGACACCGAGAAGGGCCGCATCGCGGTCGGCTGGCTGATCGTCGAGGACCTCGCGATGGTCCTCGCGCTGGTCGTCATCCCCGCCCTGTCGGGCGTGCTCGGCGGCGAGGAAAATGGAGAGGCTTCCGGCTCGGGCGGACTCTTCGGCGCGATCGCGCTGACGCTCGGCAAGGTGGCGGCGTTCGTGGTGCTGATGCTGGTCGTGGGGCGGCAGGTGATCCCGTGGATCCTGCATCGCGTCGTCTATACCGGCTCGCGCGAGCTCTTCCGTCTGGCGGTGCTGGCGATCGCGCTCGGCGTGGCCTTCGGCGCGGCGTCGCTGTTCGAGGTCTCCTTCGCGCTCGGCGCCTTCTTCGCCGGCATGGTGATGAACGAGTCCCCGCTCAGCCAGCGCGCCGCGCAGGAGATCCTGCCGCTCCGCGACGCCTTCGCGGTGCTGTTCTTCGTCTCGGTCGGCATGCTCTTCGATCCGGCCATCGTCCTGACGATGCCGGTCGCCGTGTTCCTGACCGTGGCGATCATCCTTGTCGGCAAGTCGGCGGCGGCCTACGCGATCGTGCGCGCCTTCGGCCACAGCCACGAGACGGCGCTGACCATCTCCGCCAGCCTGGCGCAGATCGGCGAGTTCTCCTTCATCCTCGCCGCGCTCGGGGTCGGGCTCGGGCTCCTGCCGGAGGACGGACAGGATCTCATCCTCGCCGGGGCGATGATCTCGATCCTCCTCAACCCGCTCTTCTTCGCCTTCGCCGACCGGCTGCAGGCCAAGGCGCAGGCGGAGGAACTCGCCCATCCGCCCGCCCAGCCGTCGGCGGCGGAGGCCCATCCGGTGTTCCCGCCGCCCGCCGCCGACCACGCGGTGGTGGTCGGGCACGGGCGCGTGGGCAGCCACATCGCGGAGGAGCTCCGCCAGCTCGGCGTGCCGCTGGTGGTGACCGAGGAGAACAGCGAGCATCTCGCCGCGCTCAAGGACACCGAGGTGCCGGTGATCGTCGGCAACGCGGTGCGGCCGGAGGTCCTGGCGGCCGCCAATGTGAGCACGGCGAAGTACCTCTTCATCGCCATCCCGGAAGCGTTCGAGGCGGGGCAGATCGCCGAGCAGTCGCGCGCGGCCAACCCCCGCCTCACCATCGTCGCGCGCGTCCACTCCGACCCCGAGGTCGACCACATGCTGCGCCTCGGGGCGACCAGCGTGGTGATGGGCGAGCGCGAGATCGCGCGCGGAATGCTGGAGTTCGCCTTCGGCGAGCCGCGCGGCTGGTCGGGCGGTCCGGGGCAGGCGGTCGCCGACGGGGGAGGGTAAATCGGGCGCCGGCCACGCTAGGATCGGCCCATGAGCCAGGCGCGGGGGCGTCCGCCCCACAACGACGTGCTGACCCCGGCGGAGTGGGAGGTGCTCAACCTCGTCCGCCACGGCGTGCGCAACGCGGAGATCGCGCGGCTCC
>JADYYB010000124.1 GCA_020853895.1 Bauldia sp.
CGCCGCGCCGAGGAGGAACGCTCTCCGGCTTACCCCTTCGGCCCAGTCTGGGGCCCTCGCTTCGTCGTCACGCTTCATTTCCGTTCTTTCCCAGCTCTACCGGGCGGTCTTGGGCCCCCGGCACCACAATCTGGCGCGACCGGCTCCACCCCAACCGACCGGCCCCATTCTCTCATGCCATTCGCTTAAGCCCCGTAAACCGCGCATCCCGACCCCGGCTGACGCCGAGGCCCTGGGATTCGCCACGAAAACGGGGACATCGCTACTGCGCAACGGTACGGCTCGTCGCCTCCGGCACCGTTGGCGGCAGGGTGTAGTAGTAGGCCGGCCCGACCACGCGGATCGCCGGCGCCCCGCCGAGGTCGGCCACCGCGTCGTCTTTCGCGGGCAGCGGCGCGGTCGGCTGCGGAACGAAGTCGCCGGCGAGGTTGGCGAGGGTCTCGGGATCCTCCGAAAGGCTCGGCCGCGAGATCGGGACGGGCACGATGGTCGGCCGGACGGCGGCGTCGGTCAACTCGCCGCGGGGGCCACGGAGCGAGGCGAGCGCGGCATCGACCGAGGGGAAATAATTGGTGGCCGAGGCGGTCTGCCCGGTCGTCCGGCAGGTGCAGCTCGGGTCGAACTCGGTGCGGTAGCGGAAGGCGGTCGGCAGCGAGGTATAGGGCTGCCCGCTCAGCGACACCGCCTGCTCGCTCTCCTGGCCCGGATTGGAGTGGACATAGAGCTCGACCTGCGCGGCCGGGCACATCTGCTGGCAGGTCTGCGCGTCCGACTGGAAGGCCGAGCGGACGGTCGAGAAGCTGATCGGGAAATAGAACCCGTCGCAGGTGCGGACGCAGAGCGTCCGGAATGTGCCGACCTGGACCGGGGCGAGGAACTGCTGCTCGCCGAACCCGCCGCGCGCGAACTGCGCGTATTGCGGTCCGCAATTGTTGTTGCCGAGCGCCCGGAGGAGGCGGCTCCGCTCGCGCGCGACCGCGCCCGGATCGTAGGCGTTCTGCTGCCGCTGCGCGCCGATGCTGGTGAGCTCGGCCTGCAGGCGCCCGACGCGCTGCATCAGCGCCGGGCAGTTCGGATCCGGCCGGCTGAACATCGACAGGAACCCGCCCATGCATGCGCCGGCACGGGCCTGCGCCACCGCCTGGTCGAGTTCGAAACGCTTCTGGTTATAGGCGGCGTCGAGCCGCTGGAAGTTGGCCGCGGCGGCGCCTGGCCCAGTCCGTTCGAGGGCGACGAGCGCGGTTTCGAGCTGGGTGCACGTGCTCTGCGCCAACGCCGTGGCGCCGCTGACGAACAGCGTCGAAGCCGCGAGTGCTAGCCGGACGAGCTTGCTACGCAATTCCATACCTGGTCCCCTCGGGCGGTCGGCCGGTACGCCGAGCAATCGAGCCTGGACCCCCATCCGGCACTTGAAAGCTAAGTTCACGTTGAACTTCAAGCAACAACTAGGTGAGCAGTTACCCGCCCGTCAAACGCAAACAACGTCGTGACGCCGTTCTTGCTCCATTGTTGCGCCGAATCCCCGATTCTTCAGCCGCAGCCGCCCGGCGTCACCGCGCAGAGGGCGAGCGCCTGGCCGCCCGGCTCGGTCTGGCCCGAGGCATAGGGCAGGGAGAAGAGCGCCAGCCCGACCCCGAGGGTGAAGGCCAGCAGGATGAGCGAGGCGGCGGAAAGGGCGTGCATGAGCCGGACTCCACGAAGGGCGTTTCGGCCGCGAGAAAACCGCCTTGCCGCTGAACTCGGGCTGAGCCGTGCGTTTAGCTGCCGTTCATCCCGGCGGGCGCTTGACCGGCCCCGGCCGATGCGCCAATGCAGCGCGCGGCTCCGCCGAGATCAGCCGGGCGAGGGCAGGACGGACAATGGCGCTCAGGCTCTACAACACCCTCACCCGGCAGAAGGACCTCTTCGAGCCGATCGATCCGTCCAACGTGCGGATGTATGTGTGCGGGCCGACGGTCTACGACTTTGCCCATATCGGCAACGGCCGGGCGCTCATCGTCTTCGACCTCGTCTATCGCCTTCTCCGCCACCTCTACGGGCCGGAGCACGTGACCTATGTCCGCAACGTCACCGACGTCGACGACAAGATCAACGCCCGCGCCGCCGAGGAATTCCCGGGCATTCCGCTGAACGAGGCGATCCGCAAGGTCACCGAGACCACCGAGCGCCAGTACCACGAGGACTCCGACGCCCTCGGCTGCCTGCGGCCCACCCTCGAGCCGCGCGCGACCGAGAACATCCCGGCGATGATCGCCATGATCGAGGAGCTCATCCGCTCCGGCAACGCCTACGCGGCCGAGGGGCACGTCCTCTTCCACGTCGCCTCGATGCCGGACTACGGCAAGCTCTCCAACCGCTCGCTCGACGAGATGGTCGCCGGCGCCCGCGTCGAAATCGCCCCCTACAAGCGCGACCCGATGGACTTCGTGCTCTGGAAGCCGTCCTCGCCCGGCGAGCCAGCCTGGGACTCGCCCTGGGGCATGGGCCGCCCCGGCTGGCACATCGAGTGCTCGGCGATGGCCGGCGCGTTCCTCGGCCCGGTCTTCGACATCCACGGCGGCGGCATCGACCTCGTCTTCCCGCACCACGAGAACGAGATCGCCCAGTCGCGCTCGGCCCACCACACCCACGCCATGGCCAATTACTGGATGCATAACGGCTTCCTGAACGTCGAGGGCGAGAAGATGTCGAAGTCCCTCGGCAA
>JADYYB010000125.1 GCA_020853895.1 Bauldia sp.
AATCCGTGCCCGAGCGGAGACCGGTCTTCTCGAGGATCGGCCTCACCACCTCGTTGGTCGTGCCTGGATAGGTCGTCGACTCGAGCGAGATCAGCTGGCCCGGGCGGAGGCGCTCGGCGATGGCGCGTGCAGTCGCCTCGATGAAGGTGAGATCGGGCTCGCGCTGCCTGGTGAGCGGGGTCGGCACGCAGATGACGAGGACGTCGCAGGAGGGAAGCTCCTCGAAGCGGTCGGTGGCGCGGAAGCGGCCGGCGCTCACCTTGGCGGCAAGCTCTTCGCCGGTGACCGCGCCGACATAGGAGGCGCCCTGGTTGAGATCGGCCACCTTGGAGGGGTCGATGTCGAAGCCGACCACGCGATAGCCGCCGGCCGCGATGGCCATCGCCAGGGGCAGGCCGACATAGCCGAGGCCGAGGATGCCGATGACGGCCGAGCGGTCGTCGAGGGCGCGCCTGAGGTCAGCCGCCTTCAATGCCGGTGTCACGATTGCCTTGTTCACTGAATACCGTCCCCGCCCGACCGATTGCGATCATACGCGCAGCCGGGCTCGATTTGCCCTCCCGGCACGTCCCGCCGAGACAAGAATGAAGAAAGGTTGCGCGGAAGAGTTAACGGCCGGCCAACCGCCAGACTCTGGACCATGGTCAAAATCCCCACGACTCTGACACGCTGTGGTGGTGAAGACTCGTATGGACACGCCCTCTCGGCTATGCGCTAGGCGGGACGACGGCCAGATGCAAGCGGCTCATGAAACAGATTCTCCAGGACCTCGGAAGCGGCGCGACCAGACTTGTTGAGACCCCCGCGCCGCGCCCCGGCCCCCATTCGGTCTTGATCCGGACATCCGTCAGCCTGGTGTCCGCCGGCACGGAGCGGATGCTGGTCGAGTTCGGGCGAGCGTCTCTCCTGCAGAAGGCGAGGAAGCAGCCGGAGCGTGTTCGTGACGTCATCCAGAAGGCACGGACGGACGGGCTCCTGACCACCATTGAGGCGGTTCAGGCCAAGCTCGCCGATCCCATTCCTCTTGGCTACTGCAACACCGGCGTCGTTCTCGAGGTGGGCGGCGAGGTCCGAGACCTCAAGCCCGGGGACCGGGTTGCCTCGAATGGCACGCACAGCGAACTCGTCGTCGTGCCAGCCAATTTGTGTGCGCGTATCCCGGGGGAGGTCGATGACGCGACCGCCGCCTTCACCGTTGCCGCGAGCGTAAGTCTTCAAGGCATCCGCCTCGCCGCGCCGACATTGGGCGAGACGGTTGCCGTGATCGGCGCGGGACTTCTCGGTCTTCTCGCCGTGCAGCTTCTTCGCGCCGCGGGCTGCCAGGTTCTTGCCGTGGATTTGGATCCGTCGCGGCTCGCATTGGCCAAGCAGTTCGGCGCCGAGATCTGCGATCTCTCCGACGGGACCGACCCTGTCGGCGTGGGAATGGCGCTGACCGGAGGCGTCGGCGTCGATGCCGTGCTGATCGCCGCCTCCACCACCTCGAGCGATCCGGTCACGCAGGCGGCGCATCTCTGTCGGAAGCGCGGCCGGATCGTGCTGGTTGGCGTCACCGGTCTCGAGCTCAGCCGTGCCGACTTCTACGCCAAGGAGCTCTCCTTTCAGGTGTCCTCGTCATATGGGCCTGGACGATACGACCCGCTCTACGAGGAGGCGGGCCAGGACTATCCCGTGGGTTTCGTGCGCTGGACCGCAAAACGGAATTTCGAGGCCATCCTCTCAACGATGGCGGCCGGCGGTCTCGATCTCGCGTCGCTGGTCACGCACCGAATTCCCTTCTCTGAGGCGGAAAGCGCCTATGACACGCTGCTGGAAGACCGGGAGGCGCTCGGCATTCTCCTCGAGTATCCCAGGACCCAGCCGGACGCCGAGCGGAGCATTTCGCTACGTGCTCCCACCAACGGCCCGCCGAGGACTGGCCAGACGATCGGTGTGATCGGCGCGGGCCAATATGCGTCGAGGGTTCTGGTGCCGACGTTCAAGGCAGCGGGCGCCCGACTCGAAGCCATCGCTTCGCGTCAGGGGACGAGCGCCGGCGTGCTCGGCAGGCGGTTTGGCTTCGGCGTGGCCACGACGGACACCGACCGGGTCATTGACGATCCTTCGATCGACGCCATCGTGGTGGCCACGCGGCACGATTCCCACGCCGATCTGACCGCCCGTGCCTTGTCAGCAGGAAAGAACGTCTTCGTCGAGAAGCCGCTTGCCACCACGCTGGAAGGCCTTGCTGCCGTGGAGACGGCAGTTGCGGCGATGGCCGCCAAAGCCCCCTTGCTCATGGTTGGGTTCAATCGCCGGTTCTCGCCCTTGACGATCGCCCTCAAGAAGCAGATCGACGCAGTCGCCGAGCCGAAAGCATTCATCGTGACCGTGAACGCGGGCGCGGTTGCTCCCGACAGCTGGGTGCAGGACGCCGATGTCGGAGCCGGCAGGATCATCGGCGAGGCGTGCCACTTCATCGACCTCCTTCGTCATCTCTCCGCCTCGCCGATCGTCTCGAGTTCCGCTAGGCGCATGGGGGATCATCCAGCGGTCCCGGTTGCCGAGGACAAGGCGATACTGACGCTGGGCTTTGCGGATGGGTCGCTTGGGGTGATCAATTACCTTGCGAACGGATCACGCGCGTTCCCCAAGGAACGGATCGAAGTCTTTGCTGGCGGGCGGACCTGGGTTCTCAACAATTTCCGCTCCCTGAAGGTCTTCGGTCAAAGAAAGGGGAATGTCCGCCTTTTCCGTCAGGACAAGGGCCAGCAAGCCTGCGTGAGGGCGTTCGTCGAGGCCACGCGCAACGGAACGGCGAGCCCAATACCGCTTCTAGAGATCCTCGAAGTCGCGCGGGTGACGATCGACCTCGCGACGCAGATACGCACTCAACAATAACCCCCCGGCGCCCGCCTCCAAGCCGATCGCGGACGACGCTGGGCGATCAGGATACTCGTTCGCCGTTCCTAAGAATGGCCTTTCGCCCCGCGGGGGACACTACCGTTTCGAAGACGCGCGCCATCTCTGCTGCCAGGACGCGCCGGTCATAGCGGCCAACGCCTTCCCGCGCTTTCCGAGCCAGCTCCTCTCTCAGCCCGGAGTTCGATGCGAGTTCGACGATCCGATCGGCGAGGTCGTTCGGACTCTCCGGCGCAAACAAAAGCCCGGCTTGCTCGCGTTGGACGATTTCTGCCGATTCGCCGGTGACGCCGTGCAGGACCGGAACCCCCATCGCCATCGACTCGAACAGCTTCGAGGGGATGACCGTCTCGAAGAGCGCGTCCTTCTTGAGGTGGATGATCGAGGCATCGAGCAGCGACCAGTAGCGCGGAATCTCCTCCTTCGAGACCGGGTCCAGCAGAATGACATTGTCGAGGTCGAGCTCGTCCCTTCGACGACGCAATGCCTCCTTGGCCGCGCCATCGCCGATGAGAATGAGCTTTGTGCGGTCGCCCCAACCTCGTTCCCCGAGCCGTGCAGCCGCCTCGAGAAGCGTGTCGAGGCCGTGCGCCATTCCATGCGTGCCGACATACCCGGCGACGAATTTTCCTTCGAGGCCAAGTTCCCGGCTGAGCGCGCCATCCTTGGGCCTGGGACTGAAGCGCGAAAGGTCGGCGCCATTGGTCACGACGACGATCCTAGCCGGGTCAATGCCTCGGGCGATCAGGTTCGACCGAAAGGACTCGGTTACGGCCACAACCATCGCCGCACGTCGATAGAGGAAGAGCTCGAGCCGTTCCAGCCAGCGAAGAAGACGGTCGCTCTTGAGAGCCCCGACGGCGCGTATCGACTCCGGCCAGAGATCGCGGAGCTCAAAAACGAAAGGACGCCGCTTCAATGCCGAGATCATCCACGCTCCGATCGCGGCGAAGAATTGAGGTGAGGTACCGACAACCAGGTCGGCGCGGCCGAGGAACGGTGCTGCAAGGATCGCGGAGGCCATGAAACTCGCGTAGTCGAGGGTCCTCTTCAGGAAGCCCTCATTGGCGGAAATATAGGACCACACCCTGATGACGTTGATGCCGTCGACCGTCTCGCGGCTCCACAGGCGGTTGCGATAGCCTGGAAAGACCCGGCCCTTCGGGAAATTCGGCGCGCAGGTGACGACGGTTACCTCGTGGCCCGCGGCGACCCATTCCCGGCTGTGCTCGTAGGTGCGCGACGCGGGCGCGTTGACCTCGGGAGGGAAGTTGTCGGTCAGAAAGAGAATACGCATGGCTACCAGCTGATCCGAGTCGCGACCGTGCGTTCCGGGATCGGCACGGAGATGCATCTGGTGTCGACGGAGACCCCGAACTCGGGATGCCATGCCGACTGGTCCACGCGGGCCGGGGAACTCGTCTCAAACCGGATGCGGCGTCCCAACGGGGTGAGGAGCTCCATGGCCGAGCCTCCGTCCAAAGCGGACGAAGACGAGATCTCGACCCCCGGCGCGAGATGAAATCTGGCGATCGCGGTTCGGGCCTTGCCTTCGACAACGTCGGCTATTTCGAGGGCCGCGCCGGTCATCCTCCATCGCCTGCGGTGAACGGGCTTTCCCCTGAGGCGCCGGTAGCCGTCGTGCGCACACTCGACCTCGATGAGGCCAGGGCTCTCCTCGACACGCAGGTCGAAGGGCCGTGCGCGCCTCGCCACGCGAAAGCTCGACCAGACCTCGCTCGAGTTCTCGCCATCGATCTCGACCGTGCTGTGGGCGGCGGTGGAGCGTTCGTGGTGACGCTGGGGGGTATCCCCATATTCCGACGTTCCGCCGTTGACGACGACGCGCTCGGCCCCCACCGACAGCTCGAATGAGAGAGTATCGGCGTGCGCATGTCCGGGCTGATAGTCGGGCCCGACCGGAGCGACATCAAGGAATGCCGTCCCCTCCCCTATCCGCAAGACGGCGTAGCCGCTCTCGCTAAGGAGCCGGAGGCCCTGGCCGGGGATCTCGGCAGCGGGCATCCCAAGGCGCTGCGCGTACGCCTCGATGGCATGGGGGTCCGCCGCGATGCCGAATGCGGCGTCGTTGAAGAAGGCAATCCTCCCGTCGGGATGAGTCATGGCCGACAGCCACGACCGCATGCGGGTGGCCTTGTCCGCCCAGAGGCCGACCTCGCTCTCCGTGGCCACGCCCGGATAGGCGCACGCCAGATTGACGAGATCGAGCACGTCCTCGAGCACGATCGAATGATACATCGGGCTGCGCTCGAAATGACCTCCATCAGGGAGCACCTGCTCGTTCAGCTCGCGTGTCATCAGCCGCAGACCACGGAGCCTCCAGCGGTCGGCTTCCGCCCCCGAGAAGAATGCGCCGGAGAAGACAAGGGCCTTCGCATTGGCAATCAGGTGATTGCCCAGCAGGTGATACTCGATCCGGCGCTCGAGCCACCTCGCCTGGACCGCCAGGCTGTCGGACCAAGCGGGCTTCAGCGCCTCTCCGGACAAGCTCCACTTGATCCAATTGACCAGTCGCAAGGACACTGGATAGGGCTCCCAGCCGACACCCCGGCCGGCCGGCACCTCCGCGAGCCAACGGTCGACCAGCGCGCGGTGCCAAGGCGCCCGCTCCCTGCCGTCGCGAGCGTTGAGGTCGTCGAAGTAGTGGAGGTTGTAGAGCCAGAGTCTGTCCTCGGTCGCATCCATCCATGCGGCTTGGTCGACAGCGCGGCTGCGATTGAGGAACCGCAATACACTCGCGGCCAGAAGCGCCGGATCCCGGCAGACGGCGCTCGTCCAGCGGCCAGCGGCCGACCTCGGCTCCGGCGCCGGACGTCCATCCACGACCGCCGGCACGAAGTGCTTCCGAACCCTTGCGAGGATTTGGACAGCCCGCAGGTGCTTGCCGGTGCGAGCGAACTCCAACGCGCTCCCCATCCAAGACCTCACCGCAGCAATGTCGGCCCGGGCCGCGGCTTCAAGCGGAGACTAGGCCTGTTTGGGCTCGAATCCGGTTTCACCTGACTTGGCGCTCAGTCGGTCCCAGACGGGTAGCAACGCCTCCTCGAACGGCACGAATTTGATGTCACCAATGGCGCTTCTCGCGCGCTCGAGCTCGGCAGGGTTTTCGATCAGCGTCTCGATCAAGGCCATGAACGCCTCAACGTCGCCATAAGGCACGGAGAAGGCCGCCCCCGCGGCTACATATTCCTCTGCGGTGCGCACTTCCTCATTCACGACGAAGGGGACGCCCATCGCGACGCAATCGCCCCATTTGTTCGCCTCCGCGTAGCGGTTTATGGGAACGTCCGGATCGTAGAATGTGACCACCAAGTCAGCGAGCCGATAGTAAGCCAACGCCTCGACTTGCGGTAAGGTCCCCAAGTCCATGACGCAAGTCCGCTTTCGTAGCGTCCCATCAAGATAGGTATCGGACTTGGCGGCCAGCAGCACTCTCACGCCGCCCCTTTGATCCAGTCGCTCTATAATCCGCTCGATGAATTCGGCGCCCCTCGACCGGTCTATCCAGCCATTCACGTAGAGGACAAGCGAGCTCGCCGGCTGGTCTGGCAGACGCCATTCCCGCGCAGCGCGCACCTGATCGGTGTCGGGCATATTGACGATGCGGACCATCCGATCGTGACGATAAGGATATCGGCCGTACCCTGGAACGATATGCGCTGACGACCGTCCCGCGACCCTCTTCTCCAATTGCTCCAGGGCGGCGCGCACCCAGGCGGGCCATTTGAAGATCAAAGCGAGGCGGTCGGCATCGTCGAAAACGTACTTCAAGCGCACAAGAAAGGACGCGAGATAGGCGGCAAGTGCTGTCTCCAGACCAAGACACACGACCTGACGCGGACGTCTCCAGACGAGATTCCAAAACACCGCAAACGTCCAAGCAGGATACATCAGCCTGATTGCGACACGTCGTGCCCCACCTCCCCTAAGTACGAATCTCTCTCCGGCGCCAGCAGATGCTCGGCGGTCTCTTGACCAGCCCCAGAAACTCACCTGCATGCCCCGAGATCGCGCCGCCGCCATCGCCTTCGCGACTCGCGGTCGTCGGTCGGGCCGTCCCAGGGGCGCGATGAACGTGATCGTCGTCGACGTCACACACGCTCTCTTGCTACCGCCTCAAGGCACGTCGCGGCTCGCTCAGCCATCAGCTCTATTGTGCGGCGCTTCGTGTAATGCTCGTACGCGCTCGCGCCCAGGCGCCTCGCCATTGCCCGATCCGCGTCTAACCGAACGAGGCATTTAGCCAGACCTTCTACGCCCCCGTCGTACATTAGGCCATTGACCCCCTCTATTACGTTTTCGATCTCGGGCCCCCTAAATACACCCGCCCGCGGCACGATAATTGGCACGCCGTAAGCGAAACTATGCAGGATACTAAGGCCCACTTGACCCGGACCGACACTTGCAATCGATTCATGAAAGATCGTTCTAAGCTCGTCCCCATCTGCCATAGCCCCGCGGAACTCCACCTCCTTCGCAATTCCAAGCTCCGCTGCCATCGCTTCCAGTTGCGTCCGCTCAGGGCCATCGCCCACGATTGTCATGACCGTCCCGTTTGAAAGCCTATGCCGTACTTGGGCAAAGGCCGTCAACGCATTCTCAAGGAGCTTTCTCTTGACGAGTCTTCCCACAAATATAAACCGATGCCGTTGGCTAAAGTCCCCGCGGAACGATGCCCCTTGCACGAAAAGCGTATTTCCAACCCAATGCACTCGATCTGGGTCGCAACCCGCTTCTATGAAGCCGCGCACCTGCCCCTGTTCATAAGTTAGCACCGCCCCAGCGCCCATTGCCTTTCGGCGCCAAAACCACGTACCAACACCCGATCGTCCCTCCCCTATGCCCCAAAGCACCAGCCTTCGCCTATACCGCGAAATCGCCGCGAGGTTGTCCAGCCGTCTGAACCCAAACCCTGACACTATCACGTCGGCGTCCCGAACCGTCTCATGCCAACCGCGACAATAGCTCCACGAAAGCACCTTTATCACTTTCAGTCTGTCCTCTGAATATCGTCTTTGTTCAGCAGCGTCTCCTGTCGACTGAGAAGTTACTACGGTCACATCCCATTCGTGATTGCGAACCAGACTATTAAAAAACGGCACGCGATATGACCCAAAGGCATTGTTCACGAATACGACTTTCTTTCTTTTCCTGCCCATCCTGTTAGTGTTCGTCCCAGTTCATAGACCACTGCCCTATGCGTCATATTCTCTGGCTATCGCCAATCACCGCAGTAATTCTCCATAAGCTCCAGACACCTTGTCGCGTCGAACTGCTTTGACCTTGTGAAACCTATCGCACGCCCCAGTGTCCTCACGTTTTCGACAAAACCCAACACAGGATCGTAGGCGTTGTGGCTCGAATTAAAGTCATCAAAGATAAAGCGTGTCTCGTCCGTTACGCGCGGATCTAGAAGGGATCGCAAGGCTGACGCCACACGGAATCGGCCATCCACCAATACGAAATCAACGCCGCGCTGCGGGAGTGCATTTCCGACCCACGCCGCCTCTGGGTAGGTTGCCCATCTCGCAAGGCGCCTCGGAGACTGCCGTCGGACGATGGGTATGCCCCAAGGTCCCGTCCAGCCAATGCTGATGTCCAATATCCTCGCTCGATCTGTCACTCCCACCTGATCTAGTTTATGCCGAACGGACTGCGCATATTTTGCGTCGCTCTCGACACTAACCACCGTGGCGCCTTGTAACGCCGCGAATACGGTTGAGCCCCCGCTGCCGTACTCGACTGCCAATGCGCGTTCCTTGTCGAGGGCGGACGCCATGTAAAGCACGGCCTCGGCAGGCAGATGCGGCTCGTTCCCGATTTCAAACTTCGTAACGCGCCCGCGAATTAGGCTCGCCCAGCTCCGGTACTTGCCAAACACTCCCTAATACTCCTGCTGCTTCCTGCTCGACCGCCCCTTGTCACCCCACATTATTTTGCACCATCCGCCACCGCCGCCCTTTTTGCCAGCGTCTCCATTTTCTGGCCCCAGGTGCGAAGGTGTTTGTGTACATAGTAGGTGAGGGCCACTGCCCGGATCCACATGGAAGCGGCCGCTACCACAGCGGCCGCTATTGCACCATATCTTGGTATCAGCATGGCGCTACTGCCAATGTGCAGCACGGTTGTTGTCGCGAACACCTTCGCGGCTGTCCCCCCTTTTCCTATCATGCTCAATAGCGTGGTCGTGGATCCGCTGGCCGCCAATCCCAGCTGCCCTGCGGCGAGAATGACGAGGCAAGGATACGCAAGAACAAATTCCCCTCCAAATAGTGCCGCAACAACCTCAGGGCCAAATGTCGCGATCGCGACAAACAGCAGAGCGGATGGGACCACTCCAACAGCGCTGGTGAGGACTAGAAGTCTGACGAGTTCGGTGCGCTCTCCACGCTCGTAGTATTTTGCGAACTCTGGCGCCGTAAGTGTATTTAGCGCGGTCGTGACGAATACGCCAAGCGCGGCCCCTAGCGTCGCGACACGAAACACGCCGACGTCGGCAGGCGTCGAAAGCAATCCAAGAAGGATTCCATCCGCCTCTCGCTCTAAAACCGCTACTACTGCCAATCCCCAGAGGGGCGCAGCGCTTCTTAGCCAAACCCTTGTGTGAAAGATCGGGGTTGTGGCGCGGCTGCCAGCACTTTGCCGCCGCAGCAAGTATGCGCCAAGCAAAAACGATAGAACGCTCGCCACAAGACTCACTTGAGCTGCTTGCCCTGGGCTGGCGGCGCCCACTGACGTGAGCCAAAGCGCACCTAGCAGAAATAGTCCCGGCCTCACAAGTTGCTCCGGTATCTGACTTAGAGATACCTGACCAAAGCCGCGCAGCGAGCCCGATCGGAGTGCGCTCAGACCCACGAAGGGTATAGCAATTAACGCCCAAATAAGTGCGTCTCGAGTGTTCTCCACCGGGTCTGCGAGAACGATAAACGCTGCCACTGCCGCGACGGCCGCCACGCCCGACGCCGCGGCAACCAATTGGCCCGACTGCAGCAGAAATCCACGCAAACTTGGTAGATCTTCACGGACTCGATAGACTGCTACTAATCGTATGCTTAGTTGCGGAAGCCCGCACTGCACAGAGACGCTTATCAACGAGGCGCACGCAATTGCGAAGCTGAACGCACCATAGCCGTCTGCTCCGAGCAACCGTCCCAGTACAACAGCCGCCGCGAGCGACAGCAACCTGGCGATCGCATTCATTCCGGCGGTACTGGCCAGTCCCACGACTATCCACCGGCCCACCATGTGGCGGTCAACCACCGCATAGCCGAACCCCGGCGGCGCTTCCCTTCAGCCTGCAGATTGGCACGAGTTCAGCGTACGTTGCTGATGGCTTCTCTGCTGCCATGAGCAAGACGTTCGTGCCCGATAGCTGGTCGTGAGAGCGTCGATCCCGCCCGCGGCACGCGATACGCCACCCAAGCTAGCCCAAATGACATCCAGACTTCCCCCGAGATGATGAAGCTTCCCGAGAAGAGCGCACTAGTACCGTAGAGAACTGGAAAGGCCGCCAGCCAGACGTCTGGGTGCCCATTGCGAAGCGATTGGCCGACACATTTGAGCAGAAGCCCCACAGCTATCGCCAATAGTACGAGCCCCACGACACCCATCGCCATGGCCACCTCCAATACAATATTATGCACATATTCGCCATTTGGCAGGTAGAGGGCGTGGCCAAAAAGCGGACTGGCAAGAAAGAGCGACCAGGCCTCGCTCCAATAGACCAGACGAATGGCTCGCGAGGACCCGGTCGCAATATCACTACCAATCGACAGGAATCTGTCCAGGACTGAACCTCCCGCCAACTCGGACAAGAGCGCGACCAGTGCTAGTCCTCCAAATAGAGCGGCGATGATCAGCGGCCTCCGGTGATTTTGTCTCGTAAACATCACCACTAGACTAACGAATAGCACGCCGGCTAAGAGGGCACCGCGGGATGCTCCTAGGAGAAACATCCAGCTCCCGCCGACTCCGGCTAGAATGGCAAGGATGCGTTGGAGAGCCGTCCCTCGGACTGAGACTACCAGTCCGACACAAATAAGTAGGGCCCCTGTATAGCCGAGCCGAAGGACTGGAAAGTAATCTTCGCCAATTCTCTGTAGCGTTTGCGTACTCAATCGATTGAACCCGAAAGCAGCAGCGTCTCTGTACTTCAAATAGATTAGGACTGACAGGAGAAATCCGCTGGCCAGAACTATTGTCGGAGCATGCCTAACAAAGGTTCGTAAAGTAGACGCGAGGGCGTTTTCGCTCCAGACTATAAGGCCTATGCCTGTAGCCCAGGCGATAAGAGCGTTGGGCAGAATGTATTCAATCGAGAACGGAGATGCGGCGGATCCAGATGCGTCGGCCACAGCCCGCAGCAGCAACAACGCTTGAAGTAGCGTAAGGCAAGATACGAGAGCTAACGCCTCGCGACTTAAACGAAGTCTCGTAAGACTAATCAAGTGACCGGATATCGCGGCAAGCGTCAGAGCCTTCACTGCTGTGGTCAGAGGGCGGCTTGACGAGCCCAGATACAGCGCACCGATTATGGCAAGCCCGTAGATCGTTGTCCCTAATGCGGGTACCCAGACGATCGGCGTGCTTATTCTAGTCCATGCTTGCCCAGTCGTACCGCTCGATCCCACATGTCTGCGTCCGTGTTTAGAGCCGACGTTGGCCAACTCAGCGCGAACCGTAGCCGGTGAGCACTGTGTGCAGCGTCTTGCTGAAGACGATGGCGTCGAGCCAGGGAGAGAAGTGGCGGATGTAGTAGAAGTCGTATTGCAGCTTGTCGGTGGCGGCTTCGATCTGGGCGACGTTGCCCTGGTGCACGGCGGCCCAGCCGGTGATGCCGGGGCGGACGATGTGGCGGTAGGAGTAGAACGGGATCTGCCGCTCGTACCAGTCGGCGAGCTCGAGCGACTCCGGGCGCGGGCCGATCCAGCTCATCTCGCCGCGAAGGACATTCCAGACCTGGGGGAGCTCGTCGAGGCGCCAGCGGCGGAGGATGCGGCCCATGCGGGTGACCCGCGGGTCGTTCCGCTCGGTGAAGGCCTCGCCCTCCGAGCCCACGCGCATGGTGCGGA
>JADYYB010000126.1 GCA_020853895.1 Bauldia sp.
CCCGGCGGCGACGTTGCCGTCCAGCGGAGTGGCGCCTGCCATGTCGCTCATCTCAAGCTCCCGTCGGTCCGAACCGTTCCGTCTTCACGAGCCGCGCGTCGTGCCCGAGATCGATGAGCGCCCGCGAGGCGCTCTCGACCAAGCTCGTCGGCCCGCAGATGAAGGCCTTGGGCTTCTCGCTCGCCGGAAAGCCGACCTCCGCCAGCATCGCCGCATCGATGCGGCGGGTGAAGCCGGTCCAGCGCGGCGGCGCCCCGCGCGTCAGCGTATGGACGACGCGCAGCCCGTCGCCACGCGCCGCGAGCGCGTCGAGCTCGCTCCGGTAGATGATGTCCTCGTAGGTGCGCGAGGAGTAGAGGAGCGTCGCCGGCACGCCGATCCCGACCGCGGCGCGATGGCGGAGCATTGCCATCAGCGGCGCAACGCCGGAGCCGCCGGCCACGAGAAAGAGCGGGCCGCCCACCGCCTCGGTCCAGACGAAGTAGCCGCCGATCGGCCCGCGCAGCTCGAACCGGTCGCCGACCTGGACGTCCATCGCCAGGTAGGGCGAGACCTCGCCCTCCTCGATCCGCTCGATGGTGATGACGAGCTGCGGGCTCTCCGGCGCCGAGGCGATCGAGTAGCTGCGCTGCGCCTGGTAGCCGTCCTCCGAGGTCAGCCGCACGTCGACATGCTGCCCCGGCCGGTGGCCCGGCCAGTCCGGCACGTCGAGGACGAGGCTCCGCACCCGCCACGTCTCCTCGACGATCGCGCTCACGGTCGCGACCCGCCAGGGAAGGCGCTTCGGGCCCTCGGCGGCAATCGGCGCCACTGTTGCCGCGTCAGTCACCGCTGTAGCGCTGCTCGCGCCACGGGTCGCCGTAGATGTGGTAGCCGACCGACTCCCAGAAGCCCGGCGTGTCGCTGTCCATGAAGCGGAGACTGCGCACCCATTTGGCGCTCTTCCAGAAATAGAGATGCGGCACCAGCACGCGCGCCGGCCCGCCATGCTCCGGGCCGAGCGGCAGGCCTTCGTACTGCGTGGCGATCATCGCCTTGCCGTCGAGGAGATCCTCGACCGGAACGTTGGTCGTGTAGCCGCCGTCGCATTCGAACATCACGTAAGCGCCCGGCGGATCGTCGATCCCCGCGGCGGCGAAGATGTCGTCGAGCGTGACGCCCTCCCAGTGGGTGTCGAGCTTCGACCAGGTGGTCACGCAATGGATGTCGACCTTCACCTTGGTCTGCGGGAGCGCGTTGAACTCGCTCCAGCTCCACTCCTTCACCGGCCGGATGTCGCCCTCGACGATGAAGGACCAGTCCTCGAGCCTGGTGCGCGGCGTCGGCCCGGCCGACAGCACCGGGAAGTCCCGCGTCAGATGCTGACCCGGCGGAATACGTCCCGCCGTCGCATCGTCCTGCTTCCGCCCGCGAAACCCGCGCGAAATGAACCCGACCATGACACCCGCCTACTACATGCAGCCTCGGTAAAAGTGTGCGCCTTTTTCCGCGGCGTCGGAAGGGAGCTCGTGGCTCCGGGTGTGGAGCCGGGAACGGGCCTCCGCCACCGAGTGCCGGTCGGCGCCAATCCTAGGGCAACAGCCCGGCCTCGTATTTCGGCAGGCAGCATTTCTTGAATTTCTTGCCGCTCCCGCAGAGGCAGGGATCGTTGCGCCCCACATGCCGCCAAGGCGAGACGGTCGGACCGCCCACCGGGTGCAGGAGGTCGGCAAACACGGTCTCATCGTCTAAAAGCCCTTCCTCCTCCTCGAGACGGGATTCGGTTGCGCGCAGGGTCCATCGCAGCGCGCGGAGCGCGTCGTCCATATAGCCGAGGTGCTGGCCGTGAAACCGGCCAATATCGTCCCACTCTCGCCCGGCGAGCTCCAGATTCTCCTCGAAATGGCTCCAAGACATGACGCCGCTGGGCACCCGGCCACGATCCCAAGCGTCGCGCGCCAACGGGACCATCGTACGAAGGTTGAGAAGAGCGATCGCTGTCAGCCAGGCGATCCAGGCATAGTCGTCGTCCGGCGCAAGGCCCTCCTCATGGAAGCGCCGGAGGAAGTCGCTCATCGCAAGTCTGTCGACGCGGCCCTCCCAAGCGAGGAAGGTGGCGGCGCCGAGAAGCGCATCGCGAACAAATTCATCAGCCGTCCGGTCGGCCACCGCCGCCAGGAGCGCGCTCGTATTCCCGTCGAAGAGACTGGCGGCAATCGCCGCAAGGTTCTCGGTGATCGCGTCGCCCAGCAAGCGATCCACCTCCTCTGGCGGAAGACGCAGCATCCTCAGCAACAGCGGAAAGGCCGTCGAATCCCGTCGGGCCGCGAGAATGAACAGGCCGAAGAAGAGGAGGTTCTCCTCCGGAGGCTCGAGACGCTCGCCATTGCCCGCCCGCCGGAGGACAGCATGAACGGCCGGTCGGCACTCGTCGAACCGCTCGATGGCGTCGACAATGACTGCCTCGTCGGGCCGCCGGGCCGACAGATCCTCGATCAGCCTATCGATCGAACGTCCCGGCAATGCCGCATCCGCGATTGTCTCCATGGCCGCGCCGCTCCCGAGTGGACGCTGGGATTATGGAGTGGAACGAGGGGCGGGTGAACCTCCTTCACGCATAAGGCGGGAAGGAGGCACGCAGTCCACTCCCTGCTGCCTCCACCAGGGAAGGCAGGAGGCTTGCCCAACCGGGTCATGGCGATGACCGGCTAGTTCTTCGCCTTGTCCACGAGCTTGTTCGCCCCAATCCACGGCATCATGCCGCGAAGGCGCGTGCCGACCTCCTCGATCGGGTGCTCGTCGTTGAGGCGGCGGGTCGCCTTGAAGCGCGAGAGG
>JADYYB010000127.1 GCA_020853895.1 Bauldia sp.
GCGAGGGCGCGCCCGCGCAGCGTCATCCGGCTCCGCCTGGCGCCGTGCTCCTGGCCCAGGCCTCCACGCTCGATGCCGCCATCGACGGCGCCCTCGACGGTGTCGCCACGCCCATCGCCTACGCCACACGCCTCGAGCTGATCGAGGCGCGGCTCCGTGCCGCCGAGTCGCTCCTCGCCCGCAACGACTGGCCGGCCGCGGCCGCGCAGGTCCAGGGAGCGGCGACCTACGCAGCCGGCATCACCGTCCCGCAGCGGTCGCAGGCGGCCCTTGCCGAGCTCGCCGCCGGCCTCGCCGGAATCCCCGAGCGGCTCGACGCCCGCGCCGAGGATGGAGCGGCACGGATCGGCGCCGTCCGCGCGGCCCTCGATGCGCTCCGCACCGCCGCGCTGCGCGTCGGCGGCGACGTCGCGCTCAACCAGCTGCGCACCACCGAGGTGCTGCTCCAGGTCACCGCCGGCCTCTACGGCGAGGCGGTCGGCGTCGATGGCGCAGTCGGCGATCCCGATCTCCTCGAATTCGCCCGCGGCACGCTCCTCTCGGCCGACGCGCTCTACAGGGCCGCCCAGCCCGAGCTCGAAGGTCGCCTGCAGGGCGCCACCTACGTCCTCACCGACACCATGGAGACGATCGGCCGCCTCCTCGACCCGGAGCGCGACGGGCCGCTCGCCCCGCCGTCCGTGCTGGTCGACGGCGTCGAGCTCTTCCTCTCCTACTCGTCATATCTCTAGCGCCTCGGAGGCGGCGTTCCGGCGCGAGATCTGCCGCTCGCGGTGGAAGGTGTAGACGCCGGTGGCGATGATGATCGCCGTCCCGATGAGCGTCAGCTCGTTCGGCCGGTCGCCCCACACCAGGAACCCGAGGATGATCGCCCACACGATCACCACGTAGCGGAACGGGGCGACCACGCCGATCTCGCCGGCCCGCATCGCCACCACGATGAGATAATAGGCGATGGTCAGCGTGACCGAGGAGCCGGCGATATAGAGCCAGACCGTGAGGCTCGGCCATGTCCAGTCCTCGAAGAGCCCGACCCCGAGCCCGGCGATGCCGACCACCGCCGAGGTCGCCGCGGTCAGGAGGAGGATGGGCACTTCGTCGGGGATGACCCGGGTGATGAGGTCGCGGAGCGTCACGAACCCGACCGCGACCAGCACCAGGATGCTGTAGGCGCTGAACGAGCCGACGCCCGGCTGGACCACGATCACCACGCCGACGAAGCCGATCGCCACCGCCGTCCAGCGCCGGAGGCCGACCTTCTCGCCGAAGAACCAGGCGGCGGCCGCGACGCTCGCGAGCGGCACGGTCTGCATCAGCACGGTGGCGTTGGCGAGCGGCAGCTTGAAGAGGGCGGTGAGGTAGATGAGCGTCGCCCCGACCTCGCCGACCGTCCGCCAGCCGACCGTCTTGTGGAGGAGGGTCCGCCACGCCCGGAGCTCGCCGCGCGCGGCTACCACCCAGCCGATGAGGAGGACGGCGATCGCCCCGCGCAGGAAGAGGATCTCCCCGGTCGGCATTCCCTCGTCGCTCGCGAGCTTGACCAGCGTGTCGTTGAGGATGAAGGCCGACATCGCGGCGATCATCGCCACGATGCCGCGGGCGTTTTCGCGGAAATGCCCGCCGCGGGCAGGCGTACCGCGGGTTTCCGTCATGATCCGGCTTTCGGGTCGCGCTTTGAGGGGTGATTTGCGGCGCGCACACTGCTTCGCCCGCGTCCGCGCCGCAAGGGGAAGCGGCGCGCCGTCCCTTGCCCTTCGCCGCGCCGCGGACCTAACTGGCGCCGAGAAAGGGGCCGCCGTGGCCGAATCCAGACCCTGGCCGACCGAGATCCGCCTCAGGAAGGACCGGCGCACGCTGGCCGTCACCTTCGACGACGGCGCCGCCTTCGACCTGCCCGCCGAGTTGCTCCGCGTCCTCAGCCCCTCGGCCGAGGTCCAGGGCCATTCGCCCGAGCAGCGGAAGACCGTGCCGGGCATGCGCAACGTCGCCATCCGCGCCGTCGAGCCTGTGGGCAACTACGCCGTCCGCCTCACCTTCAGCGACGGCCACAGCACCGGCATCTTCACCTGGGACTATCTCGGCAGGCTCGGCCGCGAGCGGGAAACGCTGTGGACGGCCTATCTCGGCGAACTGGCGGCGAAGGGCCTTTCGCGCGACCTCTGAGCGGAAGTTTTGCACAGCCCCCGGAAGGACGCCGCGGCGAGGCTCTTGCCACTTTGAGGCCAATTCGTCTTAACCCTGCATCAACCGCCGGCGTCGATAAAGGCGGGGTCCGCGGCAGCGCGTTCCGATGTGCCGCGGAGTGTCGGGGACCACATGAAGAGTCTGCTGTTCCGCGTCGTCGCCTTTGTCGGGCTGACCGCCATCTCCTCCTTCCTCTACGCCGTTCCATACGTGCTCATCCGCTAGCGCGGCCGAGCCTTCGCCCTCGCCAATGAGGCAGGAATGACAATGCCGGCGCGGACGCGCCGGCATCGGTCTCCCTTGGATTGTCTGGGTGCCTAGTTGCCGACCTGGCCGCGGATCTCCCCGCCCGGATTGGCGGCGGTGTGGATGTTGAAATAGAGCTGGTCGCCCTCCAGCATCCCGACCTGCTCGTCGGTGAGGATGACGCTTCCCGAGATCGGGCTGGTCAGGTCGCCCTCGATCGGGATGACCGGCGGAGCGTTCGCGTCCGCGGCCGCGGGACCGTGGAAATGGGCCGCCGTCGCCGGCCCGCTCAGGCCCGAATAGGTGATCGTATAGACCAGCCGCTTGGACGTCTGGCCGAACGAGACGCGGACATTGCCGGTCGCCTCCGTGGTCACCGGAGGGACCTCCGCGGCCCCGGTGAGCTCGGCAGTGTAGTTTACGTTCTGGGCTGAGGCCGGCGTGGCCGCGAGGAGTGAAAGGACCGCAAGACCAAGGCCGGCGAAGACGGAACGACATAGGACGGTATGCATGCAAACCTCCCGTGTTGTGCGTTGAGCCCTTGGCGGGCGCCCAACTGGAGCGCCGCGATTGTGGCGCGCTCGCGATTTCGCCTCGGACGCCGCTCGGCGCGCGGCCGCGCGCCAGCGTCCAGGCTTCTGTTTCCATTGTGATTTTCGCCGCAAGCAGATTTGGGAATGGTGGGCGGTACTGGGATTGAACCAGTGACCTCTCGCGTGTGAAGCGAACGCTCTCCCGCTGAGCTAACCGCCCAAATCCATCGTGCGAGAAGGGCGCGATTTAAGGAACGCCCCTGGCGGGTGTCAAGGAAGCGTGCGCGCCGGGGCGCCCCTGCCGACGCCGATCTCGGCCACCGCCTCCCACAGCTCGTCGTAGTGCGAGATCACCCGGTCCGGGCCGAGGTCGGCGACCGGAACGGGCGTATAGCCGAAATCCACCGCCACCACCGGCACGCCGGCATTCCGGGCCGTGTCGATATCGGTCGCCGAGTCACCGACCATGACGGCGTGGCGAGGGTCCCCCCCGGCGCGCGCGATCGTCTCGAGGAGGTGCCGGGCGTCCGGCTTCTTGAAGGGGAACGTGTCCCCGCCGGTCAGCGCCGCGAAGCGCGGGGCGAGGCCGAGCGTGTCGACGAAGAGCCGCGAGAGGAACTCGAGCTTGTTGGTGCACAGCGCGAGCCCCCAGCCGGCCGCCTCGAACCGGTCCATCGCCGTGAGAAGCCCAGGAAACGCGCGGCTTTCGTCGGCAATATGTGCCGCGTAATGGTCGAGGAACACCTCGAACAGCCGGTCGGTCTCGGCGGGCGCGAGGTCGGCCCGGTTGGCGGCGATCCCGCGCTCGAGGAGCGCCCGCGCGCCGTGCCCGATCATCGTGCGCGCTTCCGCCGCGCCGACCGGCCGGAGCCCGCCTGCCTCGAGCGCCACGTTGAGCGCGGCGAAGAGGTCGGGCGCGGTGTCGGCCAGCGTTCCGTCGAGGTCGAAGACGAGCGTGGGGCGCGCCGGCATCGTCATGGTGCGGTGAAATCCTGCTGCGAAAAACGGCCTCGACCATATCGGGCCTCGCCGCCGGCCGGAAAGCCGAAACCCCTGCGGCAAAGCCCTGCAGGGCCTCCAACCCCTTGCGCGCCGCCCCGTTGCGGCTTAGCCAGTCCCGCCGGGTTCCGGCCCTTTGAGGGTTCGATGGTCGACTACAAGCGTGAAGCCGCCCAGGCGGCGCTTTCCTGGGTGAAGCCCGGCATGAAGCTGGGGCTCGGGACCGGCACGACCGCCGACGCCTTCGTCCGCCTCCTCGCCGAGCGCGTGCGCGGCGGCCTCGACGTGATCTGCGTGGCCACCTCCGAGCGCACCGCCGAGCTCGCCCGCGCCGAGGGCGTGAAGCTGACCACGCTTGACGAGCACCCCGAACTCGACCTCACCTGCGACGGCGCCGACGAAATCGGCCCCTCGCTCGGCCTCATCAAGGGCGGGGGAGGGGCGCTGCTGCGCGAGAAGATCGTCGCCTCCGCCTCGCACGAGATGCTGGTCATGGCCGCGGCCGAGAAGCGGGTGGAAACGCTCGGCGCCTTCCCGCTCCCGATCGAGGTGGTACCTTTCGGCGTCGCCGCCACCAGGCTGCATATCGAAGGCGCCGCGAGCGCCCTCGGCCTGAGCGGCCCGGTCACGCTCCGCCGCACCGCCGCGGGCGATGTTTATCGGACCGACGGCGCTCACCATATTCTCGACGCGGCTTTCGGCCAGATACCGGACCCGGAGAGGCTGGCTTCCGCCCTGGACGCGATCCCGGGCGTCGTCGAACACGGATTGTTCATTGGTTTGGCCACTGCTGCCGTGGTGGCAGGACCCAGCGGAGTCGAGTGGATCACATGAGGTCTAGGAGCGTCTTGATGACACCGAGATGGATACGGGTCTTTTCCTTGCTCGCGGCGCTCGTGGCCGCCGGCTCGTTGAGCGCGCCGGCCAAGGCGCAGGACATCTCCGAGTCGCATCTCCGCGCCGCGCTCGCGGTGATCGCCGCCCAGCCCGCCTTCGAGGACTTCAACGGCATCCTGCCGCGCCTCGTCGGCGAGGTCGCCGGCCGGCTCACCCTGCAGCGCCTCGATCTCTACAAGGAGATCTCGGCCGCCTCGATGGATGTCGGCCTGCAGCTCGCCGCGCGGCGCTCGGACCTCAACAACGATCTCGCCCGCATCTGGGCGCGCGCCTTCACCGAGGAGGAACTGACCGCCATCGCCGCCTTCTTCCAGAGCCCGGCCGGCCGCAAGCTCTCCGAGCTCGGCCCGCAGATGATCGAGAGCTCCAACCAGGCGGCGCAGACCTGGGCCGAGCGCCTCGGCGAGGAGCTCCTGCAGCGCACGGTGGCCGAATTGCAGAGCCGCGGCATCCAGCTCTGAACGCCGCGCGCCGCCTCTACGCATCGCAGGGACGAAGATGACCGCCGCCTACGATTTCGACCTGTTCGTGATCGGCGGCGGATCGGGCGGTGTGCGCGCCGCCCGCATTGCCGCGAGCCACGGCGCCAGGGTCGCCCTCGCCGAGGAGTACCGGGTCGGCGGCACCTGCGTGATCCGCGGCTGCGTGCCCAAGAAGCTCTTCCTCTACGCCGCCCGATTCGCCGACGCCTTCGAGGACGCGGTCGGCTTCGGCTGGGACCCCGGCTCGCCGCGCTTCGACTGGCCGACTCTGGTCGCCAACAAGGACCGCGAGATCCAGCGCCAGAGCGACGCCTATGTCCGCAACCTGAATACGTCGGGCGCCTCGATCTTCTACTCGCGCGCCGAGATCCTCGACTCCCACACCATCCGCATCGTCGCGGAAGGGCGCACCGTCACCACCCGCTACATCATGGTCGCGACCGGCGGCCATCCCCGTCTCGACCCGACGATCCCCGGCATCGAGCACGCCATCACCTCGAACGAGATCTTCGACCTGCCGGCGCTGCCCAGGAGCCTGGCCATCGCCGGCGGCGGCTATGTCGCGGTCGAGTTCGCCTCGATCATGACCGGGCTCGGCGTGAAGACCACGCTGATCCATCGCGGCCTCGAGATCCTGCGCGGCTTCGACAACGAGTGCCGCAACGTGATGCACAACGCGATGGCCGAGCGCGGCATCGACATCCACACCGGCGAGTTCTTCACCTCGATCGAGAAGCGCGGCGACAGGCTCGTCGCCGAGACCTCGGCGCGCACCCTGGAGGTCGACCAGATCCTTTTCGCCATCGGCCGCGTGCCCAACACGCTCGGCTTCGGCCTGGTCGAGGCCGGCGTCGATCTCGACGCCTATGGCGCGATCGTGGTCGACGAGGACTCGCGCTCGAGCGTGGAGAACATCTTCGCCGTGGGCGACGTCACCAACCGCCTCAACCTGACGCCGGTCGCGATCCGCGAGGGGCACGCCGTCGCCGATACGCTCTTCGGCGGCAAGCCCCGGCGGGCGGACCACCGCAACGTGCCGACGGCGGTCTTCGCGGAGCCCGAGCTCGCCAGCGTCGGCCTCACCGAGGAGGACGCCAAGGCGACCCTCCACGCGGTCGACATCTACCGCACCTTCTTCACCCCGCTGATGAACACGCTTTCGGGGCGGAAGGAGAAGACGCTGATGAAGCTCGTCGTCGACGCCAGGACCGACCGCGTGGTCGGCGTGCATATCGTCGGCCCCGGCGCGGCCGAGATGGTCCAGCTCGCCGCGATCGCGGTGAAGATGAACGCCACCAAGGCCGATTTCGATCAGACCGTCGCGCTTCACCCGACCGCGGCCGAGGAGCTGGTGACGATCAGCAAGCCGACCGAGCGGTTCAGGAAGCCGGCCGATGCGCCGGCTGGCGTCGGCTCCGATCCCTAGGCAGGCGCGCGGCCGCCACGACCGCCAGGACGCCGCCGACGCCGAGCACCGTGAACCCCGCGCCCCATTCCACGACCATGCTCGCTCCCCCCGCCCGCGCCCCGTCCATCGCCGCGCCGGCGGCGAGCGGGGCCAGCGCCCCGGCTGCGAAGCCGATCAGCGAGCGGTAGGCGAGCACCACGCCGAGATAGCCGCGCGACACGCTCTCGGCGAGCGCGATCGACAGCACCGGCGAGTCGCCGAGCGTGGAGAACGCATAGGCGAAGCCGAGGAGGATGATGACCAGCGGCGGCAGCACCACCGCCCAGCCGAGCGCCAGCGACAGCGCCGCCCCGATCGCCGCCACGCCGACCAGCACCGCCTTCCGCCCGACATGGTCGGAGAGCCGCCCCATGCTGAACGACGCCGCGGCACCGGTGAGGTGCATCGCGGCGCTGAGCCCCGCGCCGCTGATCGCCGCGAGCTCCGACGCCGCGCCCGAGAGCGTGAGACTCGCCCCGATCACCGCCGGCAGCCACGCCCACCCGCCGACCAGCTCCCAGTTATGCGCGATGTACCCGCCGACGAGGAGCCGCGAGGAGCGGTTCACCGCCAGCTCGTGCCAGATATTCGTCGCCCCGATGCGCGGGTGGATGATGTTGGTGGTGCCACGCAGCGCGAAGATGAGGATCGCCGCGCCCACCGTCGGGGCGAGGCCGGTGAGGAGGAAGGCCATCGGCCACCCGCCCACGGCCATGCCGACGCTCGCGAGCGCGAGCGACCCCGCATAGCCGAACGAGGTCGAGGCGATCAGCGCGCCCATCGCCGCCCCGCGCCGCGCCGGCGGCGCGTGCTCGGAGAAGAGCATCACCAGCGGCGTATAGACCCCGCCCTGCGCGAGGCCGGAGAGGCTGGCGAAGAAGAGCGCCGACCAGTAGTCGCGCGCGAGGAAGCCGAA
>JADYYB010000128.1 GCA_020853895.1 Bauldia sp.
AGGTCCGGTGGCAGTCGAGCCCGTTGCCCGGCGCGCTCAGCACGAACGGGTAGCGCGCATATTTCCCCCAGATCGCCGCCTGCGAGAGCGTCGAGCGCAGGAAATCGACATGCGGACAGCCGCGCAGCGCCGCTACCGCCTCCCGGCGGATCGGCGCATTCCTGCGCTTGTTGAAGTCGGTGAACACCCGGAGACTCTGCCGGTCCAGCAGCGGGCGCCGGTCGCGGAGCCGGCCCAGGAGGGACGCCAGTGCGGCGGGACTGACCGGCGGCTCGCGCCCGGAATGGAAGTCGAGGCCGATCGGCAGCGGCCGGAAGCGCGGGTCCGCGTGTCCGTCGTGGTTCTGCGTGTGCCAGGCGACCAGCCACGGCGAGGCGAGCAGCGCGTCCACGGTCGCCGTGGCGAGGCCCGAGGGCACCAAGACGTCGCCGTCGGTCGTCAGGAGCGCGAATGGCTGCCGGATCGTCGGCAGCGCGCCCTCGACGAAATGGTCGAGGTCGCACTTCTTCCCGTCCCGCGACTGCGTGCTGAGCCGCACCCAGACGAGCCCGTGCGCATCGCTGAAATGCTCGCGGAAGAACGATGCCGGCTGGCAAGTCTCGGTGCGCGCGCGCCAATAGCCTTCCGGCCCGGCCACGTCGCAAAGGCTCGGATAGCCCTTCGACCAGAGGAACGAGGACGGCGCCGGGTCCGGCCGCCGGTTGAGGAAGCGCATCAGCCGTCCCGATCCACGGGGGAAGCCAAGCCGGCCCGGAAAGGCGCGTCGGTGGGCGGCGGCCCAACCTTGTACGTCGCCGCGGGCCGCGCGTCTCGCCCGATCCTCACCCTTCGGCGAGGAGCGCCGCGGCGAGTTCCGCCACCGCCAAGTCGGCCTCCGGCTCCTCGCCGTCGTCGAGGATCCACACCGCCGAGAGCCCGGCAAAGGCGAGCGTCCATTCGAGGAGGCGTGTCCGCTCGAGGCCGGCAGCGTCGGCGATGATCTCCGCCTGGGCGCGGAACCGCGCCGGCGCCGTGGCGATGCCGAGCTCGAACGGGTTGCGCATGAGGTTGGCGAAGTCGAACCCGCGCTCGCCGATGAGCCGCTTCGGATCGATCGCCAGCCAGCCCCGCGCCGCGCCGTCGAGGATATTGCCATGGTGCAGGTCGCCGTGCAGCACCACGACCTCGCGCGGATCGGCGAGCAGCTTGCGTGCGGTCCGCGCCGCCTCGCCGAGCACGCCCGGCCGGTCGGCCCGCCCGGTCAGCGGCGCGAACCACGCCGCGAGCGGCACGAGGTCGGGCGGCGGCGCTTTCCCTCGCCGATGCAGCACGGCCGCCGCCGCGCAGATGATCCGTGTCGCCTCCTCGTCCTCGCCCTCGGCGGCCATCGCGACGAGCGACCGCGACCCCGTCGCTCGCTCGAGGAGCACGGTGTCGCCCTCACGGGCGAGGACCCGCACCGCGCCCTCTCCATCCCACCACTCGAGCACCAGCCAGCCCCAGCGCTCCTCTTCCTCGTGCGCGACCTTGAGCATGGCCGGCTCCTCTCCCTGCCGCACCGGCAGGAGGTCGGAGGCCGGCGTGACGATCGGCGCCCCGTCCGCCGCCAGCCCCCACCGCCGGAGCCATGGCTCGAAATCGAACGCCGGCCTCTTCTCCCGTCCCGCCACGATGACCTTCCCGGTTGCGCAAGGTGCCGTGGATACCTACCTTGGGCGTCCGTCCCAAGCCCAAAACGCCAGCCTCGTACCGGTCCGGCGTCGTCGCGTGATTGACACGGGCGCGGGTCGGCGTTCATCTTTCGTTCCATGCTGTCCGATGGCGCGAGTCGCGCCTTACCACCCGTCCGGCTCCGCTCAATCTGTGGTCCCATGCAGAAGTCGATTTCGATCCGCGGCGCCCGCGAGCACAATCTCAAGAACATCGACGTCGACATCCCGCGCGACAGCCTGACGGTCATCACCGGCCTGTCGGGGTCTGGGAAATCCTCCCTCGCCTTCGACACGATCTACGCCGAGGGCCAGCGCCGCTATGTCGAGAGCCTCTCGGCCTACGCCCGCCAGTTCCTCGAGATGATGCAGAAGCCGGACGTCGACCAGATCGACGGCCTCTCGCCGGCGATCTCGATCGAGCAGCGCACCACCTCGCGCAACCCGCGCTCGACCGTCGGCACGGTCACCGAGATCTACGACTACCTCCGTCTTCTCTACGCCAGGGTCGGCATCCCCTACTCGCCGGCCACCGGCCTCCCGATCGAGAGCCAGACCGTGAGCCAGATGGTCGACCGGGTGATGGCGCTGCCCGAGGGCACGCGGCTCTATCTGCTGGCGCCGATCATCCGCGGCCGGAAGGGCGAGTACCGCAAGGAGCTCGCCGACCTCGTCAAGCGCGGCTTCCAGCGCGTGAAGATCGACGGCGCGTTCCACGAGATCTCCGCCGCGCCCCATCTCGACAAGAAGCTCAAGCACGACATCGACGTGGTGGTCGACCGCATCGTCGTCCGCCCGGACATCGCCACGCGCCTCGCCGACTCCTTCCAGACCGCGCTCGAACTCGCCGACGGCATCGCCATCGCCGAGTTCGCCGACGCGCCGCCCGCTGCCTCTCCTCCCCCTGAAAGGGGGAGGTCGAAGCGCGCAGCGCTTCGGGTGGGGGTGAGTGCGGCCAAGGGTGACCCCTCCCCCGAGCCGCTGCGCGGCTCGGACCCTCCCCTTTCAGGGGAGGGAGAAAAGAGCGACGGCCCCCGGCGCATCATCTTCTCCGAGAAGTTCGCCTGCCCGGTCTCCGGCTTCACCATCCCGGAGATCGAGCCGCGCCTCTTCTCTTTCAACAACCCCTACGGCGCCTGCCCGGTCTGCGACGGGCTCGGCTCGGAGAAGGAAGTCGACCCGGCGCTGGTCGTGCCCGACGACAGCCTCAGCCTCTCCGAGGGCGCCATCGCCGCCTGGGCCAAGACGCCGTCCTCGTTCCAGACCCAGACACTCGACTCCCTCGCCAAGCACTATCATTTCAGCCTGACCATGCCGTGGCGCGATCTCTCCGAGACCGTGCGCAACGTCATCCTCTTCGGCAGCGGGGAGGACGGCATCGAGTTCGCCTTCGACGACGGCCTCCGGAAATATCGCGTCACCCGGCCCTTCGAGGGCGTGGTGCGCAATCTCGAGCGGCGCTGGAAGGAGACCGACTCCGCGTGGATGCGCGAGGAGATCGAGCGCTACCAGTCCTCGACGCCCTGCCGCTCCTGCCTCGGCTACCGCCTCAAGCCGGAGGCGCTCGCCGTGAAGATCGCCGGCCTCCATATCGGCGAGGTCGCCGACATGTCGATCCGCCGCGGCAACGACTGGTTCGCCGAGCTCCCGCCCCAGCTGACCGCCAACCAGAACGAGATCGCCTCGCGCATCCTGAAGGAGATCCGCGCCCGGCTGAAATTCCTGGTCGATGTCGGCCTCGACTACCTGACCCTCTCCCGCCACTCGGCGACGCTGTCGGGCGGCGAGAGCCAGCGCATCCGCCTCGCCTCGCAGATCGGCTCCGGCCTCACCGGCGTCCTCTACGTGCTCGACGAGCCCTCGATCGGCCTCCACCAGCGCGACAACGGCCGGCTGCTGGAGACGCTGAAGCACCTCCGCGACCTCGGCAACACCGTTCTCGTCGTCGAGCACGACGAGGACGCCATCATGGCCGCCGACCACGTCATCGACGTCGGTCCTGCCGCCGGCATCCATGGCGGCCAGATCATCGCCGCAGGCACGCCGGCGGAGATCGTCGCGAACCCGAAATCGCTGACCGGCCAGTATCTCTCCGGCGAGCTCGCCGTGCCCCTGCCCGAGATGCGCCGGAAGCCTCGGAAAGGCCGCTCGCTCTCGGTCAAGGGCGCGACCGGCAACAACCTCCGCAACGTCAGCGCCGACATCCCGCTCGGCACCTTCACCTGCATCACCGGCGTATCCGGCGGCGGCAAGTCGACCCTTCTGATCGACACGGTCTACAAGGCCGTCGCCCGCCGCCTCAACGGGGCGCGCGAGAACCCCGCGCCCTTCGACCGGCTCGACGGGCTCGAGCATCTCGACAAGGTCATCGACATCGACCAGTCGCCGATCGGCCGCACGCCGCGCTCGAACCCGGCCACCTATGTCGGCGCCTTCACCACCATCCGCGAATGGTTCTCGGGCCTGCCCGAAGCGAAGGCGCGCGGCTACGGCCCGGGCCGCTTCTCGTTCAACGTCAAGGGCGGGCGCTGCGAGACCTGCCAGGGCGACGGGGTCATCAAGATCGAGATGCACTTCCTGCCCGACGTCTACGTCACCTGCG
>JADYYB010000129.1 GCA_020853895.1 Bauldia sp.
CGCCGCCGCGGCCGCGGCGAGGTCCCGCATCCGCGCCTGCATCCACACCACCGGCAGCCAGAAGAGCCCGGTGACGACGTAGAGGATCGTCGAGGCGACGATCCACGCCTCGCTCAGCGCGTAGCCGAGCCGCCAGGCGAGGAGCACGCCGGTCACCGGCTGGAGGACGACGGCGGTCGCGGTGAAGAGATAGTCGGCGACGACGACGATCCGGGCGACCGCAGCGACCGTCGCGGCGCTCCCGGTCCGATGCGCCATCATCATGAAGAACGCGATCCCCGCGCCGGTCCCGAGCAGCACGACAGCGCCGACGATGTGCAGATAGCGAAGCGTGAGGTCGAGGATCATCGGTCGGGGAGGGTGGCGAGCGCGATCGCGTGGAGGGCGAGGATCGGGAGCACCTTCACGAACGGCCCGAGCGGGTCGGCCCACAGCGAGGGCAGCAGCACCGTCCCGCCCGCGAGGTAGAGGATGGAGACCCAGAAGCCGAGAACGAGCGCGCCCCACGCCGAGCGGCGGAAGAGGATGCCAACGCCGACCGCGACGTCGAGGAGCCCGGCCGCGATGGCCGCCGGCACGGCGAAATCGTCGAACCCCGCCACGCGCAGCAGCGCCTCGGCCTGCCAGAGGCCCGGACCGACGCCGATCAGCCCGCTGGTCGCCCAGAAGAGCGCCAGGACGCCGAGCACGATGGGTTTGAGCAGATAGAGCCGCGAGAACCAGCGCTCCTGAACCGACGCCGGCTCGGCCGCAAGCGCCTGGCCGAGCGAGCGCGGAACGATGCCGGTCACGCGCGTGAGCGCCTCGACGTCGCCGGTCGCCTCCGCGGCGAGTTCGCGCGCGAGCGTCGAGTTGAGCGGCGCCCGCCACCCGAACCAGCGGACGAGATCGCCGCCGAAGCAGATCGCCCGCCACAGCCAGCCGGGGACGGGCAGCGTCCGCGCCGGCCGGAGCCGCAGCCATCGCCGGTAATGCTGCACCACCTCGGTGACGCTGAGCCGCTGCGGCCCGACCATGTCGAGGACGAGCCGCGCCGGCGCGTCCTCCTTGAGGAAGAACGCGACCGCCGCGACGAGATCGTCGAGTTGCACGATCTGCAGCCCGGCCGTGCCGCGCACTTCCGGCAGCACAGGCAGCGCGGCGAGGCCGCGGAAGAGGGCGCTCCCGCCATAGGCCGCGCGTCCGACCACCACCGCCGGGCGAAGGACCACCCAGTCGAGTCCGGTTGCCGCGAGGGCGCTCTCGGCCGCGTGCTTGGTCCGTGCGAAGGCCGTGAGATCGCGCTCGGCGCCGAGCGCGGACACCTGGATGAACCGGCGCACGCCTCCCGCCTCGCACGCCGCCGCGAGCGCCGCGACGGCCGCGAGATGGACGCGCTCGGTCGACTCGCCCGGCCCGTCCTGCAGGACGCCGGCGCAGTTGACGACCGCCTCTACGCCCTCGAGATGCGGCGTCCACGCGCTCGCCTCCGTCGCCCGCGCGAGATCGACCGCGACCTCGCCCTCGGCCCCGCGAGCGCGGCGCACGACGGCCACGACGCTATGCCCGTCGGCCTCGAGGCGTGCCCGGACGGCCGATCCGATGAGGCCGCTGGCCCCGGTCAGGAGGACGCGCAAGCCGGATCCTGCAGGCGCCTCACCGCCGCCGCGGAAGGCCAGGTTTCACGATCTCGCTCAAATTTGATTCGCAAGGTCTTTCAATCTTCTAGGAACCAACAACGTGGCCGCCGGGTTGATCGGGCAAAGGAGGCACCATGACCAATCAGAACCCCAATACGCAACATGGCGGCGTGAAGTCGGGCAAGGAAGACGCCGCCAAGATGGGCAAGCGCCATGAGGATGCCGGCGAGCGCCGCCACCTCAACGAGACCCAATCGGGCGATGCCGCCAAGCGTGCCAACGATGTCGGCACGCAGCGCAACATCGACGAGAACCGCGGCGCGCGCGATACCGCGGACCGGCCGGGCCAGGACAACTGGAACGACCGCGACGCCGCCCGCAGCAACGAGCGCGACCGCGAGGATCGCGAGGGCGATACGCGCTTCGGCGGCGCCCGCGAGGGCCGTCCCGCCAAGGCGGACCATACTCGGGACGCCTCGCGCAACGATCGCGAGCCCGACCATGCCACGGGCCAGATGGATCAGGACCGCGGCAGGGGCGCCGGCAAGCAGCACCAGTAGGAGCGCCTCGCGCTTCCAGCAATCGGGCCCTGCCTTTCCGGAGGCAGGGCTCGTTCCGCGGAGGGCGGTCCCTTGACCGCCGGTCGCACGCAGCGGACACTTCGGGAACATTTCCGGGGCGGCCATGATCGACCAGAACCTTCTGCTCGTCTCTCCGTTCTTCCGCGAGCTGTGCGAGGACCACGAGCTGTCGATCCTCGCCGGCGGCGCCGAGCTGCTCACCGTTCCCGCCGGCTATCTCCTGATGAGCGCGGGCGATTTCGGCTCTGCGATGTACGTCATCGTGGACGGCAAGGTGCGTGTCTCGGTCGATGACGAGGGCCATCACCGAAGCAGGGAGGTGGCTCATCTCGGCCGCGGCGACCTCGTCGGCGAGATGGCGTTGCTGACCGGCGACCGGCGTCGCGCGACGGTGACCGCAGAGACCGAATTGACCGTCATCCGCGTGACCAAGACGGCCTTCGAGGCGCTTCTCGCCACGTCCCCGAAAGTGTCGGCCAAGCTCGATGGGCTCCTCGCGCGCCGTACCCAGGAACTCGACCAGGCCGTCGCTCGGCTCGCCGAGCCGCAGTCGCTGAGCGAGCGCGTCGCCTCGGCGGTGAGCCGTATCGCCCGGCGCCGGTCGACCGAACCGGGGGCCTGACCGGCGGCGGGCGCTTCCCCGGCCGATTGACCGCGCGGGCGAAAGTCCGGCACTCCTCATTCCGGCATGCGCCCCAGACTCGGCCCGCTCTCCTACCTCCTCGCCGCCGGCATCATCGCGGCGGCCATCGCGCTCCGCTTCGCCGACCCGTTCCCCGTCGCACAGCTGCGCCTGATCGGCTTCGACTCCTACCAGCGCGTGAGCCCGGAACAGCCCGATCCCGATTTGCCGGTGCGGGTGGTCGACATCGACGAGGACACGCTGGCCCGCGTCCATCCCTGGCCGTGGCCGCGGACGCGCCACGCCGAGCTCGTCGACACGCTCCGCGAGGCGGGGGCGGCCGCGATCGTCTTCGACATCTTCTTCACCTCGCCCGATCCCCTCTCGGTCGAGGCGGTGGCCTCGCGGCTCCCGCCCGAGATGGGCGCCGAGCTGACCGCGCTGTCGGACGGCCAGCCGCCGAACGACGCGGTTTTCGCCGAGGCTATCGGGCGGCTCCCCACCGTGCTCGCCGCCACGCTCGTCAACTCGCCGACCGAGCCGCCCGGATTCCGGTGGGGCTTCGCGGTCGCCGGCGACGACCCCAAGCCGTTCATGCGGCCCTTCGCCGGCATCGCCAGCAACCTCCCCATCCTGAACGAGGCCGCCGCGGGCCTCGGGGCGATCAACTGGTTCCCCGAGCGCGACCAGATCGTGCGCCGCGCGCCCCTCATCCTCCGCTTCAACGACACCTTCGTTCCCTCGCTGCCGATCGAGGCGCTACGCGTCGTGCAGGGCGCCAGCACCTATACGCTGCGCGGATCCAACGCGAGCGGCCAGACCGCGTTCGGCCAGGTCAAGGGCCTCAACGCCATCCGCGTCGGCGCCGCCGAGATCCCGAGCGACCCCGACGGATCGATGTGGCTGAAGTTCCGTCAGAGCGATCCCGCGAGCTACCTGCCCGCCTGGTCCGTCCTCGCGGGCGAGACCCCGGCCGAGGAGATCGCTGGCCGCATCATCCTCATCGGGACGAGCGCCGCGGGCCTCAACGATCTCCGGGCGACCCCCCTCCAGGACTCCGTTCCCGGCGTCGACGTGCACGCGCAGACCATCGAGCACATTCTCCGCGGCAGTTTCCTCACGCGGCCGGACTATGGGCTCGGCGCGGAGCTTGGGCTGACGGCCGTCCTCGGCCTCGCGCTGATGCTGCTCTTCCCGCGCGTTCCGGCAGTCCTCGCCGCGACCCTCGGCATCGCCACCGCCGCCGCCCTGCCGGTCGCCGGCTGGTTGCTCTACGACCGCGCCGGGCTCCTCTTCGACTCGACCTTTCCCATGCTCGCGCTCCTCGCCCTCACCGGTGCGATCACGCTCTACATCTATCGCACCACCGAGCGGCAGCGCGGCGAGATCAGGCGCGCCTTCGCCTACTACGTCTCGCCGGTGGTGGTGGACGAGATCATCGCCAGGCCGGACAAGCTGAAGCTCGGCGGCGAGATCCGCGAGCTGACCGTGCTCTTCTCCGACGTCCGCAACTTCACTTCGATCTCCGAGCAGCTCAGCGCGACCGAGCTCACCCAGTTCATCAACGGCCTCCTGACGCCGATGAGCGAGATCATCCTCAAGGAGCGCGGCACGATCGACAAATACATGGGCGACGCGGTGATGGCGTTCTGGAACGCGCCGCTCGACGAGCCGATGCACCCCGAGCGCGCGGTCCACGCGGCGCTGGCGATGATCGCCGAGATGCGGAAGCTCAACGTCAAATGGCGCGAGGACTTTGCCGCCGCCGGCCGCTCGATCGGCGAGGTGCGGATCGGCGTCGGCATCAACACCGGCGATTGCTGCGTCGGCAATCTCGGCTCGGTGCAGCGCTTCGACTACTCGGCGATCGGCGACGAGGTCAACGTCGCCTCGCGCCTCGAGGGCCTCTGCAAGCTCTACGGCGTGCCCATCGTCATCCACGAGGCGACGATGAAGCGCGTCCCCGAGCTCGCCGCCCTCGAGCTCGACGTCGTGCGGGTGAAGGGGAGAGCGGAGGCGGCCCGCATCTTCACCCTCCTCGACGCGCTCGAGATCGAGGGCTCGCGCGAGCGGCTCGTCGCCGAGCACGCCGGCTTCTGGTCGGCCTATCGGGGGCGGAATTGGGACGTGGCGGCCGCGGCGCTCACCACCTGCCACGAGCTCTGCAAGGGCCTCGGCGAGTTCCGCGCGCTCTTCGAGGAGCGCATCGAGGGCTGGCGCCTCGACCCGCCGCCGGCCGATTGGGACGGCAGCTACACCGCCACCTCGAAATAGGACCGGCGTCAGCGGTTGTAGATCAGCGAGACCGAGGCGAGGTGGCTGCTGAAATCGGACTCGTCCGAGTTCGAGTCGCGCCACTGGTAGCGATAGGCGAGCTTCAGATCGAGCCCGTCGGCACCGAAGATGTCGTTGAAGCTGACGAAGGCGTCCGGCTGCAGGAGGAGGTCCTGCCGCTTCTCGGTGCTCATCGCGGCGAGCGTGTCGAAGAAGCGCCAGCTCGCCGCGAGCCCCCCGCCGATCGTGACCGACTCGCCGGCGGGGAAGTCGATGCCGACCCGCACGCCCGCCTCGGTGTACTGCCCCGGCGCGGTGATCGTCTCCGGGAATTCCGCGAAGTCGGCGATCGAGCCGCCGATATTGCTGTAGCGCACCCACGGCGTGAGGAGGATCGCGCTCTTGTCGCCGAGGAGGTCGGCGAAGACGAAATTGCCGATCGCGTCGAGATAGTAGCCGTCCTCGGTGACGAACGGCTCGCCGTACCAGCGATAGCCGGCGCGGAGGCGGACCGACTGCACGGCGGTGTCGCGCAACCAGCGGAAGGTCGCCGAGCCGTTCAGCTCGGTGAAATAGAGCTGGTCCTGGAAGTACGAGGCGACGCCGCCCGCGGCGGTGTGGACGGTCAGCCCGGTGCCGATCTGATGCACCGGCCCGGTGAGGACGCCGATCTCGCCGTAGTGGATGTCGTGGTTCTCGGAGTGGAACTCGCCCTGCAGCCAGGCCGCGGTGCGCCAGCGCATCGCCTCCCCGAGCGTGCGCTCGTCGGTGAAGCGGATGTCGGCGAAGCTGATCCACTCGGCGTCGGTGTCGAAGCCCGGTGCGAGGCGCAGCGGGTTCGACTCCCACCGCTCGCCGAGCTCGACGAAGAAGGTGTTGATCGGCGGCTGCAGGATCATGCGGACGCGCTGCAGTCCGGCCAGGGCGGCCGCGTTGTCGGGGTAGTTGATCAGCACCCGCTCATAGGCCGCGAGCGCCCGCTCGTATTCGCCGACCTGCTCCGCTGCCGCTGCATAGGCCAGATTGGCCTCTGCGCCGGTCGGGTTGGCGAGGACGAGGGCATAGGCGTCGGAGAGCGCGTCGGCCGCCGCCGGACCCGCGCCCAAGGCCAAGGCCAACGCAACCGCGGCCGTTCCCAGCCAAAGCCGACCCGTCCGCCGCATAACGCCCCGACCCTTCGAATCCGATTTGATGCTTAAACCGTAGATTCCGCGCTAACTCTTTGCAACGGACCAGGGAATGGGTTCACGACGAGGAGCGCGCACCTGTTGCCCGCCGGTCACAGCATTTCTTGGCCGGGCACCTTATCTGACATACTGTCCGTTCGATTCACGGGGTCGGGCACGCCATGACAGCCGCCTTCATCAAGCTTCCCGCCGCGTTTCTTCTTGCCGGCGCGGCCTGCTTCTCCTTCGCCGGCGCGGCGAGCGCCCAGAACATCGGCATCGCCGCCGCGATCAGCAACCAGGTCACCAGCCCGCAGGGCACGACGGTGATCGTGGTGAACCCCGGCGATGGCGTGGTCGCCAACCAGGTGATCCAGACGGCGGCCGAGAGCACCGCCCAGCTCCTCTTCCTCGACCAGACCACGCTGAGCGTAGGTCCCTTGGCGGAAGTCACGCTCGACCGCTTCGTCTTCGATCCCAGCCGCGGCACCGGCAGCGTGGTCATCGAAGCCACGCGCGGCGCGTTCCGCTTCATTACCGGCTCGCAGGCACCGACCAATTATTCGATCGTCACGCCGGTCGCCACGATGGGCGTGCTCGGCTCCACGCTCGAGTGGCGACTCTTCGACGACGGCAGCCTCCTCGCCGTGAACAGCCACGGCGTGGTCACCATCCGCCTTCTCGACGGGCGCGAGCTGAGCCTTCCCAATCCGGGCACGGCCTATCTCATCCATCCGGCGCTTCCGCCGAACCCGATCAAGGTCGAGGGACCGTTCCCCTGGCCGGTGATGCTCGACTTCCTCGGCGGCAATCTGCCACTCGCGCGCCTCATGGACATCGAGGATCTCGACGGCTTCATCTCCCGCCTCGACGCCATCAACGAGGATCATGCGCAGGACGCCCAGCCGCCGCACGACTCCTGTTATCCGTACTGTGACTACTAGGGCTCGGCGCCTATCGCCTGAGCCGCGCTAGCGGGCAGCAAACAAGCCCGGAAAGGCCAGCAGCCCATCCAGCGCGAACTGCACGGCGAGGGCGGCGAGCAGGATGCCGAGGAGCCGGCTGACCACGATCCGCCCGATGCGGCCGAGCGCCCGCTCGATCTGATCCGCGAGGAGGAAGATCGCCCCACAGGCGGCCACCAGCACGAGGATGATCGCCACCAGCCCGGCGATGTCCACCCAGCTCGTCGCCCGCGAGGCGGTGAGGATGGTGGCCGAGATCGCGCCCGGCCCGGCCGTCAGCGGCACGGCGAGCGGGAACACGGCGACGTTCCCCTCGTCCTCGCTGCCGGCCGCGGCGGCCTCCGAGCGGCGGATGTTGCGCCGGTCGAACACCATCTCGAACGCGATCCAGAAGAGGAGCAGCCCGCCGGCGATGCGGAAGGCGGGCAGCGAGATGCCGAGGAAGCCGATCAGCTGCGCGCCGAGCAGCGCGAAGGCGACCAGGACACCGGCCGCCACGCTGGCCGCAAGCAGCGCGACGCGCCGCCTTTGCCAGCCGCGCATCCCGGAGGTGACGACCACGAAGATCGGCGCGAGGCCGATCGGGTCGAGCGTCACGAACAGCGTGACGAACGCATTGAGGAGGTATTCCCGCATCGATCCCCTCGCGCCGCCTCGATCCCGCTCCGGCCAGTCTAGCTTGGTCGGATTCGAAGCGGAACGAGCCTCGCCACCCGCGCGTCGCGGGAGACCTCGCCGCAGCCCTTCTAAGCCATTGTTCCGATAGGGCTTTTACAGCGGGGAAATATTGCCGCTCGGCTTGTCCGAAGCGTCGGGAGAACCTATATCTGAAGGGCCTTTCCCAGCTGATTCCAAGGACGAGCCTTTGGCCGATTTGACGCCGCCCCGCCGGCCGGACGACCCCGAGCGCACACCGGACATCGAGCCGGTCTCGATCACCGACGAGATGCGCCGCTCCTATCTCGACTACGCAATGAGCGTGATCGTGAGCCGCGCGCTTCCCGACGTGCGCGACGGCCTGAAGCCCGTGCACCGCCGCATCCTCCACGGCATGAACGAGCAGGGCTTCGACTGGAACAAGGCGTTCCGCAAGTCGGCGCGCATCGTCGGCGACATCATCGGTAAGTATCACCCGCATGGCGACCAGCCCGTGTACGACGCGCTGGTCCGCATGGCGCAGGAATTCTCGATGCGCGAGGAGCTCATCGACGGCCAGGGCAATTTCGGCTCGGTCGACGGCGACCCCCCGGCGCATATGCGCTACACCGAGGCCCGCCTCACCAAGATCGCCCATTCGCTGCTGGAGGATATCGACAAGGGAACGGTCGACTTCCAGGACAATTACGACGGCTCCGAGCGCGAGCCGATCGTCCTGCCGGCGCGCTTCCCCAATCTTCTCGTCAATGGCGCGGGCGGCATCGCGGTGGCGATGGCGACCAACATCCCCTCGCACAATCTCGGCGAGATCATCGACGGCTGCTTCGCGGTCATCGACAACCCGATGATCACCGCCGAGCAGCTGATGGAGATCGTCCCCGGCCCGGACTTCCCAACCGCCGGCATCATCCTCGGCCGCACGGGCATTCGTCTCGCCTATGAGACCGGCCGCGGCTCCATCGTGATGCGCGGACGCGTTGCCGTCGAGCAGCTCCGCAAGGACCGCGAGGCGCTGGTCATCACGGAGATTCCCTACCAGGTGAACAAGGCCGCGATGGTCGAGCGCATCGCCGATCTGGTGCGCGAGAAGCGCATCGAGGGCGTCGCCGACCTTCGCGACGAGTCCAACCGGCACGGCACGCGCGTCGTCGTCGAGCTGAAGCGAGACGCCGTCGCCGACGTGGTGCTCAACCAGCTCTACCGGTTCTCGCCGCTGCAGACGACCTTCGGCTGCAACTTCGTGGTGCTCAACGGCCAGCGCCCCGAGACGATGGGCCTGCGCGATATGCTGCAGGCCTTCGTCTCCTTCCGCGAGGAAGTGGTCGGCCGGCGCACCAAGTTCCTGCTCGTCCGCGCCCGCGAGCGCGCGCACGTGTTGGTCGGCCTCGCCATCGCCGTCGCCAATATCGACGAGGTCATCGCCCTCATCCGCAACGCGCCGGACCCCTCCACGGCCCGCGAAGGCCTTATGGCCCGCGCCTGGCCGGCGTCCGATGTGGAGCCGCTGATCGCGCTCATCGCCGACCCCAACCAGGTCGCGTCGGGGGAGGGCACCTACCGCCTTTCCGACGCCCAGGCCCGCGCGATCCTCGACCTCCGGCTTCAGCGCCTGACCGGCCTCGGCCGCGACGAGATCGCGAAGGAGCTCGGCGAGCTGGCCGATTCGATCCGCGACTACCTCGACATCCTCCGCTCGCGCGCCCGGATCCTCGCCATCGTCAAGGACGAACTCGCGGCCATCAAGACCGAGTTCGCCACCCCGCGCCGTACTGAGATCCTCGAGGCCGAGGGCGACTTCGAGGACGAGGACCTCATCCAGCGCGAGGACATGGTCGTGACCGTGACCCACGCCGGCTACGTCAAGCGCGTGCCGCTCGCCGCCTTCCGCGCGCAGCGGAGAGGCGGCAAGGGCCGGGCGGGCATGGCGACGCGCGAGGAGGATTTCGTCACCCGCGTGTTCGTCGCCAACACCCACACGCCGGTGCTCTTCTTCTCCTCGCGCGGCCTCGTCTACAAGCTCAAGGTCTGGCGTTTGCCGCTGTCGGCGCCCAACGCCCGCGGCAAGGCGCTCGTCAACCTCCTGCCGCTGCAGGAGAACGAGCGCATCACCACGATCATGCCGCTGCCCGAGGACGAGGCGCAGTGGGCCACGCTCGACGTCATGTTCGCGACCACCGGCGGCACCGTCCGCCGCAACAAGCTGAGCGATTTCATCCAGGTGAGCCGCGCCGGCAAGATCGCCATGAAGCTCGAGGAGAACGAGGGCATCGTCGGCGTCTATACCTGCACCGAGAACGACGACGTGATCCTCACCACCGCCGAGGGGCAGTGCATCCGCTTCCCGGTGACCGACGTGCGTGTCTTCAAGGGCCGCGACTCGACCGGCGTCCGCGGCATCAATCTCGGCGCGGACGACACGCTCATCTCGATGTCGATCCTCCGCCACTTCGACGCCACGGCGGACGAGCGCGTCGCCTATCTGAAGGTGAGCCGCGCCGTACGCGGAGAGACGGAGGCCGAGGAGGCGCCGGCCGAGGAGAGCGGCGAGGACGCCGCCTCCGGCGGCGACCTCAGCCCGGAGCGCTACGCCGAGATGAGCGCGGCCGAGCAGTTCGTGCTCACCGTGTCGGCGCGCGGCTACGGCAAGCGCACCTCCTCCTTCGAGTACCGGACCACCGGGCGCGGGGGCAAAGGCATCGGCGCGATGGTCGTCAACGACCGCAACGGCCGCCTCGTCGCCTCCTTCCCGGTCGAGGATTCCGACGACATCATGCTGGTCACCGACGCCGGCCAGGTGATCCGCGTCCCGGTCGACGGCGGGGAGGCCAACCGCATCCGCATCGTCGGCCGCAACTCGCAGGGCGTCCGCATCTTCAAGACCGCCGACGACGAGAAGGTGGTCAGCGTCGAGCGCCTCATCGACACCGGCGAGGAAGTCCTCGACGACGGCCCCGCGCCCCCTGCCGTCCCGTAGAATCGAAATGCCGGCCTCGGGCCGGCATTTTTATATCCCCGCAGGAGAGCCCTATCGTACGGCGACGCGCGTCAGCACCGACACGCCCGAGCCGCGCTCCTCGACCGTCACATAGTCGACCGGAAGCCGATCGTCGGCCCATACCAGTCTATCGCTCTTGGCGCCGGTCGTTTCGCTGATCGAATAGTAAGCAGCGGCGCTCGCGATACCGGCCGCAGTCAAAGCGGCCGCGAAGATCACCGAATGAAGCCACAGAGTCATGGGTTCCCCGTCCAAGGCTGTAAAAAGAGGAGACGCATACTCGCTACCGACGAACCGTCTGCCGGTTCTGCTTGCCGTTACCAACACTTCCGCGCCTGAACGGTTCCTGAACGCTTGTCCGGGCGGGCGGCTTGCGGGCCGGGGCCGTAGGCGATAGTGAAGCGCTCCCGCCATTTTCCGGCCAGGCCATGAAGCGGACCGCGCTCTACCCGGGGACCTTCGACCCGGTCACCAACGGGCACCTCGACATCCTCGACGCCGCCCTCGGCATCGCCGACGAGGTGGTGGTGGCGATCGGCATCAACGCGGCGAAATCGCCGCGCTTCACCGTGGCCGAGCGGAAGGCGATGATCGAGAAGGCGATCGCCGGGTCGAAGGACGCCGGCCGGGTCAGCGTCACCTCCTTCGACGGCCTGGTGGTCGACGCGGCCAGGGAAGCGGGCGCGTCCATCCTCATCCGCGGCCTTCGCGACGGCACCGACCTCGACTACGAGATGCAGATGGCCGGCATCAACGCCGCCCTCGCGCCGGCCCTCCGCACCGTCTTCCTGCCCGCGAGCCCGCTCGTCCGCCACATTACCACCAGCCTTGTCCGGCAAGTGGCCGCTCTCGGCGGCGACGTGTCGGCCTTCGTGCCTGCCCACGTCGCCAAGAAGCTCAACGAGAAGCGCGGCTGACGCGACCCGTCGGCGCCCACTAGGGAGAAACCCATGCAACGTCTCTTCGCCGTCCTGGCGACTCTAACCGCAATCTTGATCGGAGCGCCCGCGATGGCCCAGCCCACCCTCGACCCTGAGAACACCCTCTATCTCGACCTCGAGCAGGGTCGCGTCGTCATCCAGCTCCGCCCGGACCTCGCGCCCAACCATGTCGCCCAGGTCCAGAAGCTGGTCCGCGCCGGCTTCTACGACGGCATCATCTTCCACCGCGTGATCCCCGGCTTCATGGCCCAGACCGGCGACCCGACCGGCACTGGCATGGGCGGCTCCAACGAGCCCAACCTCAACGCCGAGTTCACCAACGAGCCGTTCGTGCGCGGCACGGTCGGCGCGGCGCGCACCCAGAACCCCAACTCGGCCAACTCGCAGTTCTTCATCATGTTCGCCGAAGGCTCGTTCCTGAACGGCCAGTACACGGTCTGGGGCCAGGTGGTCGAAGGCATGGAGTTCGTCGACCAGATCCCGCCCGGCGAGCCGCCGCGCGCCCCGGGCCGTATCGTCAGGGCGCAGATCGCCGCCGACGTGCCGGCGTAGCCATCCTGGCGGCCGGTGTGACGGCCGCCATTGGCGCAAGCCGCGAAATATGGAATGCGGGTCGGGCCCCGGATGATCTCCGGGGCTCGACCGTTTTTCCGGGGCGCGCGTGGACCTCGACCTCTTCGACTTCGACCTGCCCGACGACCGCATCGCCCTTCGCCCGGCGCGTCCGCGCGATTCCGCGCGCCTTCTCGAGGTCGGCCCCGGCGGAACGCTCGCCGACCGCGTGGTGAGCGATCTTCCCGCGCTCCTTCGCCCTGGCGACGCGCTGGTCCTCAACGACACCCGCGTCGTCCCGGCCGAACTCGCCGGCACGCGCACGCGCGAGGATGCGCCCGCGGTCGAGGTCTCCGTGACGCTCTTCCACCGCGAGACGCGCGATGCCTTCCGGGCGTTCGCCCGTCCGGCGCGCCGCCTCCGCCCCGGGGACCGCATCCATTTCGTGAGCCCGCTCGACGCCTCGGCCTCGCTCGAGGCGACGGTCACCGAGCGTACCGAAGGCGAGGTGGTGCTGACCTTCGCGGCCGAGGGTTCGATGCTCGACGCGGCGATCGCCGAGGTCGGCGTCCCGCCGCTCCCGCCCTACATCTCGGCGCGCCGGCCGGCCGACGCGGCGGATGTCGACGACTACCAGACCGTCTTCGCGCGGGAGGAGGGCGCCGTCGCCGCCCCGACCGCCGGCCTCCATTTCACCGACGATCTCCTCGCGCGCCTCCAGGCGCGCGGCGTCGAGCGCCACCAGGTGACGCTGCATGTCGGCCCCGGCACTTTCCTTCCCGTGAAGACCGAGCGCCTCGAGGACCACGTCATGCACGCCGAGTTCGGCCGCGTGTCGGCCGACACTGCCGCGGCGCTGAACGCGGTCCGCGCCCGCGGTGGGCGCATCGTCGCCGTCGGCACGACCTCGCTCCGCCTCCTCGAGAGCGCGGTCGACGAGGCCGGCCGCATCCTCCCCTTCAGCGGCGAGACGAGCATCTTCATCAAGCCGGGGCACCGCTTCCGCGCGGTCGATCTCCTCCTCACCAATTTCCACCTGCCGCGCTCCACGCTCTTCGTGCTCGTCGCCGCCTTCAGCGGGCGCGAGACGATGCTCGCCGCCTACCGCCACGCGATCGCCGCCGGCTACCGCTTCTATTCCTACGGCGACGCCTGCCTCCTTCACCCGGCCGGAACGGCATGAGCGGCAAGTTCGCCTTCCGTCTCCTCGCCACCGACGGCGGCGCGCGGCGCGGGGAGATCGCGACCCCGCGCGGCGAGATCCGCACGCCCGCCTTCATGCCGGTCGGCACGGCGGGCACGGTGAAGGCGATGTATCTCGACCAGGTCCGCGCGCTCGGCACCGACATCATCCTCGGCAACACCTATCATCTGATGCTCCGCCCCGGCGCCGAGCGGGTCGCGCGGCTCGGCGGCCTGCACGGCTTCGCGCGCTGGCCGCATCCGATCCTCACCGACTCCGGCGGCTACCAGGTGATGTCGCTGGCGGCGCTCCGGAAGATCGACGAGCGCGGCGTGGTCTTCCAGTCCCATATCGACGGCTCGACCCATGAGCTGACGCCCGAGCGCTCGATGGAGATCCAGCGCCTCCTTGGCGCCGACATCCGCATGCAGCTCGACCATCTCGTACCGCTGCCGAGCAGCGAGGCCGAGATCGAGGCCGCGATGCAGCTCTCGCTGCGCTGGGCCGAGCGCTCGCTCGCCGCCTTCAGGAGCGGGGAGGGGCCCGCCGCCTTCGGCATCGTGCAGGGCGGCGACGTCCCGCGCCTTAGAGTCGCCTCGGCGAGCGCGCTGCGGGCGATGGACTTCGACGGCTACGCCGTGGGCGGCCTCGCCGTCGGCGAGCCCCAGGCGACGATGCTGGCGATGCTCGAGGTCACCGTGCCCGAGCTTCCCGCCGACAAGCCGCGCTACCTGATGGGCGTCGGCACGCCCGACGACATCCTCGCCTCGGTCGCGCGCGGCGTCGACATGTTCGACTGCGTGCTGCCGACCCGCGCCGGCCGCCACGGCCTCGCCTACACGCGCTTCGGCAAGATCAACCTCAAGAACGCCCGCCACGCCGAGGACCCGCGCCCGCTCGATCCCCAGTCCGCCTGCCCGGCCGCGCGCGACTACTCGCGCGCCTATTTGCACCACCTTCTCCGCGCGAACGAGATGCTCGGCGCCATGCTCCTCACCTGGAGCAATCTCGCCTACTACCAGTCGCTGATGGCCGGCATCCGCGCCTCGATCGAAGCGGCCCGCTACGCCGACTTCGCCGCCGAGACGCGCGAAGGCTGGGCGCGCGGCGACCTTCCGCCGGTCGGCTAGAAGTCCTCGCTGTATTCGTCGAAGAGCTTGTAGAGCGCGAGCGGCTGCGTGAATTCGGGAAGGTCGAGATTCGCGCCGGCGGCGTTCTCCTCGGCGAGCGTGCGGGCGCCGAAATGCAGGCGGATGCCGAGCCTCATCGTGTGCTGGAACAGCGTGTCGGAATCCTCGGGCGTCACGTCGTCGATCGTCTCGTAAGGATCGAACATATAGAGCCCGTCATAGGCCGCGAAGAGCGAGACACGCGTGTCGCGGATGCGCCGCGCGATCTCCACGCCCCAACTCGCCAGCTGAAAACGGTCGCCGCCCGTGCCGTCGTCGAACTCGATCTGGTCGCGCCCCTCGCCGTACATCGCCTCGATCTGCAGCCGCGTGTCGGGATCGGGGAAATGGCGGGCCACGCCGCGCACGAACCAGAGGTCGCCGAAGATGATGGAGTTGTACGAGTCATAGTCGAGCGCATCGAAATACCCGGCCTGGAGATAGAGCGTGGTGCGGTCCAGGATGCGCATCGCCTCCACGCCCGCCATGCCGGAAAGCGGGGTATCGGGCGCACCGATCAGCGAGCCGACGGTCAGCGCCCCGAACGGGCCGACGAGGAAGCTCCGATAGTCGCGGAGCGAGAGATGGAGGCCGACGGTTCCGCCGGCGAAGCCGTCGCGCTTCTCCGGCTCGAGCAGCGGGTCGGTCGACCAGTCCTCGCCGATCCGGCCGAGGAGATCGAGCTGCGTGGAGAAGCGCGGCGTCCATCGCCCGCCGATCTGGAGGTCGCCGCCGAACAGGAACGGCGTGTCGCTGTCGAACGTGTTGCTGCAGTCGGGACCGATGCAGAGATCCTGCCCGCCGGAATTGTTGGCGACGGACCCGAACCCGCCCCATAGGCTCCCATGGCCGGTGATGCGCGGGAGGCCGGCGAACTCCTCCTGCGCGGCCGCTTGGCCGCCGGCGGCGATGACAATCGACGCAAGGGAAAGACGCAATCCGCGGCGCATGGCTGCCCTCCTCAAGGAACGGGCAGTCTCTGAACTTCCCGCAAGACGAGAAGAGACATCAGCAGACGCCGCGCAGTCTGACTATGACCTCCCCGCCACACTCCCACGCGTTTCGCGGAGGCACGCCCGCGGACGGGAAGGTTTGCTGTCTTGGGGGATCTTGGTGAGCGCGCTGGGACTCGAACCCAGGACCTGCAGATTAAAAGTCCGCTGCTCTACCACCTGAGCTACGCGCTCGAACCGGCGTCAGGTAGCAGGTTTCCGGCCAAAGCGACAGGGCGAGGACATCGGCCCGGCCGCCAAAAGGAAAGGCCGCCCGCAGGCGGCCTTTTCGAAGCGCGCGCCCGCCGTTCTGCCGGCAGGCGATGGCGGCTACCGGCCTAGTTGAGGCACTGCTGCTCGGCGTAGATGAGCCGCGCGAAGCGGCAGCGGAAAGTCTCCTCGGTCGACTCCTCCTCGAGGTCGACGAGGTCGGCGGCCTCGCGCGCCTTGTTCTCACCGAAATAGACGCTTTCCGAGCTCCCGAGCATGCGGCCGAGCACCTCGTGCGCGGCGCCCCACGCGCCGTCATAGGCCGGGGCGGCGACCGCCGGGGCGGCGGCGAAGGCAAAGATGGCCGTGCCAAGAGCAAGAGCGATCTTCATGTCTGTTTCTCCATTTTGACGCGGGCCGATACTCGGTTCCGCTAGTGGGACGAAGTTGAGTAAGGCGATACTTAGCGGCGCTGGCAGAGCGTGTGGGTCGCGTTGATGACTTGGAGGAACTTGCAGCGGAACTCCTGGCTGCTTTCCTCCTCCTCGACGTTCACGAGGTCGGCGGCCTCGTACCCCGTCTTCTCACCGTCATAGAGATGCTCGAGGGTCGGCTCGTAGACGCGGGCGATGATCTCCTCGACGACGTCGAAGATCGACGGGGGCGGCGCGCTTTGCGCCAGGGCCGGCGCCGAGAGTCCAAAGAGGGCCGCGCCAGCCCCCACCACCAAGGCGAGTCTCATGATCTTTCCTCCGCTCGTGCCGATCAGCCGGCACATCACCGCGAAAGTTAGATCACAGCGGTCCTTGTCTTTTCCTAACGGCCCTCCGGCAATTATCCTTTTCGTACTGAGAACTACTTAAAAGGACAGCTCCGCCTCAGCTTTGGTCGGATGGAACAAGTTGTAGGTATCCGCCGAATACCTAGTGCCAGTCCGGTTTTGGCGCGATCGCCAGCCGCCTCTTTGGTTGGCCGCCGGGAATGGTGTATGCGTCCCGGCAATGATCGAGCCGCCTATCCATTCGCCTATTGCCGTCCTCGCTTCCCCGCTCTCGATCGGTCCGGTGAGGATCCCCAACCGCGTCTTCCTGGCGCCGATGTCGGGGGTCAGCGACCGGCCGTTCCGGACGATCGCGCTGCGCTTCGGCGCCGGTCTCGTCGTCTCCGAGATGATCGCCTCCGAGCACCTCGCCACCGGCGACAGCGAGAGCCGGATGCGCGCCGAGCGCGCCGGCGGCGGCCCGCACGTCATCCAGCTCGCCGGCCGCGAGGCCCGCTGGATGGCCGAAGGCGCCCGCGCCGCGACCGCCTCCGGCGCCGATATCATCGACATCAACATGGGCTGCCCGGCCAAGAAGGTGACCGGCGGCTATTCCGGCTCGGCGCTGATGCGCGACCTCGACCATGCCGAGCGCCTCGTCGAGGCGACGGTCGCCGCGACGAGCCTCCCGGTGACCCTGAAGATGCGCCTCGGCTGGGACGACCGCTCGCTCAACGCCCCCGAGCTGGCGCGGCGCGCCGAGCGGGCGGGGGTGCGCCTCCTCACCGTCCACGGCCGGACGCGCTGCCAGTTCTACGGCGGCGCCGCCGACTGGGCGGCGATCCGCCGCGTGAAGGAAGCCGTGTCCATTCCGGTCATCGCCAACGGCGACCTCGGCGGAGCGGCCCAACTCGAGACGATGCTGCGCCTCTCCGGCGCCGACGGCGTGATGGTCGGGCGCGGCGCCTATGGCCGTCCCTGGCTGCCCGGGCATCTCGCCCGCTTCGCGGCGACCGGCGGGATGGCGCCGGCGCCGACGGGGCAGGAGCTGCTGGCGCTCGTCGTCGGGCACTACGAGGCGATGCTCGAACTCTACGGCCCGTTCGTCGGCCCCAAGGCGGCGCGGAAGCATCTCGCCTGGTATCTCGAGGCGCTCGACACGCCCGTCGATCCCGACGCCCGCGCCGCGCTCCTCACCGAGCCGCGGCCGGCCCTGGCGCTCGAGCGCCTGGAGCGGCTCATCCTCGCCGTCGAACCCCGCCGAGAGGCCGCCTAGCCGTCACAAAGAAAAGCTCCGGCGCGACGGGCGCGCCGGAGTTCCGAGGTCTGGCCGCTGGAGCTCAGTAGGCGAAGGAAATCGTGCCGACGACCCTCGCGTCGCAGGAATCGGCGGCGATGCCGGGGCACGTGCCGGGGGTGAGGGTCGAGTCCCAGTACCGCACGTCGATCGTGACCTTGTCGTTCCAGGTCCAGAACGCGCCGACATTCCACACCGTCCAATCGGTGCTGCCGTCGACGAAGCCGACCGCGCCCGAGATCCCGAAATCGTGCGGCAGCGCGACCGAGGCGTTGCCCTCGACATAGGTCGCCGAGCTGTCGGGGTCGATGAAGAACGCGCCGCCGATATGCACCCGCTCGCTGACATCGGCGCCGGCCTTCAAATAGATCTCGCCGAGGCTGAGACCCGAGTCCGGGTAGAAGTAGCGCACATAGCCGATGTCGAGCCCGACCGGCCCGAGCGTCGGACGCCAGCCGACCGCGAGGTCGATCTCGATGTCGTCCGGCGGGAGGTCGACGTTCGACGCCCAGACATTGACGTAGAAGTCGTAGAGGCCGACCTCGCCCCAGCCCTGGAGGGCGATGCCGTGATCCGTCTGGGTGATGCCGCGGCTGATGAAGTCCGTGGTGAGCGCGGCGCCGAACCCCCAGCTGAACGGCGACTCGCCCTCCTGCGCGACGGCGATCGAGGGCGCGGCGACGGCGATGGAGGCGACGGCGAGCGCCTTGAGCAAAGATGTCTTCTGCATGATGTCTTTTCGAAGTCCCCAGCGGAAAGGCGGGGGAAAGGTGCAGCCGAATCAAGACCTTGGGCAAGCCGATAGAAAAGGCATCACGCTCACGAAATATGCAGGCGGCTAATAAAAACGCCCGGCGGAGGGCCGGGCGTAAGGTTAGAATCGAGATTGCTCTCAGTTGTTGCTGACTTGCATCAGCGGACGATGATCTTCCCGACCTGCTCACCCACGGTGAACTCGTATTCGCCCGGCCGGATCGCCACGAACGTGAAAGAGGCCGAGCCGCCCTCGTCAAACTCGATGCCGCGGAAGAGCATGTTCTGCATGTGCACTTCGATGCCGGAGATGACCAGCAGCCGGATGTGGATGTTGCTGAGGAAATCGTCCGCGCGGAACATGAACTCCTCCGCGCCGTCGCTGGTCAGCGTCAGCCTGTAGTAGTCGCCGGTCACGATCTCGAACTGGGTCGGCTCGAGCGTCGGCGCGGTGCCGCCGATCTTGAGCTCCAGATCGATGGCCGGCGGCGCGGCGAGATTGCCCTCGGCCAGGGCCGCCATCGGCATTGCCGCAAGGATGAGAGCTGCAGCGCCCCCCACGAATGACGTCATTTCAAACCCTCCCAAATGAAAGCATACCGCCCGTCTTTGATATTCAAAGAACCAATGGATGACAATAGGATTTCGCTATCCGTTGCCTTGGGAATCCCCAATGAACGCGTCGTTTCCCGGCCTTGGGGGCAACCGGAGGCGGCCGCCGGAGGGTTCTCCGCGGAATACCGAAAACAACATGAAATCAGGTGGATAGCAGAAACGCGTCAGCCGCCGACGTGCTGGCCGAGCGTCCGTTCGCTGTCGTGATAGATCGTGTGGAGATGCTGCGCCGCAGGATCCACGGCCGCGAGCTCCATGACGAAATTGTCGCCGCTGAGCCGGTAATAGAGCGGCGTGCCTTCGGTGTTGCCGCCCGCCCAGGCGAAATGCACGGCCGCCTGGTCGCCCTCGCGGACGCGCGCCCGCTGCGCCGCGGCCAGCGGCTCCGGCCAGTGGTCGACCGCGTAGGCATCGACGAGCCGCCACAGGAGCTCCTGCTGCGCCGGGACCATCTCGGCCGCCGCGACCCCGTCCGGGCTCCGGAAGCGATCCTCGCGGCCGGCGAAGGTGAAGATGTTGCGATAGGCGGAATCGGCGACCCGCGCCTCGTCCTGGAGGGCTGGCGTGAGATCGGCGAAGAGCCGCCGCGCGAGATCCTCCTCCTCGACGAGGGCCGTCGTGCCGGCGGTGACGCCGACGCTGACGTCGTTGGGGTTGCACGAGAACGAGGAGGGCGTGACCGACACTACCTCGTCGCCCTGCAGCGTGCAGGAGAGGGTGAGGTGGTGGCCCTCGAAGCGAAGGCCCCACACCGCATTCGGCCCGGGGGTCCCGAACACGGCGAACGAGTAGCGCCCCGAGTTCCGGTCCGGCGCGCCCACGCCCATCTGCGCCAGCACGTCCTGCAGGATGCGCACGCGCTCCGCCTTGACGAAGCCGGCGGGCGAGAGGAGGGCGGTGAGGAGCTCGGTGCCGGCCTCGCTCTCGGCTTCGTCCATCTCCTCGAATCTAATGCCGGGCTTGAAGAGATTGTTGCCGAAATAGTCCCAGCCGCGCCAGGTCGCGTCGCCGAACTCGAAGCGCGCCCGCGCCGCCTTCTCGGGCGCCAGTCGGTCGAGGAAGGAGGTCGTCCGCTCGCGGATCGCCGGGAGGACGGGGCCCGTCGCCTGCGCGCGTGCGGCGGAGTAGGGGGCGAGGGCGCTCAGCGTCACGCCGGCTGCGGCGCCTGCCAGGACCGAACGACGAGTGATCGCCATTGAAGCTCCTCCCGACTTCGACCGGGGGAGCGTGGCCCTTCTTCGTGGCGAAGCGAAGGCGTCTCTATCGCCTTGCCACGATTGAGGAAACGCCCTCGGCGCCGGCGCTCAGAGCCCGGCCAGCCGGCTCAGCGCGGCGACCAGCATGCCCGCGCCGACGGCCACCAGTTCCTTGCGCAGGGCGAGCATCGTGCCGGCCGCGGCGCCGATCGCGAGCACGCCCGGAAGGCCGGCGCGCGCCATGATCGGCAGCACGATCGCGACCACGATCGAGCCCGGCAGCGCCTCGAGCATGCGGCGGACGCGCGGGGTGATCGGCACCTTGCCCATCACCCAGTAGCCGCCCGCGCGCATCGCGAAGGTGGCGAGGCCCATCGCGGCGATGGCGAGGAGGTTCATGGCAAAACCGTCAGTCATCGATGAACCCCGCCGAGAGGCTCCCCGCCGTCGCCCCGGCGACGATGAACCACCACCCCTCGATGATGAACGACACCGCGAGCGCGACCACGCCCGCGATCGCCCACGGGATGGCCCGCCTCGTCCCGCGCCACAGCGGGATCAGCATCGCGGTGAAGAAGCACGGCATCACCAGGTCGAGTCCGAACTGCCGCGGATCGGCGACCAGCGTGCCGACCACGTGCCCGGGAATGGTCGCCGCGATCCACACGACCCATGTCACGAGGCCGATGCCGAAGAGGACGGCGATGTCCCCGCCGCCGGCCGAGCGGTAGCGCGTCGACATCAGCCAGCCCGGCTCGGTGAGGAGCGAGAGCGCCGGGTAGGTCTGCAGCGCCGGCGCCCCGCCCAGCCACGGCCGCAGCGAAGCGCTGATCAGCACGAAGCGAAGGTTCACGGTCGCCGTCACGACGGTCAGGGTGACGATCGCCGCCACAGTCATCGGCTGGGTCCAGATGTCGGCCGCGACGAACTGGGAGGCGCCGGCGAACATGAAGGCGCTCATCAGCACCGCCTCGGTGAGGCTGAGCCCGTTCTGCGCCGCGACCACGCCGAAGGCGGCCGCGAACACGCCCAGCACCGGCAGCGTCGGCAGGGCGAGGCGAGCACCCTCGGCCAACCCGGCGGTCGACCAGAATGCCGGAGCGGCGGGGCTTTCTGCGGCGACAGACATGGCGTGGAAATCCTGAAGGAGAAGCCCCGGGGAAAGGTGCGGGAGGCGGCGCTGCTTGCGTGGCACGCGGAGGCGGAGCCGGGCTATAAGGTCGGACGCATATTGGCAAGAGGGTACCCGCGTGAACTTGGCCTGCGCGCTGCGCATGGGATTGGCGCTCCTCCTCGGCACCGCGCCGGCTCTCGCCCAGCCGATCGTCCGCGAATGCCCGCCCGTCTCGCCGACGCCGGCCTCGATTGCCGTCGCGCCGGTCGATCTCTCGGGCGTGACGCCCGGCGATCCCACGGCGTTCCTCGCCGGCGCGACCAAGGATTGCCCGCTCTGCGAGCTCGCCGGCACGCAGTTGCAGCGGCGCGACCTCGCCGGCGCCGATCTCCGCGGCGCCAACCTTTTCGGCGCCTCGCTGCACCGCGCACTGCTCGGCGGGGCGCTCCTCGACGGCGCCACTCTCACCCAGGCCAACCTCAACCGCACCGACCTCAAGCGCGCCAGCCTCGTCGAAGCCAGCCTCGCCGCCGCGCTCCTCTACGAGGCCGACATGAGCGGCGCGGTGCTGGTGCGCGCCGATCTCTCCGGCGCCCGCCTGCAGCGCGCGCGCCTCAGCCAGGCGCGCCTCGCCGGAGCCACGCTCGCGAGCGTGCTTGCCCGCTCCGTGACCTTCGCCGGCGCCGACCTCACGCGCGCCGATCTGCAGCTCGGCAACTTCCAGGAATCGGACTTCCAGCGTGCCAATCTGCGCGGCGCCGTGCTGACCAATGGCGGCTTCGTCCGCGCCAGCTTCGTCGCCGCCGACCTGACCCAGGTCGCCGCCTACAACACCGATTTCCTCGGCGTCGATTTCACCGAGACCCAGCTCGTCAATGCCGACCTCCGCAATGCCCGCCTCGAGGGGACCAACCTCACCTGCACCGAGTTCGCCAACGCGGTGCTCGGGCCGGCCTAGGGCGGAGGCGCGACGGGAACGGGCGCCGCCACGCCCGAGGCGATCATCTCGAAGCTCGTGAGGCTCTCGAAGGCCTCGGGCACGACCGCCTCGGTGCGCTCGTCGATGAACTCCTGCCCGCGGCGCTGCAGATAGCGCCGCTCGACCGAAAGCTCGGCCCCGTCGATCGATTTGGTGCAGCGGTCCTTGACGAGGAAGGTCGAGACCGGGCGCTCGCCTTCGGCCAGCGGCAGGCCGGCGCAGGCCCATCCGTCCGCGCCGTAGTGATGGCGGAGCACCGTGCCGAGCGCCCAGAAATCGTCGCGGATCTCGGGCCGGACGCCGCGCGGATCGGTCACGATGCGCATCCCCTGGAGGACGCCTCCGGCATCGAAGAGCACCGTCACGATCGCCGGGAAGCCGTAGACCCGGGTTCCCGCGGACGCCTGGATCAGCGCCGCCTGCTCGAGCGCGCGCGCGACATATTCCTGCTCGTCGTCGTAACGGAAATAGACCTCGTAGAGCCCGCGCGCATCCGGCCGGCACATCGCGAAATCGGAGAAGTGCCGGAGCGGCCGCGACGGCGGCCCGCCATTGGTGCCGCACGCATAGTCGACGAACCGGTTAGGAATCTCGGCGGCGTTCATGCCCAGCGCGAGGTCCCAGATCTCCAGCCGCTCCGCCTGCGCAAGCGCTGTGCCGCTGGTCGAGACGAGCGCGAGAACCGAGGCGGCGAGGCAGACACTTAGCCGGCGCATCAGCGCAGCCCCAGGACGGCGAGGACGAAGAGCGGCTGGACGATCGTCATCTCGGGCGGCTTGTAGGAAAGTGCGCCGACGAAGGAATTGCCGCCCACCAGCACCGCCAGATACTGCTCACCCTCGACCGCAAAGGTGATCGGCGGGGAGGCGGTCAGCGAGGCGAAGGGCATCGACCACACTGTCGCGAGGCTCTCGTCGTTCAGCGCATGCAGCGTGCCGTCGGCGGTCGTGGTGAAGACCAGCCCGCCGGCCGTCGCCAGCATCCCGGCGTGGAGCGGGAAGTCCAGCCGCCGCTCGGCAATGAGCGCGCCGGTCGAAGGATCGGCCGCGGCGAGGCTGCCGATGGCGCTCGCCGCGCCGGCGTAGAAGGCGCCGCGCCAGCCGGAATTGGAGACCGTCCGCGCCGGCTGGAAGGCGAGGTCGCAGCCCTCCGCCCCCGCGCCGTAGGAGAGGCCCGTCCGCGCGCTGTAGCTCGAGGCGAACTCGGGCAGGCTGCGGATGTTCGGGCAGCCCTGTGGAACGGCAGCCGGCGCGCTGGCCGCCGCCACCGCAGCGCCGGTTGCCGGGTCGATGCCTGCGGTCCATGTCGAGCCCGGCAGATAAGGCGTCGCCGTGCGGAACGCGCCCGTCTCGAGGTCGAGCACGTAGTACGAGCCGTTATGCGCGAAATGCGCGACCGCGCGCCCCGCCTCGGTGGGCACGATCTGCACCGGGCCCGCCTCGGAGAAGCCCTCGAACGGGCCGGGCGTGTACTGAAAGCTCCAGCGCCGCTCGCCGGTCGCGACGTCGACCGCGATCGCGCTGTTCGCGAAGGCGTCCGCCCCCGGCCGGAACCGCGAATCGCCGACCGGGAAGGGCGCCCCCGCGCTCCACACCGTCAGGCCGGTCTCGGCGTCGTAGGCGCCGGTCTGCGAGAATCCGCCGCCGCCATGCCGCCATGCGTCGGCGAAGTCCGCCCAGGTCTCCGCGCCGGGCTGGCCCGGCTCGGGCACGGCATAGGCGCGCCACAGCGGCGCGCCGGTGCGGACGTCGAGCGCGTCGAGCTGGCCGCGCGCCCCGCGGTCGGCCCCGTGCCCGCCGACGATGATGCGGTCGCCGACCACGAGCGGGGGCGCCGCGATCGAGTAGCCGGTCGAGGGATCGGCGACTTGCACCGACTGGACGAGCTCGCCGGAATTGGCATCGATCCAGTGCAGCGAACCGTCGGACGCGATCGAGACCACCTTGTCGTCGATCAGCGCCAGCCCGCGTCGCGCCTGCAGCCAGGCATCGAGATTGTCCTGGCCGGCCTCGACCTCCCAGACGATGCGCGTCGTAGCGCCCGGCCGCGCGTCGATCTTGAGCACCTTGCCCGAGCCCTCGACGAGATAAAGAAAGCCGTCGGCGACGAGCGGATTGACCGGCAGCGCCGCCACGTAATTGCCGCCGCCCTGCAGCGCCCCGCCGAGCGGCAGGCTGAAGACCACGCGGAGGCGCGAGACGTTGGAGCGGTCGATGCGGTCGAGCGCGGAATAGCGGTGCGCGTCGTAGGTGCCGTGCGGCAGGAGCCAGTTCTGCGGCTCGCTAGCGGCGCCGAGGAGCCGCTCGGCCGTGACCGGTTCGGCCCGCGCGAGCGACGCGGCGGAGAGCGCGACGCCGAGGCCGAGGAGGAGAGCCGACCCTGTCCGCCTTCCCGTCATCGAAGAACCCTCGCGATGGGAACTGGGGCCCGAAAACGAAACTGCCGCCCCGGCCGGGGCCGGAGCGGCAGCATGACTTGGCCGGAGGCTTAGCCGGGCAGCTCGAAGGCCCAGATCACGCCGCCGAGCGGCTGGCGCGGGGCCGGGGTGAAGCGGTCCGGATAGGTCGTCGAGAGGCGGGTCTGCATGCCCGCCGCGTCGATGCCCCAACCGGCCTCGACCGCGATGTACTGCTTCCCGCCGGCGGTGTACGTGCTGGGCACGCCGATGACGCCGGAGTTCAGCTTCTGCTCCCAGAGGATGTCGCCGGTCTCCGCGTTGAAGGCGCGGAACATGCGGTCATTGGTGCCGCCGCCGAACACGAGACCGCCGCCCGTGGCGAGCAGCGGGCCCCAGTTCTGCGAGGCGAACTCGACCGTCCACACCCGTTCGCCGGTGGCAACGTTCCAGGCCTGCACCTCGCCGATGTGATCGTCCGCCTCGTCGCGGATGAACAGGCGCGAGAGGTTGCCCTGGGTGCCGAGCGTGAAGGAGGCGCCGGGGGTGTATTCGACCACCGTGCCGCCGATCATCTCGGTGCAGAGGTTCTCGTTGGCGGGGATGTAGACGTAGTTGGTGTCCGGGCTGTAGGCGATCGGCGGCCAGTCCTTGCCGCCCCAGAAGGAGGGGCAGAACGTGCCGGCGATGCCGGTGCCGGGCTTGGTGCCGTCCGCGTACTCGATGCGGCCGGTGGTCGGATCCATGCTGCCGATCCAGTTGGTCTCGACATAGGACGGACCGCGCACGAAGCTGATCGGGCCGTCGGGCGAGCGCTCGAGGAACCACAGCACGCCGCCGCGGGCGGCATGGATGAGGCCGGGAACGGTCTGGCCCTGCTGGTTGGGAAGGTCGACGAGGATCGGGGCCGCGACCTCATCCCAGTCGAACGAGTCGTTGGGGTGATACTGGAAGTGGCCCTTGATCTCGCCGGTCTCGATGTCCATCGCCACCACCGAGGTGACGTAGAGATTGTCGCCCGGCCGCTGGTCGCCCATCCACGGGCCGCCATTGCCGGTGCCCCAGTAGATGAGGCCGGCTTCCGCATCGTAGTGACCGGTGATCCAGCTCGAGGCGCCGCCGGTCTTCCAGGCGTCGTTCTGCGGCCAGGTCTCCGAGCCGGGCTGTCCGGGCTCCGGAACGAGGAAGGTCCGCCACAGCTCTTCGCCGCTCTCCGCGTCGTAGGCCGCGACGTAGCCGCGGATGCCGCGCTCGCCACCCGAGGACCCGACCATCACCTTGCCGTCCGCGATGAGCGGGGCGAGGTTGGAGTAGTAGCCCAGATGGTAGTCCTGCATCGTGGCCGACCACACCTCGGCGCCGCTCTTGGCGTCGATCGCGACGAGGATCGAGTCGCGCGAGACGAAATAGACCTTGTCGCCGAGGACGCCGACGCCGCGGTTCGTCGGATGCGAGCCGAGCATGTCCTCGGGCAGCGGACGCACGTAGCGCCACAGGATGTCGCCCGCGACCGGGTCGATGGCGAGCACCTGGTTGCCGGCCGTGGCGGCGAACATCACGCCGTTGACGACCACCGGCGGGGCCTCGTGGCCCTCGGTGCGGCCGGTCGCGATCGACCACGCCGGACGGAGATTGGCGACGTTCTCGACATTGATCTCGTCGAGCGGGCTGTAGCCCCAGCCGTTATAGGTGCGCCGGTACATCGGCCAGTCGCCGTCGGCCGGGTTGGCCAGCATCTCCGGGGTCACCGGCTGGTAGTCGGGGATGGTGATCGGCGGCGGAGCGGCGGGCGGAGCCGCCGCGGCGGGCGGGGCCGCCGGCGCTGCGGGGGCGGCTGGCGCCTGGGCATGCGCGCCCGTGGCGAGGGAGAGCGCAATCACCCCCGCGCTGGTCAGTAGTGTGAGACGACGAATACTTGTCATTGCCAAGTACCTCCCTTGAGTCCTTCTCGGACGTACGTTGAGTTTGGTCTTCGTCACTAACCGTCGACATCTCCTCCGACACGACCGTCGAAGGACGCGGCAACCATCAAGGTTCCGTTTTCTGATCTGAGGCCGAGCGACGGTAGGGGCCTCGCTGCCGGTCCTTGGTACACGGACGCCTTGGTCCGCGGATTGAATTGCGAGAAGTGGCAGGGACACTGCAGGACCTGCAGGTCGGCGAGCCACTCGTTCGCCTCGCACGCCGCATGCGTGCAGATGATGGTGTAGGCGATGACCCCCTCGCCGGTGGCGCGCGCCTGCGCGTCGGCGGTCATCTCCGCGGGGTCGAAGCGGAAGACGATGAGCCGGTTAAGGACGCTGAGGCGCCGCACCACCTGGCTCGCCGGATCCATCGCATAGGCCTCGATCGGCCCGCCCGCGGGCGTGAGGTCGGCGACCGTGATCGGCGTGGTCGACCCGCCATAGGCTGGCACCAGCACATCGCCGATCTGCGGCGGCAGGCTCGCGGGGTCCTGCGCGAAAGCGGGGCCGGCGGCGAGGCCTACGCCAAGCGCGGCGATGCCCTGCAGCACCGACCGCCGGTCGACGCAACGCGAACAGAATTGAGCCTCTTTCCCCCCGTCATCGATCGAATCCGGCATCATCCCTCTCGGTTTCTTCTTCTTAGGCAGGGCGGCAGGGGAACGGTCCGCGGCCGCTCCCGACTGTCAGCAAAAAGGCGAATTGTGTCAACACGGGATCGTCAAATAAATCAACGTCTTATACTTCTAGCGATCCATAGAAGGATCGAATAGTGTAGAAATTGTACAGTATTTATCGTCACCGCGAGCGCTGATTCCAAATGGATCGCCGAGGCGCTGGCGAAGATGATCCGTCGGGAACCGCTTCAGGACAGGAGCGAGGAGAGCGAGAACCCGGCGCCCGGCCGAAAAGCGCGGCTTCGCGAGGAGGCCGGGACTCTTCGGCGTTGATCCAGGCATGGTTTGACTTGCTCCGGTCCGCGCTGATCGCCCAGCGAATTAGTCTTATTCCGGCCGGGGGAGAAGCGTGCCTCCCCCGGCCGGCAAGGGGTTAGTACGTGGCCCCGCGGGTGCCGACGTAGAGCGCGTAGACAGACTGCTGTGCGGTCATGAAGATGCGGTTGCCGACCGGTCCGCCGAAGCAGATGTTGGCCGCCCGCTCGGGCAGCTCGACCTGCAGCAGCGGCTCGGCGGTCGGCGAGAACACGCGCACGCCGGATTCGCCCGGGCCGGCGCCCCAGCTGCACCAGAGATTGCCGTTCCAGTCGCAGCGCATGCCGTCCACGCTGCTGTTCTCGTGCTCGATGAACACGCGGCCGTTGGTGACGGCCGTGCCGTTCTCGACCACGTCGTAGGCCATGACACGGGTCGGCACGGCCTGGCTGCGGGTGACGTAGAGGATCGTCTCGTCGTGGTTGAAGCAGATGCCGTTCGGCCGGATGTCGGTGATCACCGCGGTGATGTCGCCGGTCTCCGGGTCGACGCGGAACACGTTGGTGTTGGCCTGCTCCTGGTCGGCGCGCCGTCCCTCGTAGTCGTTGGTGATGCCGTTCGGCGGATCGGTGAACCAGATCGTGCCGTCCGACTTCACGCACACGTCGTTGGGCGAGTTGAGGGGCTTGCCCTCGAAGCTGTCGGCGATCACCGTCTCCGAGCCGTCATGCTCGAAACGGACCACGCGGCGCAGCAATTGCTGGCAGCTGATGAGGCGGCCCTGGCGGTCCTTGGTGTTGCCGTTGGTGTGATTGGCGTTCTCGGAATAGACGGTCGTCTCGCCGGTCCGCTCGTCCCACTTCATCAGCTTGTTGTTGCCGAGGTCGCTGAAGACCAGGAAGCGGTGGTTGCCGAACCACACCGGTCCCTCGACGAAATTGAAGCCGGTGGCCAGCTGCTCGACCTTCGCGATGCCCTGGCGGAGCGAGGGCGTGTGCGGCGTCATGATGATCACGCGCGGATCGGGGTAGCCCAGGATCGGCTCCATGGTGGGCGCCCAGCGGTTCTGCGCGAGCGCGGGGGCCGCAAGTCCTCCTGCCCCCACCGCCAGCGCCCCGGCCGCTGTAGCCGATCCCTTGAGAAAGTCTCGTCTGTTCGGTGCCATGCGTTTTCCTCCCTTGCTGGCTACCTCTTTTTTCCGCCGGCCAAGTGCACGGCCGTCGGCACGAAACGCCGACCGATTGTCCGCCTTGGCGGACGGTCCACCCGGTCGGCGATCGAGTCGTAACACGCCGAAGCCGAAGCTGCGCGCGGGACGTGCGAAGCGGAGGCGTGCGGGGCCGTGACGCTCGGCCGGCACGCCTCTCGCCGTCGTCGCAGGTAGCCGGCAGACATTCCGGCCCCGAGCGTCGATGTCCTTCCTCGTGTCCCGTCTGGGTTCTCATTCCGATTTGTCAGTCCGTCCCCCACCCGGCGGACCGGCAGCGTCTCTGCGCCCCTTCTCCACCGGCTCTCTTGCGTGAGGAGGCAGGACGAAAGCCCCGGGTCGCCTGTCCCGCCTGAACTCGATCGCACGCCTTCAACCGATCCCCCGATGCCAAATTGGGCCCCACGCGACCGCTGCTGGGAGTAGCGGCGGCTTCGAGGATAGTGACGGCTCGCCACCGGTTCAGCGTCCCCCGGTAGGGGGACACAAACTGGGTGGGGTTGACCCGCCGCGCCGGCCCCCGGCCGGTCGCTTGAAGGACGAGCCGGATGCGGTCTAAAGGGGCGAGGGAGCGGGGGAGAACCCATGAGCGCGCTGGCGGCACTGACGAGGAAGATCCATGCCGCGTCGCTGGATCGCTCGCTCTGGTGGCGGATCACCGAAGACATCGCCAGCCTCACGCTCTGCAACCGGATCTGGCTCTTCGGCGGCCCTGCGGCGGACTTCGTCCCCACGGCCGGGCATTCGCCGAAAATCCCGATCGATCAGGTGATCGGCTTCATCCTCGGCTCACTGGCGCCGGAAGGGGAGGCCTCGCCCGACCCCGCGCCGCTGCTCGAGGGAGCGCTCATCGCCGACGCGGAGTTCCACTGGATTCCCTTCGGGCGGGGCGCTACCGCCCAGACACTCGTGCCGAAGGGAGATGGCCATCGCCTGTTCGCCCTGGCCCTGTCCAGGGAGAGCCGCGAAGCCTGCGATGCGATGCGGCGCGAGATGGGCGAGGCCGGGCATCGATACCGGGCGGAAAGCCTCCTCGCCGATCTCTCGCCGCACATCCTTGCCTCGCATGAAGTCGCGCGCACCCTCGCGCGGAACCGTATCTATCTCGGCGGCGCGGAGCCGAAGACCGGCCGGCAGGCGGTGTTCCTGCTCGGCGTGAACGGCAAGGTCGTCTTCGCCAACGCCGCCGCCGACGAGCTGCTGCAGGACGCTGACAGCGGCCTCTGCCTCGGCGGCGGCATGCTGAGTCCGCCGGCGATCTGGAGCCCGGAGGCGGCGGCACCCGCCAAGGTCGCTCGCCGCACCGAGGACGCGCCCGCGCCGGCGTGGCGGAGCGTTGCGCGCAGCGCGGGGAGGCTGCCGCTCTTCTCGCTCGTCTTCGCGCTCGACCGCCAGCACTGCTTCCAGAGCCCCGCCACGCCCCGCACCATCGTCATCGTCTGCGACCCCGAGATGCGCGCCCCCCAGGTCACCACGCTCCTCCGCCAGACCTGGCCGCTGACCCACGCCGAGGCCAAGGTCGCCGCCCAGATCTATCTCGGGCGGGGCATCGACGACGTCGCGGCCAAGCTCGATGTGACCCGCGAGACGATCCGCACCCACCTCAAGCGCACCTACGCCAAGACCGGCACCTCGAACCAGGCGGAGCTCGTCGCCTTCGTCGCGGCGATCCAGTCGATCTATTTCCCGTTCTGATCCGACGCCGGCACGAAAGGACCCGGCATGACCTCGGGACAGGAGGCCATGCCGGGGAAGTTAACATCAGGAAGCGTCATGAATCAGCGCGAGGTCGCATGGCAGATGCGTCTCCGAGCAGCCGCAGTCTGCCGCGCCGCCACGCGCGCGTCGTCCCCTCCACGGGGGATTGGCGTCAGGTCAGGAGTCCGGCCCGCCGCCAGTCCTTGAGGAGCGTGCGCTCGAGGCCGGCGTCGGTGCGGAGCTCGACGAAGCGCCCGCGCATGCGGAGGAAACTCTGCCGGATCAGCGCCCGCCGCTCGCTCAGCGCCTCGCCGTAGCGGCGCAGCGTGTCCGGGTCGAGCGAGAGCTCAACCTCGTGCCCCGACTCCATGTCCGAGAGCCGCGCCGCGCCCGTTCCGAGAAGGCTCGGGTCGAGCTCCTCGGGCGCGGCGACCTGGATGGCGAGCACCTCGATCCCCGGCGCCGCGTTGAGCGGCACGAGCTCGCCCGCGATGTCCGGCAGCCACCAGTCGCTGATCAGCACGAGGAGCCCCGCGGCCGGGAGCTGCGGGATCGTCGCGCGGATCCCCGATCCGAACGAGGCGGCGCCGGCCGGCGCGTGGCCGTCGAGCCAGGAGAAGAGAATCTCCGCCGCGCGCGCGCCCTGCATCCTGGCCGACCAGCGCAGCTGGCCGCCGCCATGCACGCCGAGCTGGACGCGATCCCCGCCCGAGAGCGCGACGAAACCCAGCGCGGCGGCGAGGCCCTTCGCGAACTCGAACTTGCTCGGCAAGCCGAACCCCATCGACAGCGAGCCGTCGAGGAGGATCGCGACGTCGAGCGGCTGGTCGGGATTGTACTGGCGGATGAAGTGCTCGCCGAGCCGCGCCTTCAGCTGCAGGTCGAGGCGCCGGAGGTCGTCGCCCGACTGGTAGGCGCGATGGTCGGCGAACTCGATGCCGCTGCCCTTGTGCTTCGAGCGCCGCTCGCCGGTGCCGAAATTAGGCGCCGCGTGTCCGACCAGAAGACGCGAGCGCGAGAGTTCCTGGAGAAGGGCGGGGGACGGCCTCACCTGGCATCCCGCACCGCGTCGTCGAAGAGTTTCAGGAGCAGCGCTTCGCCCGACACCCCGTCCGCCTGGCCCTCGAAATTGACCTGGAAACGGTGGCGGAGCGCAGGCTTGAGGACGGCCCGGAGATCGGAGAAGGCGACGTTGTAGCGCCCCTCGAGAAGGGCGTGCCCCTTGGCCGCCAGCACCAGCGCCTGCGCCCCGCGCGGGCTGACGCCGAAGCGGAGATAGCGGCGCACATCGGCCGGCGCGTCTGGATTGTCGGGCTGCGTGCTGACCACGAACTGCGCCACCGCCCCACGCACATGGGAGGCGATCGGCACGGCGCGGACGAGGCTCTGCAGCTCGAGGACGTCGGCTGCCGAGAGCGCCTGCGAGGCGACCGGCCGCTCGCTGCCGGTGGTGGCGTCGAGGATCGTGTCGAGGACGTCCCTGGTCGGGAAGCCGATCAGCGTCTTGAACAGGAAGCGGTCGATCTGCGCCTCCGGCAGCCGGTAGGTGCCGTCCATCTCGATCGGGTTCTGCGTCGCCAGCACGAAGAAGGGCCGCGGCAGCTCCATGCTCTTGCCGGCGTAGGTGACGCTCCCTTCCTGCATCGCCTCGAGAAGCGCCGACTGCGTCTTCGGCGTCGAGCGGTTGATCTCGTCGGCGAGCAGGATCTGCGTGAACACCGGCCCGGGCAGGAACTCGGTCCTGGTCGTGCCGCGCTCAGAGGGCACGAGGCTCATCGTCCCGGTGATGTCTGCCGGCATCAGGTCGGGCGTGAACTGGATGCGCGAGAAGGTGAGGCCGGTCGCCACCGCGAGCGTCTTGACCAGCAGCGTCTTGCCGACGCCCGGCGCGCCCTCGAGCAGCACGTGGCCGCCGCAGACGAGGCCGATCAGCAGCTCGTCGATCGCCTCGGTCTGGCCGAGCACGACCTTCCCGACCTCGGCCCGCGCCTCGCCGAGGGCGCCGAGGAGGCGCTGCAGCTCGGCGCTGTCATGCGTTCCGGGCTCGCCGCCCTGGAGGGGTGCTTCGACGCTTCTGTTCATTCTCGCTCCTCCCGGGGGCCACTCCTATCCGATCGTTCGCCGGGTTGCTATGCCGCCGCCGGGGCAGTCCGCCGCCCCCGCCGCAAAAGCCCGGGTGCGTAGCGGATGACGAGGTCGAGCAGGAAAAGGACGAGCGCCAGCATC
>JADYYB010000130.1 GCA_020853895.1 Bauldia sp.
CTGGCGATGGCGGCGATGAGGCCGTCGGCGTCGAAGCGCGGGGTGAAGGCGGTGCCGTGCTCGAGGGCTTCCTTGTCGCCGGGCGGTGGGAAGAGGGGCTTGGTCATCGGTCTTTGCTCAGTGGAAGGCGGGCGGAGCCCGGTGCTGCGGTGAGTGCGGTGGTCGTGCTATCCTGCCGATCCATGAACACGGCCCCTTCGAGAAGGCAACGCCTCCGCGCGAGCGAGGCTGCCGGGGCCGCCGTTCCTGCTCGATGCGCGATTGACGGGGCAGGGCCCCGCGCCCGCCGGGCTCAATTCTTCAAACGCAATCAAAACCAAAGGAAATCCATGAGGAATAAGTACCTCCACTTGATGGAGGACCTAGAAAAGACGGGTACCGGAAAGATGAGGTGCTTCGGAAGCTCCATGCAGCCCATCCTGTTCAGCGGAGCGACCTGCACGTTCAAGCGCGAAGACGAATATGTCGTCGGGGACATCGTCTTCTGCAAAGTGAAGGGCCGCTTCATCGACGCCCACAAGATCACCAAGATCCGCGAGCGGGGCGGCGCCAGGCACTACCTCATCGCCAACAACAAGGGTTGGGAGAATGGCTGGACCAAGACGATATACGGCCGCGTGGTCAAAGCCAGCGGCCCGGGAAATCGGGCTGACACCAGCTTCGATCGTCGATAGCTAGCGCGCGTCACCAGCGCGAAGCAGGGTCAGGAAACGCGCCTGCTCGGAGGTGTCGTCGCGGAAAGCGCCGGTGAACTGCGTGGTCACCGTCATCGCGCCGGGCTTGGAGACGCCGCGCATGGTCATGCACATATGCTCGGCCTCGATCATCACGGCCACGCCGCGCGGGGCGAGCACGGTCTCGAGCGCCCCGACGATATTGGTGGTGAGGCGCTCCTGGGTCTGCAGGCGCTTGGCGAAGCCGTCGACCACGCGCGCGAGCTTGGAGAGGCCGGCCACCCTGTCGGTCGGGAAGTAGCCGATATGCGCCCGGCCGAAGAAGGGCAGCATGTGGTGCTCGCAGAGCGAATAGAACGGGATGTCGCGCACCAGCACAATGTCGTCGTAGCCGCCGACATCGTCGAAGGTGCGGTCGAGCGCGGTCTCGGCCGTCTCCCGGTAGCCGCGCAGGATCTCGTCATAGGCGCGAACCACCCGGGCGGGGGTGTCGATAAGACCGCCCCGCGAGGGGTCGTCGCCCGCCCAGGAGATGAGCGTGCGCACGGCCTCCTCGGCCTCCTCGCGGCTTGGCCGCTCGATCCTGGCCGGCTCGGACGGGGTGGGGAGGGTGGCGGCGGGCTTGTCGCGGTAGGCGTCCATCAAATCGATCGTCCGTAAGCCGAGAAAGTCGTATCTAGTAGGCGTTCGACCGCTTCGGGGCGACCAAAGGGTGTGCGCCGCCGAGTGGCGAGGGGGAAATTCTTTCCCTATATCGGGGATGCGGACGGCCCTGCCAAGGCCGCCTCCCGCCGATCAGGCCAGCGTTCGACATGGTTGACGACCTCTACAATCCCCGCATCCTCGATTTCGCGGGCAATATTCCGCGCCTCGGACGGCTCGACCGTCCCGACGCCAGCGCCACCGCGCATTCCAAGCTTTGCGGCTCGACGATCACCGTGGATGTGGCGGTTTCCGGGGACCGGGTCACCGATTTCGCGCAGGAGGTGAAGGCCTGCGCGCTGGGCCAGGCCTCGGCCTCGATCCTTGCCCGGCACGTGGTCGGGGCGAGCGTCGGCGAGCTCACCGAGGCCCGCGACCAATTGCGGCGGATGCTGAAGGAGAACGGCCCACCGCCGGAGGGGCGATTCGCCGAGCTCAGCTTCCTCGAGCCTGTGCGCGAATACCGCGCCCGCCATGCCTCGACCATGCTCGCCTTCGAGGCGGTGGTCGAGGCGGCCAGCAAGGCGCAGGCGGCGCGCGAGCCCGCCTAGCGTGCCATAGATTGAGGTAACCTCCCCCTCGAGGGGAGGTCGAAGGTGCGAGGCCTTTGGCCGAGCAGCTTCGGGGAGGGAACGAGGGTCCCACCGGCACAGTTCGTGTTGAAAGGGCGATGCCCCCCTCCCGAAACCGCTGCGCGGTTTCGACCTCCCTCGAGGGGGAGGTTAGATACTCCCGAGTCGACCCGGCCTCATCTCGGTCTAGCGCGGGAAGAGGCGCCGGGCGACCGATTCGGCGAGGCGGCGGAGCGGGGTGCGCTTCTTCTCGTCGTGGCGGACATGCGGGAAGGGGCGCTTGCCGTCGATGCCCAGGAAGGCGGCGATGCGCTGCGGGGCGTCCGGCGCGTCGATCGGGAACACGCCGAGCTTCTCGCGCCGCCCGTTGAAGTAAGCCTCCACGCGCGCGGTGTGCTCCCAGTACATGGCGACGAGCTGGTCGTCGGTGAGGTCGCCGATCCGCTCGGGCCGGTTGGGGAAATATTGCCAGTATTGCACCTTCTCCGGCGCCGCGAAGGGGCGGGCGCCGATATGCTCGCGCACCGACTTCGCCCAGGCGGCCGGGTCGCGCGTCACGAGCAGGAACTTCGCCTCCGGATAGCGCGCCTCGAACTGGCGGTAGAGGACCGGCACCGGCACGTCGCCGGCCGCATCGTAGCCGGCGAGAGCGGGCGCGATCACGGAGAAGACATGGTCGAGGTCGGTCTCGCGGCCGAGAATCGCGCGCCGGAACTCCCGCTTGCTGTCCTGGGTGATGTAGTGCGTTGTGCGGAGGCCGAGCTGCTGCAGATGGGCGACCGTGCTGCGCGTGGCGGAGCGGTGCAGGCTGACGACGACCGCCTTCATCGCCGGCCCTTCCCAAGGCGGCGGAGCCATCCGCGAAAGCGGCGGCGCAGCGGCCGATAGCGTACGCGAAGGTTGAGGGGGCTCGGCGCCTTGATCGGGTGGTGGAGCCTGCCCGGCAGCGCAAAGGCCGCCGGGTCCTGATGGAAGTAGCGCTGGCCGATGTCGGGGCGGTAGCGGAAGGAGCCGCGCGGGTCGGAGGAGAGGCGGCCTGTGTAGTTCAGCTCCTCCCAGCCGGGCGGGACGAACTCGCCCTTGCCGCCGAGGTCGACGATCTCGAGCCCGGCCTGGCGGGCGATGGTCGGATAGAGCGCCTCGGTATGGCCGGCCCATTCGCCCGTGGCGATCGCCGCGCGGTAGGTGTCGATGAAGCGCCGCGAATAGCGGGCGACCGGATTGAAGGCGCTGAGATGCTCCGCCTCGGGGATTCCGGCAGGCGGGGCGAACCAGGTCCAGGGGACCCACTCGGGCTCGTCGGCGCGGCGCTTGACGTAGGCGGTGAGGAGGTCGGCACGGACGCCCTCGGCCCGACGGAAAAATTCGCCCCAGTCGCCGGCGAAGTCGGCGTCGTACTCGACCATCCAGACCGGGTCGTGGCCGGCGAGATCGGGATGGTGGAGCACGGGCATCAGGACGAGGTCGGGGAAGCCGCCATTATATTTGGCCCGCTTGGTCTTCGCCCGCTCGCGCATCTCGGCGGCGCGCACCGGCAGCAGGCGCTCGCCGTCCGCGGGGCGGACGACGATGTCGGCCTGGAACAGCCAGTCGGGGAGTCCGGGCCGCGCGCTCGCGTGGTAGCAGAAGAACGTGTTGGCGTAAGGCGCCGCCTCGCGCTTCAGCCGGGCGTATTGCGACCGGATGCTGCGGTTGAGGATATGGGTAAGGAAAACGATCGCCTGCGGCACGAGTCGATCCGGTCGGGTGGCGAGCGCTCTTAGCCGGTCAGGGCCGGAGCCGCCAAGCGCCGCGATGGCTCGAAGTCGGCAAGATCGCCGGAATGCACCTATATTCCACCCTGATGGCTCACGATCATCACCACCCGGCCTCGACGAACGCGCTGCCTTCGCCGCGCACGGTGCCCGGCTGGCTCGGCGTGGGCCTCATCAAGCTCTACCAGTGGACGCTGTCGCCGCTGATCGGGCGGCAGTGCCGGTATCTGCCGACTTGCTCGAGCTACACGGAGGAGGCGATCCGCCGGCACGGCCTCTGGGCCGGGAGCTGGATGGGGCTCGCGCGCATCCAGCGCTGCGGGCCGAACGGGGCGTCGGGGTTCGATCCGGTGCCGGAGACGCTGCGGGGGGACGCGCGCTGGTACCGGCCGTGGACCTACGGCCGGTGGACGGGCGACCACATTGACCCGAAGACGCGGCTGGACTTGCCGGACTGGTCGTCCTATCTCCCGCCCGCGGCCGCCTTGGCCGTAACCGCTTACCTGCGCTGGTGTGCAGGAGTGAGCAGGAGGACCGACATGATCCACCTCACCTATCCCGACGGTTCCGTCCATGATTTCGCGCCCGGCACGACGGCCCGCGCGGTCGCGGAGAGCATCTCCAACCTCCTCGCCAGGAAGGCCGCCGCGGCGACGCTGAACGACAAGCTCGTCGATCTTTCCGCGCCGATCACCGAGGACGGGACGATCCGCATCCTCACCCGTGACGAGCCGCGCTCGCTCGAGCTGATCCGGCACGACGCCGCGCATGTCATGGCCGAGGCGGTGCAGGAGCTCTATCCGGGCACGCAGGTCACGATCGGGCCGGTGATCGAGAACGGGTTCTACTACGACTTCTTCCGGAACGAGCCGTTCACGCTCGACGATCTGCCCGCGATCGAGGCCAAGATGCGGGAGATCATCAAGCGCAACCAGCCCTTCACCGTCGAGACGTGGGACCGCGAGAAGGCCAAGAAGGTCTTCGCCGACAAGGGTGAGCGGTTCAAGGTCGAGCTGGTCGACGCGATCCCGCCGGGCGAGCCGCTCAAGATCTATCACCAGGGCGAATGGTTCGACCTCTGCCGCGGGCCGCACATGGTCTCCACCGGCCAGATCGGCGACGCCTTCAAGCTGATGAAGGTGGCCGGCGCTTACTGGCGCGGCGACTCGCGGAACCCGATGCTGACCCGCATCTACGGGACGGCGTGGACGACCAGGCAGCAGCTCGACGACTACCTCAGGATGCTGGAGGAGGCGGAGAAGCGCGACCATCGGCGCCTCGGGCGCGAGATGGACCTCTTCCATTTCCAGGAGGAGGGGCCGGGCGTCGTTTTCTGGCACCCCAAGGGCTGGACGGTCTTCCAGGAGCTCATCGCCTATGAGCGGCGGCGCCTGAAGCCCGAGGGCTACCAGGAGGTCAACGCGCCCCAGCTCCTCGACAAGTCGCTGTGGGAGACCTCCGGCCACTGGGACTGGTACCGCGAGAACATGTTCGCGGCGCAGTCGGCGGGCGAGGAGGCCGAGGACAAGCGCTGGTTCGTCCTCAAGCCGATGAATTGCCCGGGCCACATCCAGATCTACAAGCACGGCCTCAAATCGTATCGCGACCTGCCGCTCCGCCTCGGCGAGTTCGGCACGGTGCACCGCTACGAGCCGTCGGGCGCCATGCACGGGCTGATGCGCGTCCGCGGCTTCACCCAGGACGACGCGCACATCTTCTGCACTGAGGAGCAGTTCGCCGAAGAGTGCTTGAAGATCAACGACTTCATCCTCTCGACCTACAACGATTTCGGGTTCGAGCAGTTCGTCGTGAAGCTCTCCACGCGGCCGGAGAAGCGGGTCGGGAGCGACGAGGCATGGGACCGCGCCGAGGCGGTCATGGGCGACCTCCTCAAGGAGATCGAGCGGCGCTCGGGCAACCAGGTGAAGACCTCCGTCAACCCCGGCGAGGGCGCCTTCTACGGGCCGAAATTCGAGTATGTGCTCAGAGACGCGATCGGCCGCGACTGGCAGTGCGGCACCACGCAGGTCGATTTCAACCTGCCTGAACGGTTCGGCGCGTTCTACATCGACAGCGACGGCGAGAAGAAGACGCCGGTGATGGTGCACCGGGCGATCTTCGGCTCGCTCGAGCGTTTCACCGGCATCCTGATCGAGCATTTCTCGGGGCACTTCCCGCTGTGGCTCGCGCCGACGCAGGTGGTGGTGGCGACCATCACCTCTGACGCCGACGCCTATGCCAACGAGGTGCATGCGAGGCTGCTCGCCGCCGGGCTCCGGTCGTCGATCGATCTCCGCAACGAGAAGATCAACTACAAGGTCCGCGAGCACTCGCTGGCCAAGGTCCCGGTGATGCTGGTGTGCGGCAAGCGCGAGGCGGAGGAGTCGAGCGTGAGCATCCGGCGGCTCGGGGCGAAGGACCAGACGTCGGCCTCGCTCGGCGACGCGATCGCCGCGCTGGTGGCCGAGGCGATGCCGCCGGACCTGCGGGCGAAGAACTAGGGCTTCCTCCCCCTGAAAGGGGGAGGTGGCGCGAAGCGCCGGTGGGGGTAAGTCACCGCGACCAAAGGACGTTCACTTACCCCCACCCCGTCAGCTGCGCTGACGGACCTCCCCCTCTCAAGGGGGAGGAGAAGTGGAGCAAAGGCTCATGGCCGGACCGATCCTCACCATCGGGCATTCGAACCATCCGCTCGCGCGGTTCGTGGAGCTGGTCCGCGGGGCGGGCGGGAAGACGGTGGTCGACGTGCGCTCGATCCCGGTCTCGCAATACGCGCCGCATTTCAATCGCGGACGGCTGGAGAGCGGGCTGCCCGAGGTGGGGCTCGGCTACGTCTTCAAGGGCGAGACGCTTGGGGGACGGCCGGGCGATCCGTCGCTCTACACCGGCGTGATGGCGGACTACGAAAAGATGGCGGCGTCGCCGCGCTTTCAAGAGGGCGTCGCGGCGATGCTCGACGAGGCGGGGCGGAGCCGCGTCGTGCTGATGTGCGCCGAGCGCGACCCGCTCAACTGCCATCGCTGCCTGCTGATCGGCCGCCATCTCGCGGAGCGCGGCGAGGCGGTCGGGCACATCCTCGCCACGGGCGAGATCGAGACCCACGCGGCGGCCGAGGAGCGGCTCATCGAGCTCGAGAAGGTGGGCGGGCTGTTCGGGTCGAAGGACGAGCAGCTTGCCGAGGCCTATCGGCGGCGGGCGCAGAAGACCGCGTTCGCGGCGCCCGCCCCGCGGTCAGGGCACGAGGGCGCGATCTGACGGGTTCTGGGCCAGGACCTCGACGTCACGGTCGAGGTCGGGCGTGACGGTGAAGCCGCTCTCGTAGATGTGGTCCTCGTGCCGCGCGATGGCGACGTAGTCGCCGGAGGCGAGCACCACGGTCGGGAAGGCGCCGACGCTCTCGAAGACCTGCTCGCCGCCCGGGGTGATCACCGACCAGGCGGTGTTGGCGAGCGCCTCGCCGCCGCGCTGGCTGACGAGCTTCAGCGTCAGGCGTGCCGCCTGGTGGTACATGATCGCCTCGGTCAGCTTACCGGCCTCGACCGTGATGTCGGCGCTGACCTGGGCGTTGGCGTCGCCGTAGCGGCTGACGATCTGGTAGGTGCCGGCGTTGAGCGGCACGATCTCCCCGCTCTTGAGGCCGGTCAGAACCGGAAAGCCCTCGCCGCCCTCGGTGGCGAGATAGATGTCGAAATTGACGAGGTCGCTCGGCAGCGGCGTGCCGTCCGGGAGGGTTGCGTCGAATCTGAGGCCGCCGGCGTCGAGCACCAGCGTGTCGCCGGCGGTCGCGCCGGGGACGACCACCTGTTTGGTGACGCCGGCCCGGCCGTAGGCGGCGTGCACGAAATAGGCGCCGTCGGCGAGCGGGATGTCGACCACGCCGCCCTCGGCCTCGCCGACGAGCGGCAGCTTGCCGTCGGGGCCGGGACGCGTGCCGAAGACGCGCCAGGTGAGGCCGTTGGAGATGGTCGGACCGTCCTGGGTGAGGCGCGCGGCGAGCGAGAAGTCGCGCGTCGGGCCGGCGGGAAGGGTCGCGCTCGGCGGGTTGAGGTTGAGCGGGAGGTCGACGGTGGCGGAGGGCGGCCCGACCAGCGGGATCGGCGCTCCCGGCTCGACCGGGCCAAGGGGCAGGGGGGCGCCGGGCATGGGCGTTCCGGACGGTGCATTGGCAAGAGGAAGCGGCGCGCCGCCATCGAGGGGGAGGGGAGTGCCGCCGCCGGCGAGGCCTTCCACCGCCGCGGCGGGCGTCCCGGCCGATGGGGCAGGCGCCGGCGCGCCGGGCAGGTCGGGGCGCGGGGTCGGGATCGGCACGATGACCTGCGCGGCGGCGACGGAGGGCAGGAGCCCGAGCAGAAGCGCGGCGAGCGCAAGACGCAGGCCGGCGGGCGTCGCCGCGAAGGCGAGGCGCCGGGCCGGCAGCCAATCGTTAACGCGCGTCCTGAGCATCCGCCCCCCATGGGAGATATTCGCGAGGCTCACGTCAACAGCGTGGCAAATTCAAGGCTTTACGGCTTTCCAGCCCGGCCTCGATCGGCCATGGTCGGCCGCGACTCGGTAAGGACCCGCTCGCCCATGGATGCCCTGGAACTCCTCAAATCACGCGCCTCGATCCCGTCGGTCAGCCTCGGGGAGCCGGGGCCGAGCGAAGCCGAGATCACCGAGATTCTGACCATCGCCTCGCGCGTGCCCGACCACGGCAAGCTCGTGCCGTGGCGGTTCATCCTCTATCGGGGCGATGGGCGGACGCTTCTCGGCGAGCGACTTGCCGAGATCCATCGGCGCAAGGAGCCGGGGCTGCCCGGCGCGGTGTACGAGCAGGACCGGATGCGGTTCGCGAACGCGCCGCTGGTCATCGGCGTGATCAGCAGGGCTGCGCCGCACGTGAAGATCCCCGAATGGGAGCAGGTGCTGTCCTCGGCCAACGCGGCGTTCTCGATCGTGCTCGCCGCCCATGCGCTCGGCTTCACGGCGCAGTGGCTGACCAGCTGGGCGGCCTATGACGAGGAGGCCAAGGCGGCGCTCGGGGTGAAGCCGGAGGAGAAGGTCACCGCGTTCGTCCATATCGGCACGCCGAAGGTGCCGCGCTTCGAGCGGCCGCGCCCAGCGCTTGCCGACATCGTGACGGAGTGGGAGCCTTAGTTGCCGGCATCGGGCATCCGGCATCCGGGATGGGCAGGCGCCGGATGCCCGATGCCGGCTGCCCTAGACCGAGAAGCTGACGCCGCAGCCGCAGGAGGAGGTGGCGTGCGGGTTCTTGATCTGGAAGGACTGGCCGATGAGGGCGTCGACGAAGTCGATCTCCGAGCCGCTCATATAATCGAGCGAGACCGAATCGACGAGCACGCGGGCGCCGTCCTTCTCGATGACGAGGTCGTCCTCGCCCTGCTCGCCGACGAAGTTGAAGCCGTACTGGAAGCCCGAGCAGCCGCCGCCCTCGACGCTGACGCGGAGGGACGAGCCGGCCGGCTCGCGGGCCAGGAGCTTGGCGATGCGGGCGGCCGCACGGTCGGAAAGGGTGACCGAAGGCGCGACGCCTGAATCGATTGGGGTCATATCGTTCATGGAAGCGTCAAGACCTTGTAAGGACTTGCAGGTTTTCTTCGCTCAATAGTTATGGACGGGTCGGCGCAAGTCAACCTGCGACCGAAACGGCGGGATCGACATGGCGGGACGGGCGCCCTTTGCCAGCAATCCGGAGGAGACGCGCGGGCGCCTCTTCGACGAGCCGGAAAGCCCGACGCGCAGCGTCTTCCAGCGCGACGCCGACCGCATCCTCCATTCGACCGCCTTCCGCCGGCTCAAGGACAAGACGCAGGTCTTCCTGACCAGCGAGGGCGATCACTACCGGACGCGGCTGACCCATACGCTCGAGGTCTCGCGCATCGCCCGGTCGCTCGCCCGGAGCCTCCGGCTCGACGAGGACCTCGCCGAGGCGGTGGCGCTCGCGCACGACCTCGGCCATCCGCCGTTCGGTCACGCGGGCGAGCGGGCGCTCGATCGGGCGGCCGCCGCGTTCGGCGGGTTCGACCACAATCTCCAGAGCCTTCGCGTGGTGACGCTGCTCGAGCGGCGCTATGCGTCCTTCGACGGGCTGAACCTCACCTGGGAGACGCTCGAGGGGCTCGCCAAGCACAACGGCCCGGTGACGGCCGACGAGGCGATGGCGCGCGAGATCGCGGCGGCGGCGCGGCGCGACCTCGAGCTCGGGACCTATCCCTCGGCCGAGGCGCAGGTCGCGGCGATCGCCGACGACATCGCCTATGACGCGCACGACATCGACGACGGGCTCCGCGCCGGGCTCCTCTCGATCGAGGAGCTGGCCGAGCTGCCGCTGGTCGGGCCGATCATCGCCACGGTGCGCCGCGACCATCCCGGGCTCGAGCGGACCCGCCTCATCCACGAGACGACGCGGCGGATGATCTCGGCGATGATCGCCGACGTGCTGGCCGAGACGGAAGCGCGGCTCGCGCGCCGCCGGCCGCGCCATGCCAACGACATCCGCGCCTCGCTCGGGCCTGTGGTGGGATTCACGGAGCGGACCGCGGAGTGGGAGAGGGAGGTCAAGGACCACCTCCGCTTCCGCGTCTACGACCACACCAGCGTCCGCTCGGTGATGGGGCGCGCCGAGGAGGCCGTCGCCCGGCTCTACGGGCGCTACGAGGAGGCCCCGCTCCTCCACCTGCCGGCCGAGTGGCGGCCGGGGCTGGAGAACGCGAGCGAGGAGGAGCGCGCGGGGCGGATCGTCGATTTCATCGCCGGGATGTCGGACCGCTACGCCGTCGCCGAATACTTCCGGATGTTTGACCGGCCGCCCGAATTGGGATAGCTCCGCACCCTTTCCCGAGCTCCGCAAAAACCCATGAACGTCTTCGACGATTTGACCACTCGTGTTCGCACGGCCGTCCGTGCGGCCCTCGGCTCCGAGGGGGCCGACCTCTCGCGCATCGTGGTCGAGCCCGCGCGCGAGGCCGGGCACGGGGAGCTCGCCACCAACGCCGCGATGGTGCTGGCCAAGCCGCTCGGCCGGAAGCCGCGCGAGCTGGCGGACGCGATCGCGGCCGAGCTCAGGGGCGACGCCGACATCGCGACCGTCGAGGTGGCCGGGCCGGGCTTCATCAACCTGACGCTGGCGCCTTCCTTCTGGCAGTCGCTCCTCGGCAGCATCATCGCCGCGGACTCGGCCTATGGAAGGAGCAAGCGCGGCGCGGGCGAGAAGGTCAATGTCGAGTACGTCTCGGCCAACCCGACCGGGCCGATGCATGTGGGCCATTGCCGGGGCGCGGTAGTGGGCGACGCGCTGGCCAGCCTCCTCGAGGCCAACGGCTATGCCGTGACCCGCGAGTACTACATCAACGACGCCGGCAAGCAGGTCGAGGTTCTCGGCGAGTCGGCGCTGCTGCGCTACCGCGAGGCGCTCGGCGAGACGATCGGCGAGATCCCGGAGGGGCTCTATCCGGGCGACTACCTCGTGCCGGTCGGGCAGGCGCTCGCCCAGGATTATGGCCCGCGGCTCCTCAACATGGGCCCGGAAGCGCTGACCATCGCCCGCGACACCGCCGTCGCCATGATGATGGAGATGATCCGCGGCGACCTCGCCGCGCTCAATATCGAGCACGACGTCTTCTTCTCCGAGCGCTCGCTGATCGAGGGCGGGACCGACCGCGTGGCCGAGGCTATCCAGGCGCTGCAGGCGCGCGGCCTCATCTACGAGGGACGGCTGCCGCCGCCCAAGGGCCAGGTCGAGCCCGACTGGGAAGACCGGGAGCAGATGCTCTTCCGCTCGACCGAGTTCGGCGACGACGTCGACCGGCCGCTCATCAAGTCGGACGGCTCGTACACCTATTTCGCCTCCGACATCGCCTATCACTACGACAAATATCTGCGCGGCTTCCGGCAGATGATCGACGTGTGGGGCGCCGACCATGGCGGCTACATCAAGCGGGTGCAGGCGGCGGTGAAGGCGGTCAGCGGCGGCGAGGCCGCGGCCGACGTGAAGATCTGCCAGCTGGTGAACCTCTTCCGCGCCGGCGTGCCGGTGAAGATGTCGAAGCGCTCGGGCAATTTCGTCACGCTCCGCGAGGTGGTGCAGGAGGTCGGGGTCGATCCGGTGCGCTTCATGATGGTGTTCCGGCGGAACGACGCGCCGCTCGACTTCGACTTCCAGAAGGTCACCGAGCAGTCGAAGGACAACCCGGTCTTCTACGTGCAGTACGCACATGCACGGACCTGCTCGGTCTTTCGGCAGGCGGCGTGGGAAGCGCCAGACGTCGACGCCAGTGCCGAGGCTTTGGGCCGGGCGGAGCTGGCACGGTTGGTGGATAGCGGGGAGATCGGATTGATCAGGAGGCTCGCCGAATTCCCCCGTGTCATTGAATCAGCGGGAGAGGCGCACGAACCGCACCGAATCGCTTATTATCTTTATGAACTGGCTTCGGAGTTCCACGGCCACTGGAACCGGGGCAAGGAGATGCCGCAGTTACGCTTTGTTAACCACGGAGATCGAGAGTCGACGGCGGCGAGGCTGGCCCTTGTCCATGCCGTTAGGCTCGTACTGGCGGAAGGCCTTGCCATCCTTGGCGTGAGTGCCCCGGTGGAGATGCGGTAGGACCGGAACAAAGTCAGGGGCGCGGGGGGCGTGGCAGGCAGGAGAGTGAGAAGTATGCCGATGCCCGGACCTAGAGTCAGAGTTCGCTCGCCGCTCGAGCGGCGGATGCAGGCCGCGAACGAAAACCCGGCGCAGACCGATGCGGCGGGCGACTACGCAGCAGCGCTCCGGGCGGCGATGGAGCCGCGGGCGGTGCCGGTCCGCGGGCGCGCCGCCGAGAAGGCGGATGCGGCCCAGGCCATCGACATCGA
>JADYYB010000131.1 GCA_020853895.1 Bauldia sp.
GTCGCGCGGCGGTACGAGCCGGCCAGCGCGATCAGCCCGGCGATGATCGCGCCGAGGAGCGGGAGGAAGACGATCGCCTGGAACACGCCCCGCTCAGCCCTTCATGAGGTTGATGTCTTCGACCGCGATCGAGCCGCGGTTGCGGAAGAACACGACGAGGATGGCGAGCCCGATCGCCGCCTCGGCGGCGGCGACGGTCAGCACCATGAGCGCGAAGACCTGGCCGACGAGATCGCCGAGATAGGCGGAGAACGCCACGAGGTTGATGTTGACGCTGAGCAGGATCAGCTCGATCGCCATCAGGATGACGATGACGTTCTTGCGGTTGATGAAGATGCCGAAGATGCCGAGCGTGAAGAGGATCGCCGCGACCGAGAGATAGTGGGAGAGCGTGACCGCCATCAGATCCCCCTCCCCGGCTCGACGCGGCGCACCTCGATCGCGGTTGCCGGCGTCCGCGCCACCTGCGCGGCGATCGACTGGCGCTTGACGCCCTCCTTGTGGCGGAGCGTCAGCACGATCGCGCCGACCATGGCGACCAGCAAGATCAGCCCCGCGACCTGGAAGAAATAGACGAAGCGCGTGTAGAGGAGCCGCCCTAGCGCGACCGTGTTGGAGACCTCGCCCGGCTCGGGCGCCGGCGCGTTGGGCGTCACCTCGACCGTCGGCGAGAAGCCGAGCCCGCCGAGGACGACGAGCAGCTCCGAGACGAGCACCACCGCGACCACGCTGCCGACAGGCAGATAGGTGAGGAAGCCCTGCCGGAGCGCCGCGAAGTCGACGTCGAGCATCATCACCACGAAGAGGAAGAGGACGGCGACCGCGCCGACATAGACCACGATCAGGATGAGTGCGAGGAACTCGGCGCCGAGCAGCATGAAGAGCCCGGCCGCGTTGACGAAGCTGAGGATGAGGAACAGCACCGAGTGCACGGGATTGCGCGCCGCGATCACCATGAAACCGGAGCCGAGCAGCACGCCCGAGAACAGGTAGAAGAAGAGCGCCTGGACGCCCGTCGCTGGATCGATGCCGGTATCCATCTACGCCGCCTCCCCTGCCTGGCGGGCGCCGTCTAAGCCTACCTGGAGGCCGCCGCCCAAGCCCCCTCTCCCCGGAGGGGAGAGGGTTGGGGTGAGGGGGTACAGGTCCATCCGGATAGAGCGCGGGAACCTGTCCCATCCGGAGAGGCGGAGCCCCCTCACCCGGATCCCGTCTCGCCTGCGGCGAGCCGGGATGCCGACCTCTCCCCGCCGGGGAGAGGTGAAAGGACCCGCATCGTTCGTAGCTGGCTCCGAGGGAGCCCAAGCGCCTCTTCCCCCTCTCCCCGGAGGGGAGAGGATTGGGGTGAGGGGGTTCAGGTCCATCCGGATAGAGCGCGGGACGTGCCCCATCCGGGAAGGTGGAGCCCCCTCACCCGGATCCCGCCTCGCCTGACGGCGAGCCGGGATGCCGACCTCTCCCCGCCGGGGAGAGGTGAGGGAGACGGTGCACACTGCGGGCGTGAGTGAGGAGCGCGCCATGAGGGACCTACCGGTAGGGCGCGTCTTGCGCGAGGTTGCGCGCGATCTCGCGCTCCCAGCGGTCGCCGTTGGCGAGGAGCTTCGCCTTGTCGAAATAGAGCTCCTCGCGCGTCTCGGTCGCGAATTCGAAATTCGGCCCCTCGACGATGGCGTCGACCGGGCAGGCCTCCTGGCAGAGGCCGCAATAGATGCACTTGACCATGTCGATGTCGTACTTGGTCGTGCGCCGCACCCCGTCGTTCCGTCTCGGCGCCGCCTCGATGGTGATCGCCTGGGCGGGACAGATCGCCTCGCAGAGCTTGCAGGCGATGCAGCGCTCCTCGCCGGAGGGATAGCGCCGCAGCGCATGCTCGCCGCGGAAGCGCGGGCTGAGCGCGCCGCGCTCGAACGGATAGTTGAGCGTCGCCTTCTTGCCGAAGAAATAGCGGAGCGAAAGGAAGATGCCCGACACGAACTCCCTGAGGAAGATCGCGCGCGCGGCCTGGTCCAGCCGGATGCCGCCGCTCGGCTGCGAGCGGGCGTTCATCGCGCCGCTCCCGCCGACGATGTGAAGGCGGCCCGCCCCATCATGCCCCCGAACCGATCATGCTGCCGAGAATGTAGCCGATCACTGGAAACACTATGAACTGGCTGGCGAAGAGGAAGCGAAGAAGTCGCATGCGCCGCTCCGCCATGGCGCGCTCCATGCCGCTCAGCGTCTCGATGTGACCGCGCGCCGGGCGCTCGAGGAGCGGCAGGAGGATGAAATAGTCGATCACCGCGAAGGCGAGGCCGGCCAGCAATCCACCGATGGCGAAGAAGGACATCGCTCACCTCCCTAGGCCTGACCGGTGGCCATGAGGAACCCCGACACCACCACCACCATCACCAGCGAGAGCGGCAGGAACACCTTCCACCCGAGGCGCATCAGCTGGTCGTAGCGGTAGCGCGGCACGATCGCCTTCACGAGGGCGAACATCACGAACACCAGGATCACCTTGAGCACGAACCAGACGATGCCCGGCACCCAGGTGAACGGGGCGACCGCGAGCGGCGGCAGCCAGCCGCCGAGGAAGAGGATGGTGGCGAGCGCGCACATCAGCACGACAGCGACCATCTCGCCGAGATAGAAGAGGAGGAACGGGGTCGAGGAATACTCGACCGCGAAACCGGCGACGAGCTCCGACTCCGCCTCGGGGAGGTCGAACGGCGGCCGGTTGGTCTCGGCCAGCGCCGAGATGAAGAAGACGACGAACATCGGCAGGAGCGCGAGCCAGTGCCAGTCGAGGAGGCTCGACGGGAGGCCGACGCTGGTGCCGATCCCCTCGCCCTGGGCGAGTACGATGTCGGTGAGGTTGAGCGAGCCGACCACCAGCAGCACGGTGATGATCACGAAGCCGATCGAGACCTCGTAGGACACCATCTGCGCCGCCGAGCGGAGCGCGCCGAGGAACGGGTATTTCGAGTTCGACGCCCACCCGCCCATGATGATGCCGTACACGGAGAGCGAGGAGATCGCGAAGATGTAGAGGATGCCGACATTGATGTCGGCGATCACCCAGCCGACGTCGAAAGGCACCACCGCCCAGGCCGCGAGCGCGAGGCCCGAGGCGATGAGCGGCGCGAGCAGGTAGACGCCCTTGTTGGCGCCCGAGGGGATGATCGGCTCCTTGAAGACGAACTTGAGAAGGTCGGCGAAGGACTGCAGCAGCCCCCACGGCCCGACCACGTTCGGTCCGCGCCGCATCTGCACCGCCGCCCAGATCTTGCGGTCGCCGTAGAGGATGAAGGCGACGAAGACGAGGAGGATGACGAGGAGCAGGACGCTCCACGCCGCCATCACGATGACCGGCAGCACGTAGGTGGAGAAGAACCCGCCCATCTACTCGGCCGCCTGCAGCATGCCCACGGCCATCGCCGAGCACTCGGCCATGGTCTTCGACGCGCGGGCGATCGGGTTGGTGAGGTAGTAGTCGGCGATGGCGTTGCGGAACGCCTCGCGGCCGAGCTCGCCGCCGAGCCGGCCGAGCGAAGCGAGCGACTCCGGACCAAGCTTCGGCAGGACATCAACCTGCGCCAGATGCGGCACGGCCTTGTGCATCGCCGCCCGGAGCGCCTCGAACGAGTCGAAGGGCAGCCGGTGGCCGATCACGTCGGACAGGGCGCGGAGCACCGCCCAGTCCTCGCGCGCCTCGCCCGGCGGGAAGGCGGCGCGCTTCGCAAGCTGCACCCGCCCCTCGGTGTTGACGTAGGTGCCGTTCTTCTCGGTGTAGGCGGCGCCGGGCAGGATCACGTCGGCGCGGTGCGCGCCGGCGTCGCCGTGGCTGCCGATATAGACGACGAAGGTCGGGCCGAGCGTGCCGCTCGGCAGCTCGTCGGCGCCGAGGAGGAAGAGGACGTCGAGCCGTCCGCCCACCGCAGCCTGGACGATACCGTTGGTCCCGAGGCCGCCGGCGCGCGGCACGAAGCCGACATCGAGCCCGCCCACGCGCGCGGCCGCATGGTGGAGGACGCCGAGCCCGTTCCAGCCGTCGGCGCGGTCGCCCGCGGCAAGACGCGCGGCGGCAGCGAGCACCGCCTGCCCGTCGGGCCGCGTCAGCGCCCCCTGCCCGACCAGCACGACCGGCTTCTTGGCGGCCCGGAGCGCGGCGGCGAAATCGCCCTCGCCGCGCTCGATCGCCGCCAAGGAGGCCGGACCTGCGCCGAGATACTCGTACGGATAGGTGAGATCGACCTCCGCCCCTATCATCCCGACTCGCACGCCGGCCGTGCGCCAGCGCTTCCGGACGCGGGTGTTGAGAAGGCTCGCCTCGGTGCGCGGGTTGGAGCCCACGATGAGGACGCAATCAGCGTCCTCGATTCCGTCGACCGATGGGTTGAAGAGATAGCTCGCCCGCCCGAGCGCGGGGTCGAGCTTCGTGCCGTCCTGCCGCGAGTCGAGGTTCGGCGAGCCAAGCCGGTCCATGAGGAGCCCGAGCGCGAACATCTCCTCGGCCGTCGCGAGGTCGCCCGCCAGCGCCGCGATGCGCGAGCCTGGCACGCCGTCGAGCTTCGCCGCCACGGCGCGGAACGCCTCCGGCCAGCTCGCCGGCTGCAGCTTCCCGTCGACCCGCACATAGGACCGGTCGAGCCGCTGCGTGGCGAGGCCGTCCCAATGGAAGCGGGTCTTGTCGGTGATCCACTCCTCGTTCAGCTCCTCGTTGAGCCGCGGCAGGATACGCATCACCGCCGGCCCGCGCGTGTCGACGCGGATGTTGGAGCCGACCGCATCCATCACGTCGACGCTCTCGGTATGCTCAAGCTCCCATGGCCGCGCCTTGAAGGCGTAAGGCTTGGAGGTGAGCGCGCCGACCGGGCAGAGGTCGATGACGTTGCCCTGCAGCTCCGAGGTGAGCGCCGCCTCGAGATAGGTGGTGATCTCCATGTCCTCGCTGCGGCCGGTGGCGCCCAGCTCGGGCACGCCGGCCACCTCGGCGAGGAAGCGGACGCAGCGCGTGCATTGGATGCAGCGGTTCATGCTGGTCTTGACCAGCGGCCCCAGATACTTGTCCTCGACCGCCCGCTTGTTCTCGTAGAAGCGGTTGTGGTCCATCCCGTAGGCGATCGTCTCGTCCTGGAGGTCGCACTCCCCGCCCTGGTCGCAGATCGGGCAGTCGAGCGGATGGTTGATCAGCAGGAACTCGAGGACGCCCTTCCGCGCCTTCTTCACGGTCGGCGTGGCGGTGAAGATCTCCGGCGGCTCCCCGTTCGGGCCCGGCCGGCAATCGCGGACCGTCCACGCGCACGAGGCGACCGGTTTCGGCGAGCCCTTCACCTCCATGAGGCACATGCGGCAATTGCCGGCCACCGACAGGCGTTCGTGGAAGCAGAAGCGCGGCACCTCGATGCCGACTGACTCCGCCGCCTGGAGGAGCGTGAAGTCCGGCGGGACGTCGGTCTCGCGGCCGTTGATGAGGATCTTGGTCATCTCCCCCTCGCCCGCTATTCCGCCGCCGCGGGCAGCGGAATGCCCTTGGCCCGGTCGATCCGCTCCTCGATAAGCGGGCGGAAATGCCGGATCAATCCCTGGATCGGCCACGCCGCCGCGTCCCCGAGCGCGCAGATCGTGTGCCCCTCGATCTGGTAGCTCACCTCGAGGAGAAGGTCGATTTCGCGCTTCTCCGCCTCGCCGCGGACCATGCGCTCCATCACCCGCCACATCCACCCCGTGCCCTCGCGGCACGGCGTGCACTGGCCGCAGCTCTCGTGCTTGTAGAAATAGGCGAGCCGCGCGATCGCCCGGATCAGGTCGGTCGACTTGTCCATGACGATGACCGCCGCCGTGCCGAGCCCCGACTTGAGGCCGCGCAGCGTGTCGAAGTCGAGGCTGAGATCATCGCACTGCGAGGCCGGCAGGAGCGGGACCGAGGCGCCGCCCGGAATGACGGCCATGAGGTTGTCCCAGCCGCCGCGCACGCCGCCCGCGTGCTTCTCGACGAGCTCGCGGAGCGTGATCCCCATCTCCTCCTCGACGGTGCACGGCTTGTTCACGTGCCCCGAGATGCAGAAGAGCTTGGTGCCGGTGTTGTTGGGCTTGCCAAGGCCGGCAA
>JADYYB010000132.1 GCA_020853895.1 Bauldia sp.
GAAAGCAGCGCCATAGGCCCGGCGGAGGAAGCCCGCTGGGCCTTTCCTTTTTACGGACGCGAAAGCGCGGTCCCGATTGCTGCGGCATTCCGACATCGCTACGTTGCCGTCCGCTGGCTTTCTTGCCGCGCCAGCGCCTGCCGTCCCGACCGTGACTTCAGCGGCCGGCGGCGTCGACACGAACGAAAGCGAGACGCCGCACGAAGGCCGCACTGAATAAGCCAAATGCGTTCCGGGAATTGAAGCCGAAAGCCCTGTCGGGCGAGAAACGTGGGGCTGGGACTACCCACCAACAACAACGAGGACGAGGGAGGTCAGTATGAGAACCATCCTTACAGCCGGTGTAGCTTTGGCCGCGATCGGCGCGGCGACCATGAGTGCACACGCCCAGGCGCCCGCGGCTCCGCCGGCGCCGGTTCCTTATTCCGTCGGCAACCCGCTCGGCCTGCCGGCCATTCCCTCCGCCGACGGCGCGTTCAACCCCATCTCCGACAACGTGAAGGTCTATGGGGCGATCTATTCGACCGAGAGCTGCTCCTACGATCCGGACCGCGACCTCATCGTCGCCCCGGCCCGCGGCGTCGGCCAGGCGGTCCGCGAGAACGACGCCTTCGTCGCGCTCATCAACCATGATGGGTCGGTCAACACGGCGCGCTGGATCGGCGTGCAGAATTCGGGCAACCAGCGCAACAACATGGACCCGCCGCTGGTCCTCAACGAGCCGTTCGGGAGCGACATCGTGGACGGCATCCTCTATCTCGCCGACCGCGACGGCGGCACGCCGGACGCCGCCAATCCGGGGCAGAACACGCCGGGCGTCGCGGTGATCCGGAAGTTCAACATGTCGGACGGCACGCCGGCCGGCGAGATCCGCGTCGAGGGTTCGGCCGGCTTCAACGACATCGAGGTCGCCGACGACGGCACGATCTACGCCTCGAACAGCGGCGTCGGCGGGCAGAATCCCGACCCGACCACCTGGCAGATCTGGAAGGTAACGGCGGACGGCCAGGCGGAGATGTGGATCCAGGGCGAGCCGCTGCGCCAGCCGAACGGTGTCGCCATCGACGGGGACGGCAACGTGGTGGTTGTGAACATCGGCAATGCCGACGTCCTCACCTTCTCGGCCGCCGACGCCTCGCTCCTCAAGACCGAGCAGGCGGCGCAGCCGGGCAGCGACGGCCTCGTCATCATGGAGGACGGGACCAAATATGTGAGCTCGGTGCAGCGGGGCGGCATCTCGCGCATCCCGGCCGGCGGCGGCACCGCCGAGCTGATCGCCGAGAACATCCCGAGCGCGGCCTCGATGTGCTACGACGCCGGCGCCAACCAGCTGGTGGTGCCGATGAACGCCCATAACGGGCTCGCCTTCGTCCCGCTGGACTAAGGCTCAGCGGACCGGCCCCGGGCCGGAACGGAGTTCAGGGCGGCGCTACCGGCGCCGCCCTTCTCGTTTGCGACCGCCACCCATCCGCTCATCCCCGCGAAGGCGGGGACCCAGGACCCTTCTCCGCTTCCCAACGCCTCAGGCGTCGCGCCGCAGGTGCGATCCGCGCCGTCGCTGGGTCCCCGCCTTCGCGGGGATGAGCGGGTTGTGGTTAGGTTCGCGGCAGGAGGCGGACCGCGCGGGTCTCGGCTTCCGGGTTGGCGAACAGAAGGAAAGCCTCGGCTTCGGATTCGATGGCGCGGGCGTCCTTCTTCGAGAGCGCGCGGAGCGGGGTGACCTCCATCACGATGCCGGACTTTCCCTCCTTCGCGAGGCGCCAGGTGCCCGCGCCGAAGCCGTCGAGCGTGAAGGCGGCGAGGCCGAAGAAGGCGGGGGTGAGGAAGAGCTTCCTCAGCTCCTCGGGGACGATGCGGGTCCGGTCGGCGTGGCCGAGGAAGAGATTGTCGTAGACCGGGAAGAAGCGGACCGGCGCGGGCGTGCCGGGGTCGGGGCGCGGAGCGTTCGGGAGGTCGAAGAGCTCCTTGCCGGACTCGCTCTTGAAGGTGACGAGCCGCGGGCGGAGGCGCTCGAAGACCTCGCCGAGGCGGGTGAGGCCGGACCAGCTCTGCGCGTCCATCACCGAGGCGGGGCCGAAGGCGGCGAGGTAGCGGAGCACCATGCGGTCGACCGATGGCTCCTTGTCGAGCGGGGCGCCCAGCCAGTGCTCGGCGGTGGTGAGCGTGGTCTGCAGCGAGCCGCCCCAAACCCCGCGCGGCGGGATCTGCACGAGCGGCAGAAGGTTGCGCATGGCGTAGCCGAGCGAGGTCGCATCGCGCTCGGGCCAGCGTTCCTTGAGGAGCTTGCCGAGCTGGCCGTTGGTGCGCGGCTTCTCCTCGAGGAGGGCGCGGCCGACGCGCTTCAGCTCGTCGAGGTCCATGCCGAGGATCTGGCGGCCGAAGGGGCTGCCGACGAAGAAATTGCGCTCCTGCACCGGCTCGAGGACCGGGCGGAGGGAGAGGCAGTCGCGCGCCGTCACGAGGTGGATGGTCGAGCGCATCATCGCGAGGCGGACGGCCTTCCGCTCGGTCATCAGGGCGGAGAGCTCGGCGGGGTCGAAATGCTCGAGGCGGGAGAAGAGCGCGAAATAGGGGTCGAGCGGGTTCTGCGCCTGCATGCCGACGAGGTGCTCGACCGCCTCGGCCGCAGTGCGGCGCTCGCGGCGGAGGAGCCACTGGCGGGCGAGGAGCGCGCGGTTGAGGGCGCGGGTGGTGATGGGTTCGGCGGGTTTCGCGGCGGGGCGTTTCCGCCCGGGCTTGGCATCAGGCTTCGGGATCGTCAGCGCGCTTCCCTTCGAGGGCGCCGCCGGCGTCTTCGCGCCTCTCGTCGCGGGCGTGGAGGTCGTGGCGGAGGTCTTCGCGCGGGTCATGGTCGGATCTCGAAGGAACCTATCGGGGTCGATCATTCAGGTTCACCCAATCCACCTACGCCGCTTCCCCGGCAGATGACTCCCTCTTCCGCTCTTCCCCGCGCAGGCGGGGACCCAGCGCGCGGGCCACGGGATACGGCCCGGCCGGATGAGTCCTCTCCGCGACCGGCAGCGCGGCCCCTGGGTCCCCGCCTGCGCGGGGATGAGCGGATTGTGGTGTCGACCTCGACGAGGCTGAGCGCCTCAACAACCCTGGGTCCCCGCCTGCGCGGGGAAGAGCGGATTGTGGGAGAGGTCGCCGCTCGTCGGAGAGGTTGCCGGTGCCGGGCCGAGCTACGATCGGGAAGCCGAGGATCGGGGAGGGAACGCCCTTCCTCGACCGTGAGGGACGCGGGCGGCTCATCGGAAGAGCCGGAAGAATTTGCGGAGATCGCCGACCAGGAGGTCGGGGGCGTCGAGGGCGGCGAAATGGCCGCCGCGGTCGAACTGCGACCAGTGGACGATGTTGGTCGAGCGCTCGGCGAAGGCGCGGACGGAGCGGAAATCGTAGGGGAAGACGGCGACGCCGGTCGGGGTCTCGTTGCGGTCCTCGCGGTAGCCGGCGCCGGAGCGGGCGTCCTCGAAATACTGGTTGGCCGCCGAGCCGCCGGTGCCGGTCAGCCAGTAGAGCGTGGCCTGATCGAGGAGGTAGTCGCGGCCGAGATGGTCGAGGCCGAGGTCGAAGGACATGAGGAAGTCGGCGATCCAGGCGAGCTGGGCGGCGGGCGAATCGGAGAGGCCGTAGGCGAGGGTCTGCGGACGCGACTTCTGGATCGCGGCGTAGCCGGAGTTCTTCTCCCAGTCGCCGAGATTGGCCATGCCGCCCTTCTCGAAATCGTCCATGCGCTCCATCTCGCCGGGCGCGCCGGACGGGAAGGCGAAGATCTGCAGGAGGTGCACGCCGACGAGGCCCTCGGGCTTGAGGATGCCGAGCTCGCGGGTGACGAGGCCGCCGGCGTCACCGCCATGGGCGCCGTAGCGCGTATAGCCGAGGGACCTCGCCAGCGCGTCCCAGGCCTTGGCGACATGGGCGCTGTCCCAGCCCTGCTCGGTGACCGGGCCGGAGAAGCCGTAGCCGGGGATGGCGGGGATGACGAGGTCGAAGGCGTCGGCCGGGTCGCCGCCGTGGGCGCGCGGGTCGCTGAGCGGGCCGATCACCTGCATGAATTCCATCACCGAGCTCGGCCAGCCATGGGTGAGGATCAGCGGGAGGGCGTTCTTCTCGGGCGAGCGGACATGGATGAAATGGACGTTCTGCCCGTCGATGGTGGTCGTGAACTGCGGGAGGGCGTTCAGCGCGGCCTCGGTCTTCCGCCAGTCGTAGCCGGTGCGCCAGTGGTCGGTGAGCTCGCGCATGGCGTCGAGGCCGACCCCGTAATGCCAGCCGGCGCCAGGGATGGCGGCGGGCCAGCTTGTGCGCGCGAGGCGCTCGCGAAGGTCGGCGATGGCGGTCTCGGAAACGTTGATCTGGAAGGGCTTGGCGGACATCTCGGGGCTCCTTGTTCGACAGGAGCGAGTGTCGCGGAGGGGCGCGTCAGAGCCTGTCAGGAGCCCCTATTCGACGCCGGGAAAGCCGCGCTCGGCGCGCCATTGCTTGACGAGGGCGGCCCGCCGCGTGGGATAGCGGATCTCGGTCGGGGTGAGGGCGGCGATGCGGTCGGCGCGGAACTGGCGGAAGCCCGCGCGGAGCTCGCACCAGGCGACCACCAGGCGCCGCTGGTCGATGAAGGCGAGCGCGATCGGCCAGACGGTGCGCCGGGTCGAGGCGCCCGCTTCGTCGACATAGGTCATCTCGACCTTTCGCTCCCGGCGGATCGCCTCTCTCAGCGGCTTCACGGCGTCGTTCTTGAGCGTGCTCTTCCAGTCGGGCGCGACCCAGAGGCCGGTGCCGGCGATCTCGTCGCGCCGGTCCTCGGGCGAGGCGGCGGCGATCTTGGCGAGCGCGTTGTCGGCCGCCTTGGCGAGGCCCTCGTCGGCGTGCTGGCGGACCCAGCGGGCGCCGAGCACGAGGGCCTCGAGCTCGTCGTCGCTGAACATCAGCGGCGGCAGGAAGAAGCCGGGGCGGAGGAGGTAGCCGAGGCCGGCCTCCCCGTCGATGGGCGCGCCGAGGCCGATGAGAGCCTGGATGTCGCGATAGATGGTGCGCACCGAGACGGCGAGCTCCTCGGACAGCACGGCGGCGGTCACCGGCCGGCGGTTGCGGCGGAGCGCATCCATAAGGGCGAGGAGGCGTTCGGTGCGGTCCATGGGCCGTTTTACACGTGTGATGGACACGGGTAGCTTGTGGGCATTCTCACTGTCCAGGTAGGCGCGGCGGGAATGGCCCGGGATTCGACTTACGATCATAGCGCACGGAAGCGGACGGTCAGCCTCACCCTCAACGGCGACCTCTACGCCAAGGCCAAGGAGCTCGGCATCAACGCCTCGCGCGTGGCCGAAGAGGCGCTCGCCGCCGAGCTGACGCGCGTGCTCGCCGAGAAGGCAAGGGCCGAGGTCGCCGCGGACCTCGATGCCTTCGACCGCTTCGTCGCCGAGCACGGCTCGCCCGCGGCGTGGGTGCGCGAGCACTACCCCAAATCCGACGATGCAGTTTGACGTCCACCGGAACCCGATCGCCTCCCGCCGGGGCATCGCCCCCTTCGTCGCCATACTCCAGGCGGACATCGCCGACACCGGCCGCGAGCGCATCGTGGCGTTCCTGGTTGCGCAGCACGCCCTCCGCGCCGTCGCGGGAAGGCTGATGCCGATCGTGGAGATCGAGGGGAAGGACTTCGTCCTCCTCGTCCCTTCGCTCACCGGCATTCCGGCCGCCGAGCTCAAGGCCCCGCTCGGCACCATCGCCTCCTATCGCGACGCCATCGTCGAAGCCCTGGACTGGCTGTTCCTCGGCATCTAGGCGGAGCGCCGTTTCACTTCGTCCTCGCCTTCGAGGCCTTGGGCGGCAGGGTGCGCACGAAGGCGAGGGCGAGGTCGAGCCAGGAGCGGAGGGACTGGCGCGTCGCGAGCGCGGCGGGGTCGACGACGACGTAGCCCTGCATCTCGCGACCGGCCATCAGCGACCGCGCCGAGCCGCGGGCGAGCGCGGCGGCGTGGCCCTCCTTGCCGACGCGGACGAGGAGGCCGCGCGGGGAGACGCCGGCGACCATGTTGCCCTCGAGCATGAAGCAGACGCCGCCGAACATCTTCCGCTCGATGGCGCCCGGCGGCAGTTCGGCGCGGACGCGGGAGAGAAGATCCTCGGTCATGGTCCAGTCCGCGGCCTCGATGCGCCCCGACCGTGGCAGAGGCGGGGCCTCCCTGCCCGAATCACTAGGCGGAAGGGCCGCGCAACGCTTTGCCCACAGCCGGCGTTTGCGGGCCAGCGGGCGCTTCTTCCGGGCCCCTCTCCTGTGGAGGTTGTCGTGGATTCGGGCAGCAATACGGTCATCGGCGTGGTCGTCGGGGCGCTCCTGGTGGTCATCGTCGCGGTGTGGGCTCTGGGCGGATTCGAGCGCTCCGAGCCGGAAGTCGTCATCGATTTGCCCAATGTTGAGGTCAATCCGGCAGGACCGCTGGCGCCCGGTTAGGCCCGGCGAACCCCGGCTTCCGGGCATTTGCCCTTGAAGCGGGGCGCGTGGCACATAGCTTAAGCTGGGCCGATATTTGTTGCCGAGCACGCAACCTTTGGCCTAGCCGTGCGTTCGTTAAGGCGCGCTTTGGGCGCATCTGTCACTCGATTCTAGGAGGCGGGTAGTGAATTCCGGAAACAACGCAATCATCGGCGTCATCGTTGGCGCCCTTCTCATCATCGTCGTCCTGTTTTGGGTGTTCGGCGGGTTTGGCGGTGGCGGTGACACGGTCGAGGTGACCACGCCGCCGACCGTGGAGACGCCCGCGCCGCCGGTGGTGACGCCCGCGCCGCCGCCGACCATGGCGCCGACTCCGACCCCAGAGCCGACCCCGACGCCGACGCCCGAACCCACCCCGGCGCCGACTCCCGAGCCGGCTCCCGCGCCCGAGCCCCCGGCTCCGACGCCCACGCCGACCCCGACTCCTCCGGGGCCGTAGCAGGAACGGACTTCGCTACCAGGATGGTGGCCGGCCAGCGCGCCGGCCACCTCCTTTCGTTTCGTGAAGCGATGAATGCCCGATGCGTACGGGCTAGCCTTTTGCCGCGCCCTTGCCGCCGTGCTCGGCATCGAAGGCGGCAAGAACGCGCTTCGGCGCCTGGACACGCCAGGCCCGCTCGATCAGCTGCTTGAGGTTCTGGGGCTCGATCCGCGACAGGCGGACGAGGATCGCCGGCCAGCCCTTGTAGTGCGGGGTCTCGAAGAAGACCTCGGGGTCGGCCTCGAGCAGGAACTCCTTCTCGTCCAGCGGACAGACCACGACCAGCACGTCGGGCTCGCGCAGCCGGGCGAGGAACTTGCCCTTCACCTTGAGGCCGGGCGTGCCGTAGGACGGCGCCTCGGTCACGCCGGGCAGCGCGAGCTCGTCGACGAGCGCGCGGACCGGGGCGAATTCCTCGTCGAGGTCGGGAGACTGAGTCGGCATCCGTCCGGCACTCTGTTCGCCGATTGGCGCGGTTCTGTGGTCGTGGCGCGGGTCGGCCATGCTCTCCCTCGTCTGGCCGTTCAGGCGGGCCGCGCGGCCGGGCGAAGCCGCCCCAGCCCGAGAAGCGGGACGAAGACCAGCGCGCCCGCGGCCGTGCCGACCGCGTTGCTGACGAGGTCGAGCCAGGTGTCGAAGCCGTCGGTCTGGAAATTCACGCCGAACCAGATCGCGAGGAAGAACTCGAGGATCTCGTTGCCGACGCCGAGCGCGGTGACGATGAGCGCGCTGAAAACGAGGAACTGGAAGCGGCCGATGGCGAGCCGCGTGTCCAGCACCACACGGTAGCAGACGAAGAAGGAAAGGAAGCCGCCGCCCAGCGCGTGAAGCACGCGGTTGGCGAAGACGCGGTCGTGGTCATGGATCGCGGTCACCAGGATGAAGACCGCGAGCAGCGCCGCAAAGATGAAGGCCAGCGAAAGCACCGAGCGCCCGGTCGGACGCGGCAGGCGGCCCGTGAAGAAGAGCGGGAAAAGGAAGAGGAGGACCGCGTAGGTCAGCCAGAAGCCGACCGCGAGGAAGAGGAAATAGAGCATGCCGCGAAGCTTAGCCCACGCATCTTCGGCCGGAACATGGCGGGGCCAACAGGCGGGCTCTTCGATTTCGACGGGATGATTAACGCCACCCGACCGGACCGGTGTGGGCGCGCGGCGCAAGATCGCGGTTGGCAGACCGGGTGGGAGCACCTACCTGCGATGAATGCGATTTCGCCCCGTCCGATTTCTCGTCCGGTCCGTCGCAGTCCTCGTCGGCGCCTCGCTGATCCTGGCCGCCGCGGGCTTCACCTTTCTCGCCAACGCGCAGGCGATCTTTCCCTACAGCGTCGAGTATGGCCGGCTGTCGCTCAGCTCCGACCGGCCCTTCGACCCGGAGGCCGGGCGCGCGCTCCTCGCCGAGATCGAGCGGCGCATTTCCGCCTCGCCGCTCGACGTGCCGGAGCGGACGCACCGCATCATCGTCGCCAATGACGACTGGGGGCGGCGGATCACGTTCCTCTGGAACTACGGCGCCGGCGGGGTCAACTACTACCCGGTCCGCAACGTCTTCCTGCGCCAGTCGGACATCGATGCCGGCTTGATGCTGAGGGGCGACGGAAGCGCGGTGCCGCCGCCGCGCACCCTTGCCTATTACGGCGCGCACGAGATCGGGCACAGCCTGATCGCCGAGCATGTCGGCGCGATCGCCAACCATCAGCTGCCGGCATGGATACGCGAGGGGCTGGCCGACTACATCGCCTTCGGCGGCGAGGTGGATGTCGCGGCGCTCGGCGAGGCGCTCCTCGCCCGCGATCGCGACCTCGATCCGCAAGAATCGGGGACCTATGCCCTCTACCGGCTCCTGGTCGCCTATTTTCTCGACTACGAGGGCTGGACGATCGACGAGCTTCTCTCCTCCGGCCTGTCGCGCGAGGAGGCCGAGGCCGAGATCTTCGCCTTCCTGCAATCAAGCTAGCCGAACCGCGAGACATGGTTGCTTGATTGACCGCTCAACCAAGGCTATTGGTTGAGCGATCAATCAACGGATCGCGATGAGCCCCTCCCCGGCCACCGACACAAGGACCAGGATCGTGCGGACGGCGATGGATCTCTTCTGGGAGAAGGGGTTCAACTCGACCTCGATCGCCGACATCCTCAGCCGCTCGCAGCTCAACAGCGGCAGCCTCTATCATTTCTTCCCCGGCAAGCAGGACGTGCTGATCGCCGTGCTCGAGGCCTATCGCGACGGCATCTATCCGATGCTGATCGAGCCGGCATGGCGCGGGGTCAGGGACCCGATCGCGCGCATCTTCGCGCTCCTCGCCGCCTACCGGGCGATGATCGTGGAGTCCGACAACAGCTATGGCTGCCCGATCGGCAGCCTCGCGCTCGAGCTGCACGAGCCGGACCCCAAGGTGCGCGAGCTGCTGGCGGCGAATTTCGACGCCTGGACCGGCGCAATCGGGCGGTGCCTCGAGGAGGCCGGCGACCGCCTGCCGCCCGACCTCGACCATCGCGAGCTCGCTGAGTTCGTGCTGACCACGATGGAGGGCGGGGTGATGCAGGCGCGGACCCATCGCGAGGTCGGTTATTTCGACCGCAACGTGCGCAGCCTCAGGACGCATTTCGCGATGCTGGAGCAGCTCGCGAAGGCCGAGAGAGTTGCTGCGGGCGTGGGGCGGTCGGCCCGGCGCGCGCCGCTCAAGACAGGCCAAAAACGGGGGAGATGATGGACATCAACTGGCTCGCCGTCGGGCTGGCGGCGCTCGCGACCTTCATGCTCGGCGGGCTTTGGTACTCGCCGGCGCTCTTCACCAAGGCGTGGATGCGCGAGACCGGCCTCAGCGAGGAGGCGGCGCGGGCCGGCAATCCGGCAATCGTGTTCGGCGGATCGTTCGTGCTGAGCCTGATCAGCGCGGCGGTCTTCGCGGTGTTCCTCGGGCCCGATCCGGGGCTCGGCTTCGCGGTCGGCGCGGGGCTCGCGGCGGGGCTCGGCTGGGTCGCCACCAGCTTCGGGATCAACTATCTCTTCGAGCGAAAGAGCCTCGCGCTCTTCCTCATCAATGGCGGCTTCCACACCGTGCAGTTCGCCCTCTTCGGGCTCATCCTCGGCCTCTGGCACTGAGCCGGAGAATCGCGCTCAGTCGCCGGCGAGGAAGAACTGGATGCGCCAGACGCCGTCCTGGAGCGCGAAGCCGGCGCGGTAGTCGAGGACGAGGCGGATGAAATCCGCCGACACGTAGCCAAGCGTGCCGTCGGCGAGGCGGATCCTCACCCAGCCGGGCGCGGCGAGGGCGTCGGGCGCGAGCGCCACCGCTTCGTAGGAGAGGGCGTTGATGGCGGCGGTCGCCGTCGAGGGGCCGGCGCGGACGTTGACGTCGGTGGCGATGACGACGGCGGTGTTGAAGGAATCCCCGCTGAGCTCGGCGAAGAAGGTGTAGGGCGCGATGAAGAGGTCGGGGGTCTCGAACTTGCCGCCGAGGGAAAGGATCGCGGCGAGCTCCTCCCAGCGCCCGGGGTCGTCGCGGAACTCGGCGAGCGCGGCGGCCGCGCCGTTGTCGGCGCCGAAGGAGATGCGGATCGCGGGGTCGAGGAGCGGCTCGAGCCGGGCGAGATCGCGCGCCTCGACGATCGCGGTGAGTTCGGCCCGGAAGGCGGCGAAGGAGGGGTTCGCCGCGCCCTCGTCGAAGGGCGGGAACGGCTCGGCGAGGGCGGACCGCGCGAGGCACGCAAGGCCGAAGACCGCCAGCGGAAGCTTCAGGCGATCGATCATCGGGGCGATCCTCCGCACGGTCCGATCCTTTGCCTGAGACTCGCGCAGAACGGCGGCGAAATCCAGACATCGGGATTCCCTATGGCGCGCGATAGTTGCCGGCCGTTGTCCGGTTCGCGTTGACCCGTCCCCGCCTCCTCTGCGACAGTTAATGCCGGGAGGAGCCAACAGGGATAGCGCTCGACCCTTCGCTGGTCGCCGATCAGCGAACATTTCAACCAACGCATCGCCGATCCGTCGGCCCAGTTAGGGAGAATTCGAGAGTCACTTCGGCCGAACGTGGTCCCGATGAAGAGGAGGAGTCCATGAAGAGAGGTCTTGCGACCGTCAGTGCGATCGCGCTGTCCAGCGTCTTGGGCATGGTCGGCCCCGCCTTCGGACAAGCCACCCAGGAACGGCTCAACAACGCCGATTCAGAGCCGGAAAACTGGCTGATCCCGTTCCAGAACTACAGCTCGCACCGCTATTCGCGCCTCGACGAGATCAACCGCGACAACGTCGGCAACCTCAAGGTCGCCTTCGCCTTCTCGCTCGACGATCCGCTGCGCGGCGACAACAACGACAACGAGTCCCCGATCCTCGTCGACAACGGCATCGCCTGGGTCGAGGCCCATTCGGGCATGCTCTACCGGCTCGATCTCACCTCGGGCAACGACGCGGTCCTCGTCTGGAAGGCCGATTCGGGCATCGATCCCGAGGAGGGAACGAGGACGCGCGGCTTCGCCATGTACGAGGACTCGCTGATCCAGAACCTCCAGGACGGGCGCGTGCTCAGGGTCGACCGCGACAGCGGCGAGATCATCTGGGACATGCAGATCGCGCGCGCCGAGAGCGAGGGCCATTCGGGCGTGAACCTCCAGGAGGAGGGCTTCGCCTCCAACCCGCTGGTCGCCAACGGCATCATCCAGGTCGGCAACAGCGCCGGCGACGCGGGGACGCGCGGCTGGGTGGCCGGCGTCGACTTCGAGACCGGCGAGGAGGTGTGGCGCTTCTACACCGTGCCGGGACCGGGCGAGCCGGGCCACGAGACCTGGGAAGACGACCACGAGGCCTGGCGGACGGGCGGGGCGGCGATCTGGACCGGCTGGTCGTTCGACGTCGAGCAGGACCAGTTCATCGGCGGCACGGCGCAGCCGGTGCCGATGTTCGATCCCGAGTTCCGGCCGGGCGACAATCTCTTCTCGAACAGCGCCATGGCGCTCGACCGCGCGACGGGCGATCTCGCCTGGTACTTCCAGTACACGCCCAACGAGTCGTGGGACTACGACGAGCAGGGCGTGCACATGCTGATCGACGCCCCGTTCTCCGGCCCGGACATCCCGGAAGCCAACCGCAAGATGGTGCTCCATTTCGCGCGGAACGGTTACGTCTATCTCCTCGACCGCACCAACGGCACGTTCCTGACGGCCACCCAGTATGTCGAGGACATCAACTGGACCGCGGGCATCGATCCCAAGACCGGTCTCCCGGTCGAGTACGATCCCAACCTCGCGCTCCAGACCTACATCCCGGAAACGCGCTGGGCGCGCGCCGACACGGCCGCCAAGTCGGTCTGCCCGACCCATCGCGGCGGCACGCGCTGGCAGCCGCCGTCCTACAACCCCGATACGTTCACCGCCTATATCGGGAGCGAGGACGGCTGCACCACGATCGACCGCATCGTGCCTTCGCTGACGCTGGCCGACGGCGGCATCGACGAGCAGGGCCGCTACACCAGCCGCGTGGTCGACATCCACGGCAACATCGCGGCGGTCGACGTCAGGACCGGCGAGCTCCTCAACCGGATCTCCACGCTCGCGCAGAACGAGTCCGGGGCGCTCGACACGGCCGGCGGGGTGCTCTTCACCGCGCTCCTCGACGGGACCTTCAAGGCCTATCACGACGAGACCCTCGAGGAGCTCTACAGCTTCAACACCGGCATCGGCATCAAGGCGCCGCCAACCAGTTTCGCGATCGACGGCAAGCAGTATGTCGCCGTGATCGCGGGCTCGACCTCGATCGAGCCGGACGGGTCGGAAGTGACCAGCGGCTCGATGCTCTTCGTGTTCACGCTGTAGGCGAGCGCAGAGACAGGAAGGGCGGGACCTCGGTCCCGCCCTTTTTGCTCCATCGAGCGAGGAGCGCTTCGGGTGGGGGTGACTACGACCTAGAAGATCGACAGCGCGCTCCGCCCAGCGGTCACCGCCGAAGGCGCCCCCACCCCAAACCGCTTCGCGGTTTGGACCTCCCTCAAGGGGGAGGTTCAACGAACCGGTCGCCGCGCGGGGCCTAAGGCGCGACGGCGGCGGGGGTGGCAGCGGCCGGCGGATAGGCCGAGCAGCGGGCGGCGTTGCTGAAGACGCTCTCGCAATATTCCCGCGTCACCGGGCCCTGGCCCGCGAAATCGCGGAAGATGAAGGCGACCACCGCCTTGATGTAGCGGTCGGCGAGCGGGGTGGCGGCCGCGTCGGGCTGGACGCCGCGCTCCATCGGCGCAGTCATGCCGTAGCAGGGGATGCGCTCGGACCAGGCGCCGCGGAAAAAGGCGGGCATCGAGGTGCCCGGCCGGCCGCAGCGGATGGTCTCGTAGGCGAGCTCGGGGGTGAGCGCGGTCTCCCGCAGATTGGCGCCGCCGAACTGCGGGATGTCGGGCACGCCGTCGCCCGCCCAGCCGTGGCACTCGGCGCAGACCGACAGTTCGCGCCACACGCGCGCGCCGAGATCGGGATCCCCGCCCAGGTCCTGGGCGGGAGCGGGACTTGTCAGACCGAGGAGAACGGCCGCTGCCGCAAGCGCGGGGAGCGACCGAAGGAGGCTTCGCTTGGGCACGTTCAGTTCCTCCGGATTGGTTGATGGTCCTACCCTTCCAATGCCGCGCGGAGCCTGACATCCTCCATAGCGACATTCAAGCAATCCACTGGTGTTCGCCGGGGCAAGGAAGCCCCGCAAGGGAGGAACCCAGATGAGAGCGTGGCGTGCGGCAATGGCGGCGACGCTGCTCTCGGGAGCGGTGGCTGCCCAGGACAACCAGCCCCACCCCGGCGAGCGCGGACTCTACGCGCCCTCGGCCTGGGATCTGACGATCGGCGCGCACGCGGCCGAGCTCGACACGGAGGAGTTCGCCAAGTTCGCCTGCGGGACCAATGGCGGCCCGCCCTCGCTGCCGCTCGGCGACTGGACCGGCTACGCCGCCTGCCGGCCGGAGGCCGCGACGGGCTTCCACGAGGTCTATTTCGAGTATGACGACGAGCTCGAGCTGTGGGCCAAGGCCTACTCGCTCGAGACCCAGGCGGCGCTCTACCAGAACACCTCGGCCTACGCGATTCCGGTCATCGCCTCGGCTCTCTTCGACGACCGCGGGTTCATGACCGGCCTTCGGCTGGTCACCGACCCGCGCGTGGACAGCGCCGTGCGCGAGCTCGGCGTCACCCTCGGCGGGTATCTCAGGGCGCGCTACGGCGTCGACGGCTGGACCTGCACGGACCTGCCGCAGCTGCCGGGCGAGACCCCGTTCAAGGGCTTCTTCGAGAAGCGGCGCTGCGAGAAGGTGGCGGCCGGCGCGCCGCATCTCGTGGTGATCGAGACGCACAACTACCGGAAGCCGGGCCAGAACTTCCTCGACCGCGCCCAGCAGGTGACGCAGGGCGAGTTCCGCAGCGAGACGCGGCTCGAGGTGACGCTGACCGGGCCGGTCGAGGACGCCGAGGCGCGGCTCGCGGCGATCGCCGCGGAGGCCGGCGAGCCGTCGGAGAAGGATCTCCTCGTCGCCCGGGCGCTGAACTGCCCGGGCTGCGATCTCGCGGGCGCCGACCTCAAGCGCGCCGACCTCACCGGGGCCAACCTCGCCGGAGCCAACCTCGCGGGCGCCAACCTCCACGCCGCGATCCTGCGCGGGGCCGATCTCTCGGGCGCCAATCTCCGCGGGGTCAACCTCAACGGCGCCGACGCGCGGCAGGCGAATTTCGCCGGGGCGGACATGTTCGAGGTGATGATGTTCGCCGCCGCGCTCGACGGCGCCGATCTCCGACAGGTCAACCTCACGCGCGCGCTGGCCGGTCACGCGACGCTGCCGCGGACCTCGCTCGCGGGGGCGGTGGTGCATGCCGCCGACTTCATCGGCGCGCGGATCAACGACGCCGATCTCAGCGGCGCCGACCTTCGCGGCTCGTGCTTCGACGACGCGCAGATGACCCGCTCGGACCTCACCGACGCGCTCCTCAACCAGGCGCTGATGCGGCGGACCAATCTCCGCGGCGCGACGCTGGCCGGCGCGGAGATCAAGGCCGCCGACCTCCTCCGCGCGGACCTTCGCGACACCGATCTCACCGGCGCCGATTTCAGCCAGTCGCGCCTCACCTTCGCGATCCTCTCGGGGGCGAGGCTCGAGGGGTCGGTGTGGACCGATGCACAGCTGCCGGGCGGCTTCCGGCCGCCCTGACCGTGCCTTGCGGGCAAGGTGCTGCTAGGCTGCGGCCCGAAACCCCGCGGAGAAGCGGGCCTTCGGGAGCACGATCGACTTGCAGCGCGTAACCATCACCATCGACGACGATCTCCTCGGCGACCTCGACGCCCTCATCGCCGAGCGCGGCTACCAGAGCCGCTCGGAGGCGGTGCGCGACATCGTGCGCGAGACGCTCGCCGGAAGCCGGCGGACCGACGCCCACGAGCACGTCGTGGCCTCGCTCAGCTATGTCTACGACCACCACAAGCGCGAGCTCGCCAAGCGGCTTACGGAGAGCCAGCACGAGCACCACGACCTCACGGTCGCCTCGCTCCACGTCCATCTCGACGAGACGCAGTGCCTCGAGATCGCCGTGCTCAAGGGCCACCGCACCGAGCTCGAGGAGCTGGCCGACGAGATCATCTCGCAGCGCGGCGTGCGCTACGGGAAGCTGCACGTCATTCCGGCGGCGTGGGACGAGGACGCCGGCCACAGTCACAGCCACGAGCACGGCCACCATCACGCCGGCGGCCACCCGCACAAATGAACCTGCCCAGGATTTCGGCAGAGTCGGCGCGGGTGTGACGATAGATTGGTGTTGCTCACACCCGCCGGCGGTCGGATACTGGTCCGGTTCCCAACGGGGGTTACGATGACAGCGAAGATTTCAGCACTGGTGGCAGCGGCGGCGGTCCTCGCGCCGTCGGCGGCTTTCGCCCATCCCGGCCACGCGATCGTCGCGATGGTGCAGAGCAACGCGTCGGCGGCGCTGGTGCTCGGCGGGTTTGCCGCGATCCTCGTCGCGCGCGCCGTCCGCATGCTGCGCGAGGCCGGCGGTCGGCTTCTCTCGGCCGCCTGAGAAGCGATTCTCGGCAGGTGACAGACCGCTCGCGGCCTGGTATGAGCTTTATGTCACTTCTTCATACCAGGTGACAGACTTCCCAGGGCCCCGTGGAAACACGGGGCCTCTCCATTTTCCCGGGCCGGTTGCGGGAAGACCTCAGTTCCGTTCGAAGGATTCGGGCCGCCTGGCCTAGAGCCGGCGCAGCCGATCCCGCGCGGTCCGCTTCCGCAAGGCGGCGCCCGCCCAGCGGACCGCGAACGCCGCGAACAGCGTCAGAATCACGGCCGGCAGGGCGTCCCAGGTAGCCGAACCCAGATGGACGTGCGGGCCGGTCCCCTCATGGGCAACGGCCAGGCCGGGCGCGAGGATCAGGGCGGCCAGGGCAGCTGAGAGACGGTTCATCGACGCTCCTTCCGGAGCACTATCGGCGCATCGTCTGGTATGAGCAATGCTATAGATTCATCATACCGCTCGTGGAACCGCCCGATATGGCGGCACCGGCATCAATCGGGCCGACAGTATGACGGACGAGGCGATTGTTGCTCCCGTCGCCCCATGCCAGAGTGCACGCGGGCGGCGGAGGAGCCGCCCCAACTGCACAACCATATCGGGAGGACAAATAGAATGAAAATCAGAGCCCTTCTGGGCGCGATAGCCGTTGTCGCGACGACGGCCGCGCCGGTCATGGCGCAGAATGCGGCGGAGATTCTCGGCGAGGGCGTGCTGCAGCGCCTGCTCGAGCGGAGCGCGCCGCGCAACGCCGCTCCGGGCACCGAGATGCCCGGCTTCGTGGTCGACCCGACCTGGCCGAAGCCGCTCCCCAACAACTGGATCTTCGGCCAGATCGCCGGCGTCTACGTCAACCCCGCCGACGACCATATCTGGGTGCTCAACCGCGCCCGCTCCCTGACCACCGAGGAGGCCGGCCTCCTGCCGGCGGCGACCAGCACCACCAACGCCCAGGGCGTGACCACCGAGGTCAGCGTCCTCAACCATCCACGCCCGCAGGGCTCGATCACCGATTGCTGCGCGCCGGCGCCGGCAGTGCTCGAATTCGACACCGACGGCAACCTCCTCCGCTCGTGGGGCGGGCCGGCCGATCCCGGCTTCCTCGAGGAACGGTGCCGCGAGGAGGACGGCTGCTGGTGGCCGTCCAACGAGCACGGCATCTATGTCGACCATAACGGCTTCGTCTATGTCGGCGGCAACGGCAACGGCACCAACGCCGACAATCCCACGCTCTGGGCGACCGACAACGGCCGCGACGGCATGGTCGTGAAGTTCACCCAGGACGGCGAGTTCGTGCTGCAGATCGGCTCGGCCAACGCCGACCCGGAGGACAGCAACGACACCAATGGCGGCATCAACGGCACGCCCAAGCTCAACCGCGCCGCCGACATGACCGTCGACCCCGAGACCAACCGGCTCTACATCGCCGACGGCTACGGCAATCGCCGCGTGGTCATCGTCGACGCCGAGACGGGCATGTATATCGGCCATTTCGGCGCCTACGGGCAGAACCCGGTCGACCACGAGGCGGCCGAGGCGGCGGGCAATTTCGCGACCGACCTCGACGCCGGCAACACCCAGCCGGCCTTCTTCCGCAACCCGGTGCATTGCGTGAAGATCGCCAATGACGGCCGGGTCTATGTCTGCGACCGCGGCAACAACCGCATCCAGGTCTTCGACAAGAACACGGTCGGCGCGGTCTGCGACAACCCCAACGCCGAGGCCGGCGTGTGCGGCTTCGTCGAGGAGCAGTTCATCTCGATCCAGACCCGCACCACCATCCCGGGCACGGCGGTCGCCATGAACTTCTCGAACGATCCCGACCAGAGCTGCCTCTATGTCGGCGACAACTCGAACATGACGATCTACGTCCTCAACCGCGAGAACCTCTCCGAGCTCGGCCAGATCGGCACCCATGGCCAGGGCATCGGCGACTTCCACTGGCTGCACAACGTGACGATCGACAGCCAGGGCAATCTCTACACCGGCGAGGTCGACACCGGTAAGCGCCTGCAGCGCTTCGTGCGCTACGGCGCCTCCGGCTGCTCCGGCGACGGGCACGAGACCGTCGGCGGGGTGCTCGACCAGTAGCGCCGGGCGGCATCGAGGCAGACGACAGCGGCCGGCCGGGGGCGTTCCCGGCCGGTTCGTCCTTCTCAAGCATATTTGTCTTTCCTGCCAAGCTCGAGCCGGAGCATCTGGACGGGTCGTGCGTTGAGGCGCCGGGAGCGCTCCGACTCCCACCCCATCAGGAGAGGAACACAATGAACAAAAAGATCGCGATCGCGCTGGCTTCGGTGGCCGCGCTGACTGTCCTCGGCTTCGGTCCGGCGCAGGCCCAGGCGCCCGCCGAAACCGGCGATCCGAGCTTCTTCATCACCAGCGTCGGGCTCGGTGACGGCGCCAATCTCGGCGGCATCGAGGGCGCGGACGCGCATTGCCAGAGCCTCGCCGCCGCGGCCGGCTGGGGCGGGGCGACCTGGCGCGCCTATCTCAGCACGCAGGGCGAGGGGGCGGTGAACGCCCGCGACCGCATCGGGTCGGGCCCCTGGTACAACGCGGCCGGCGCGCTGGTCGCGGCCGACGTCGCCGCGCTCCACACCGAGCCGAACAACATCAACAAGGAGCTCGCGCTGAACGAGCTCGGCAACCTCGTCAACGGCCGCGGCGACACGCCGAACGAGCACGACATCCTGACCGGATCGCAGCAGGACGGGACCGCCTTCGCCGCGGGCGAGGACATGACCTGCAGCAACTGGACCTCGAACGGGGAGGGCAGCGCCATGATGGGGCACCACGACCTCCAGGGTAACCCGGCGGGCATCAATTTCTGGAACTTCAGCCACGGCTCGCGCGGCTGCAGCCAGGAGAACCTCGTCGGCACCGGCGGCGCCGGCCTGTTCTACTGCTTCGCGGAATAGCGCCAGGCGCTACCCAGGTTGTCCCCACCCTCTCCTCGAGAGAGGGTGGGGATCGTGTCCGCGCTGAACGTAATGGCTGAGGTGTGATCGCTTCCTTCACTTAACCTCCCCCTTGCGGGGAGGTTAAGGCTTTGAGCCGCCTCCAATTTCACCTTCGTCTAAAAGCCGCGGGCCATCGCGGCGGCGAAGACGGGGATGAGCAGGAAGAGGCCGGCCTCGATGTGGACGAAGCGGCGCACGCCCTGAACGTCGTCGAGCGGCGGGGTAAAGATCGGGTCGGCGGCGGCCGCGCGGCGCCAGCGCGCGATGCGCATGGTGGGCGGGATCGAAAGGAGCCCGACGACGACGAGGGTGGCCATCTTGGCCCAGAAGGACGGGCTGACCAGGTAGTAGCCGGCGCCCTTGATGCCGAAGAAGACGCGCAGCACGCCGACCACGATGATGAGCGCGGCGGAAAGCCCGTACACCGTGTCGATGCGCGCGAGGCGCCCGATCTCGCGGCCGCGCATGTCGGGGCGGACCATCGTCATCTCGATGGCGATGACCGCCATCATCGAGAAGACCAGGAGGTGGTGGAGGATGGCGAGGATGAGGTCGACGGTCATGGGCGATCCTGTCCCTTCTCTGTGGCCGGGAAGCTAGCCGAGTCCGGCGACGGGCGCCAATGGAGGCGCCCGGCCTAGCCATCAGGCTAGTTGGCGCGGGAACCGGCGGCCCCGACATCTCCCTCACAACAAGGGAGATACATCCATGACGACCGTGCTTTCCGACCTTTCCGCGGCGCTTGCCGCGCTCACCGAGGAGACCGCCGCGAAGCTCGTGGCGGTGCACGGGCGGCCCCGCGTGGGGGCGAGCGGCATCGTTCTCCGCGACGGGCTCGTCGTCACCGCCGAGGAGGCGCTCGAGCGGGACGAGGACGTCGAGGTCACGCTGCCCGACGGGTCGCGCAAGGCGGCGGCGCTGGTCGGCCGCGATCCGACCACCGACGTCGCCCTTCTCCGGGTCGAGGGCGCTCCGGCCGCGACGTGGACGCAGGCGACGGAGACGACGGCTGGCGCGCTGGCGCTCGCGGTCGGCCGTGGCGTCAACGGGCCGCTCGCCGCGCTCGGCGTGACGAGCGAGATCGGCGGCCAGTGGGAAAGCCTGCGCGGCGGAACGATCGACCGGCGCATCCGGCTCAACCTTCGGCTCGAAGGGCGGCTGGAAGGCGGGGCGGTGGTCGACGCCTCGGGCGGCATCGTCGGCATGGCGGCGCTCGGGCCGCGGCGCCGGGCCATCGTCATCCCGATCGAGACGGTTTCGCGGGTCGCCGAGCAGCTCGCCGCGACCGGCTATATCGCGCGCGGCTATCTCGGCGTCGGTCTTCATCCGACGCGGGAGGGCGGCGTGATCGTGGTCGGCGTGGACGAGAGCGGACCGGCCAAGGCGGCGGGCCTCCTCCTCGGCGACGTGCTGACCGAATGGAACGGCACCAGGATCGGGAGCGTCGAGGAGATCTTCGCGCGGCTCGGGCCGGGCTCGGTCGGCGAGCAGGTGAGGCTCGGCATCCTCCGCGGCGGGAAGGCTGCGAGCGTCGAACTCACGATCGGGCAGCGGCCACGGTCCTGACCGGCCTATAGTCGCGCCATGGGCAAGCGGCCGCGATCTCGCGAGGAGCCTCCCGTCATCCGGCTCGACGTCGCCGATGAGGATCTGCGCGCGCGGCTGATCGCGGTCCTCGGCGCGGACGATCGCTACGTCGTCCGCTGGCACGCCTCCGAGGGCCCCGGGGACGCGGCCGTCGTGATCGCGGACCGCGCGGTGGCGTCGGAGGCGCCGCTCCTCCTCATCACCGACGAGCCCGCCGAGGCCGGCGACGCCGCGGCGGTCCTGCCGGCCGGTACGGAGGGCGAGCTCCTCGAGGCAGCGGTCGCGCTGGTGCTGGCGGGGTTCGCGGTCGGGCCTCAGGGGTTGGTCCGGCGGGCCTGGCGTGGTGCGCGCGCAAGGCCGGCGGAGGGCGGCGAGGCCGCGCCGGTCGAGCTCGCGCCGGAGGGTGCGCCGCTGACCACGCGCGAGCACGAGGTCCTCGTGCTCATCGCCGAGGGCGCGTCGAACAAGATGATCGCGAGCCGCCTCGGCATCTCGGTGCACACCGCCAAATTCCATGTCGGCTCGGTGCTCGGGAAGCTCGGCGCCCGCAGCCGCTCGGACGCCATCGCGATCGGCCTTCGGCGCGGGCTGCTGCTGCTCTAGGCCGCTTCCAGTTTGCGGCTTCCCCGGCGGGAGCCGGGGAAGCAGCAGTGGGATGCCGGGCGGGAGCCTTGCTCGGGCGACTCTTCGGGAACGGTGGCGAGCGTGGGACCCGGTCCTCCGGTCAAGCCGGAGGATGACAGGGTTGGAGACCATGGCTGCCGACTGCCCCTGGCTCGCGGGAAGCCCCTGCCCGCTGCCCGTTGCCCCCCGCCCTCGCCTCTCGCTCGGCCGGCCCTCTTGCCCCTTGCCGCGAATAAGTCTAGGCTCCATTTATTAGCCTAGGCTAATTTTTATAGGCTCAGCCAATTTCCAGCGCCCGAAGCAAGATGTCCGCCCTCTCCCGACGCCATTTCCTCTCCTCGCTCGCCGTCGCCGGCGCCACGCCCGCGGTGCTCGCCGCCACCTCGGCCGCGCAGACACCCGCCCCGGCCGCCGAGCCGCCGCACGGTCACACGGCCAGCGCGGCCTTCGCCGTCTCGCAGCACCAGCATGACGGGTCCAATCTCGTGGTCGGCACGGTCGACCACGCGGCCAACGGGTTCGACCCGCTCGCCATGCTGACCGACTGGGACACCGGCACGGTGTCGGTCGACCCGGACGGGCGGACGGTGCGCACCTTCGACGTGGTCGCGGTCGAGAAGGAGATCGAGATCGCGCCGGGCGTGTTCTTCCCGGCGTGGACCTATAACGGGCGCGTCCCCGGGCCGGCCTTCCGCGCCAAGGAGGGCGAGCGGCTGAGGTTCCGCTTCTCCAACGGAACGACCCACCCGCACACGATCCATTTCCACGGCATCCACTCGGCGCGGATGGACGGCGTGCCGGGGGCGGGCCTCGTCGGCGCCGGCGGGTATTTCGAGTACGAGTTCGACGCCTATCCGTTCGGCTGCCACCTCTATCACTGCCACGCGCTGCCGCTGAAGCGGCACATCCACAAGGGGATGTACGGCGCGTTCATCATCGACCCCGATCCGGCGCTCCATCCGGAGGCGGCGGAGGTCGCGGCCTCGCGCCTCCTCGGCACCCCGGAGAACCGGAACTGGCAGGAGCTGGTGATGGTGATGAACGGGTTCGACACCAACTTCGACGACGAGAACGAGTTCTACGCGGTCAACTCGATCCCGTTCGCCTACATCGAGCGGGCGATCCCGATCGACAAGTCGCGGCCGGTGCGGGTCTATCTCGTCAACATCACCGAGTTCGACCCGATCAACTCGTTCCACCTCCACGCCAATTTCTTCGACTATTACGACCACGGCA
>JADYYB010000133.1 GCA_020853895.1 Bauldia sp.
CTGGCGGAGTCGAAATAGAACGAAACGGGAACGGTAATCATGGACGCGGCGAGGGATGCCCTCTCCGCGCTGCGGCGGAGCCTTGCCAAGCTGGCTCCTTCGGGCGCGGCTCATACCGGTCTCTTCGGCCTCGGCGCACCGCTGGTCGACGAAGCGCTGGGGGGCGGCCTCGCGCGCGGCGGCATCCACGAATTGTTCGCGGGCGAGGTCGGGGACGGGGCGGCGGCGGCCGGGTTCGCGGTGGCGCTGGCGCTCCGGAACGCCGGGCCGGGCGGGCGCATCCTCTGGGTGCGGCACGAGATGGCCGGACTCGAGATGGGTAGCCTCTTCGCGCCCGGCCTCGGCCAGCTCGGGGCCGATCCCGATTCCTTCATCCTGGTCGCGGTCAGGGACGTGGAGGCCGCGCTCCGGGCGGCCGACGAGGCGATGCGCTGCGCGGCGCTCTCGGCGGTGATCCTCGAGGCATGGGGCGAGCGGCGGGTGCTCGGCCTCACCGCCAGCCGGCGGCTCTCGCTCGCGGCCGAGAAATCGGGCGTCACCGGGCTCTTCATCCGCGCCGCCGCCGACCCCAGCCCGAGCGCCGCCCTCACCCGCTGGTCGGTGAAGGCGGCGGCCTCGACCCCGCTCGCCGCGGGCGCGCCCGGCAGCCCCGTCTTCGACCTCGAATTGCTCCGCCATCGGGCCGGGATCTCCGGCGGCCAATGGCGGGTGGAGTGGAACCGTGACCAACGAATCTTCCGGGACGTCCCGGCGCTATCTGGCGCTCTGGCTCCCCTTCCTGACCACCGACCGCCTGAAGCTGGACGCACGCCGCTCCGCCGCGCGGGATGAGGCGGGACCGCTGGTGGCGGTCGAGAAGATCCAGAGCGCGCTGCGGATCGTCGCGGCCGACCGCGAGGCGCTGCGGCTCGGGCTCGAGCCCGGCCTCGCGCTGGCCGACGCGCGGGCGCGCGTGCCCGAGCTCCTCGTCGCCGACATGGACCGGGCGGCCGACCAGCGCCTCCTCGAGGCGATCGCCGACTGGGCGGACCGCTATACGCCGCTGGTCGGGCTCGACCTCCCCAACGGGCTCCTCCTCGACGTCGCCGGCTGCGCGCATCTCTTCGGCGGGGAGGCGGCGATCGTCACCGACATCTCCACCCGGCTCGAGCGGCTCGGGCTGACGACCCGCATCGCCATCGCCGGGACCGCCGAGGCGGCGCGGGCGGTCTCGCGCTACGGGCCCCCGCGCATCCTCCCGCCGGACGGGGAAGAAGATGCCGTGCGGCCGTTGCCGGTCGCCGCGCTCGGGCTCGACGAAGGGCTCAACATCGCCCTCATCCGCGCCGGGCTGAAGACGATCGGCGACCTCGCCGACCGGCCGCGCGCCCCGCTCGCCGCGCGCTTCGGGGGCGAGCTCCTGGCGCGGCTCGAGCGCACGCTCGGGGAGCAGGACAACCGCATCGTGCCGCGCCGGCCGCCGCCGGCGTGCCTCGCCGAGCGCCATTTCCCCGAGCCGATCGCGCTCGAGGAGCATCTTCTCGGCACGCTCGGGATGCTCGCCGCCAATCTCGCGCGGGTGCTCGAAACGCGCGGGGAAGGCGGGCGGCGCTTCGAGGCGAGCTTCTTCCGCGCCGACGGCAAGGTGGAGCATATCGCGGTCGACACCGGCCGGCCCTCGCGCGATCCGGCGGTGCTGATGCGGCTCTTCCGCGAGCGGCTCGAGGCGCTCGCCGATCCGCTCGACCCCGGCTTCGGGTTCGACCTCGTGCGGCTCGCGATCCCGGTCACCGAGGCGCTCGACGCGTTCCAGTCGACGCTCGACGGGCACGAGGCGGCAGAGGAGGAGATCGCCGCCCTCACCGACCGGCTCACCGCGCGCTTCGGTGCCGGGCACATCCTCGGCTTCGAGGCGATGGACTCGCACATCCCGGAGCGATCCAGCCGCACCGTGCCGCTCGCCACGCAGGAGCGGGCGGCCGCCGGCTTCAGCCGCGCCGCGCGGCGGCCGGGGTGGAACGAGACGGCGCAGCAGGTGGCGGTGGATGACGAGTTCTCTCCTCCCCCCTCTTCTCCTCCTCCTGACAGGGGGAGGTCCGTCAGCGCAGCTGACGGGGTGGGGGTCAGTGACTCTCCGGGACTTACCCCCACCGGCGCTTCGCGCCACCTCCCCCTTTCAGGGGGAGGAAAGCCGGATGGCAGCAACTTTTCTTCCCCCTCTCCCCGGCGGGGAGAGGGTTGGGGTGAGGGGGCTCCGGTCCATCCGGATGAAGCGCTGGAAAGGAGAGCCCGTCCGGAGAGCGCGGAGCCCCCTCACCCGCATCCCGCCTCGCCTGGCGGCGAGCCGGTGATCGCGGCCTCTCCCCACCGGGGAGAGGCGAAAAGCGTCGCTCGGTCCGGGGAGCCTTCTCCTTCGAGAGGAGCGCAGAGATATGTCGCGCCGAGATGGGATGGGGCGGCGCTCGATCTCTTCGCGGAGGACGACAGGGAGCCGGTGATCGGGGAACTGGATAGGATACCGTCCAAGGTCATCCCCTTCAGCCAGCCGGATGCGCCGCACCAGTTGAAACCGGGTTCGGCGGAACGGGACGCGCAGCGAGAGCCGGCGCCGCCCTCCGGTTCCTTCCCGTCAGAGGCGGAGCCGCCGGTGCGGCCGCTCTATCTCTTCGATCCGCCGCTGCCGATCGAGACGCTGGCCGAGGTGCCGGAGGGGCCTCCGCTCCTCTTCCGCTGGCGGCGGGTGCAGCACCAGGTGGCGCGCGCCGAGGGGCCGGAGCGCATCGCGCCGGAATGGTGGCGGCGCGGGGAGGACAGCCTCACGCGCGACTATTACCGGGTCGAGGACCAGGCCGGGCGGCGCTTCTGGCTCTTCCGCGAGGGGCTCTACGGCCGCGAGAGCGACGTGCCGCGCTGGTTCATCCATGGGCTCTTCGCATGAGCCCCGAGTTTCCCCATCGGCACAGCCGGAAGCGCGGCGCGGACAAGGAGCTGCCGGCCGGGTCCTGCTCAACCGTAGGCGGCTTGCAGGGAGCCGGAGGGGACGGGATCGGCCCGGCCGAGATCGATCCGGCCGGAATCGGCTTTGCCGAGACCGGCTATGTCGAGCTCGCGACGACGACCAATTTCTCCTTCCTGCGCGGGGCCTCCCATCCCTCCGACCTCGCCGGCGAGGCGATCCGGCTCGGGCATCGCGGGATCGGGGTCGCCGACCGGAATTCGGTCGCCGGCGTGGTGCGGGCCTATACCGCGCTCAAGGAGACGGGCGCCGACAAGCTCGGCTTCCGGCTCGCGCCGGGGGCGCGGCTCGTCTTCTCCGACGGCACGCCGGACATCCTCGCCTATGCCGAGAGCCGGAAAGGCTGGGCCAATCTCTGCCGGCTGCTCACCCTCGGCAACAGCCGCGGGGCCAAGGCCGAGTGCCTGATCGGGATCGAGGATCTCCTGGCGCATGCCGGGGATCTGATCTTCGCGGTGATGGCGCCGGAGGAGCTGGGCAAAGGGGCATTTACCCCCACCCCGTCAGCTTCGCTGACGGACCTCCCCCTTTCAGGAGGAGGAAAACGGTCGGCGCAGAAAACCTCCGGTGGTAGCGCCTCCACGGTCATTCCCCTCCCCCTGAAAGGGGGAGAGCCTGCCCCGGACCTGATCCGGGGTCGGCGCGCAGCGCCGGGTGGGGGTAAGTCCGGGAAGGTCGTATCCCCATCGGCCCCCTCTCCCCAGAGGGGAGAGGGTTGGGGTGAGGGGGTTCAGGGCCCTCCGGAAGGGACGCGAGAAGGTGCCCTCTCCGGTGCGGTGGAGCCCCCTCACCCCGGCCCTCTCCCCGCCGGGGAGAGGGGGAAAAAGATCAGCCGCTCCTCACCGGAGGCGAAGGCGGCTGAGTTCCGCGAGGAGATGCAGGAAGACGCCGAACCTTCCCCCTGGGCGGCGAAGGGGAAGCCGCCGGAGCCGCACCGATGGCCCCTCGCCAAGGTGCTCCGCATCCTCACGGCGGCGGCGCCGGGGCGGGTGTGGCTGGCGGCGGCGATGCTCTATCGGGGGGACGACCGGCGGCGGCTGGCGCGGCTTCAGGACATCGCCGAGGCGGCGGGGGTGAAGCTGCTCGCCGTCAACGACGTGCTCTACGACACGCCGGAAAGGCGGCCGCTGCAGGACGTGGTGACCTGCATCCGCGAGCATTTCACGATCGAGACGGCCGGACGGCGGCTCCTCGCCAATGCCGAGCGGCATATGAAATCGCCCGAGGAGATGGCGCGGCTCTTCCGCGACGCGCCGGAGGCGATCGAGGAAACGGTGCGCTTCTTCGAGCGGGCGAACTTCTCGCTCGCCGAGCTCCGCTACGACTACCCGGACGAGCCGGTGCCGCCCGGCAAGACCCCGCAGCAGCATCTCGAGGACCTCACCTGGGAGGGCGCCGCGAAGCGCTACCCTGGAGGACTTCGCGACGACATCAGGCAGACGCTCGAGAAGGAGCTCCGGCTCATCGAGCAGCTCAACTACGCGCCCTATTTCCTCACCGTCTACGACCTCGTGCGCTACGCCAACTCGCAGAACATCCTCTGCCAGGGGCGCGGGAGCGCGGCCAACTCGGCGGTGTGCTTCATGCTCGGCATCACCGCGGTCGACCCGACCGAGATCGATCTCCTCTTCGAGCGCTTCATCTCGGCGGAACGAAGTGAACCTCCCGACATCGACGTCGATTTCGAGCACGAGCGGCGCGAGGAAGTGATCCAGTATGTCTATGACCGCTACACCCGCGACCGGGCGGGGATCGCCGCCACCGTCATCTCCTACCGGCCGCGGAGCGCGATCCGCGAAGTCGGCAAGGCGCTCGGCCTCACCGAGGACGTGACGGGCAAGCTCGCCGGCACGGTATGGGGGAGCTGGGGCAACGGCATCTCGCAGAAGCAGATCGCGGAAGCCGGGCTCGACCCGCGCAACCCGATGATCCAGGAAGCGGTCGGACTCGCCACGCAGCTCCTCGGCGCGCCGCGCCATCTCTCGCAGCATGTCGGCGGGTTCGTGCTGACCAAGGGGCGGCTCGACGAGACCGTGCCGATCGGGAACGCGGCGATGGAGGACCGCACCTTCATCGAATGGGACAAGGACGATCTCGACACGCTCGGCCTCCTCAAGGTCGACGTGCTCGCGCTCGGCATGCTGACCTGCGTCCGGAAATGCTTCGACCTCCTCCGCCTCCACGAGGGGATCGACCTCGATCTCTCGACCGTGCCAATCAACGACCCGGAGGTCTACGCGATGATCCAGAAGGCCGATACGCTGGGCGTCTTCCAGATCGAGAGCCGGGCGCAGATGTCGATGCTGCCGCGCCTCCGGCCGCAGAATTTCTACGACCTCGTCATCGAGGTGGCGATCGTCCGGCCGGGGCCGATCCAGGGCGACATGGTCCACCCGTACCTCAAGCGGCGGAAGAACCCGGATGGGGTCAAGTTTCCTTCGCCCTCGCCCGAGCACGGACCGAAGGACGAGCTTGAGCAGGTGCTCAAAAGAACGCTCGGCGTGCCGCTCTTCCAGGAGCAGGCGATGAAGATCGCCATGGTGGCGGCGAAATTCACCTCCGAGGAGGCCAACGGGCTGCGCCGCGCGATGGCGACCTTCCGGCGCTCGGGCACGATCCACAATTTCTTCCACAAGCTGGTCGACGGGATGGTGGCGCGCGGCTACGAGCGCGACTTCGCCGAACGGTGCTTCCGGCAGATCGAGGGTTTCGGCGAATACGGCTTTCCGGAAAGCCACGCCGCCGCCTTCGCGCGCCTCGCCTATGTCTCGTCATGGCTGAAATGCCACCACCCGGCCGCCTTCGCCGCCGCGCTCCTCAACGCCCAGCCGATGGGCTTCTACGCCCCGGCGCAGATCGTGCGCGACGCGCGCGATCACCAAGTCGAGGTGCGGCCGGTCGACATCAATCACAGCCACCACGACAACACGCTGGAGCGGGCGGCGGACGGCAGGCTCGCCCTCCGCCTCGGCTTCCGGCAGGTCGACGGGTTCCGCGAGGAATGGGGGCACGCGATCATGCGGGCGCGGGGGATTCCCGTGCCGGAGAAGCCGGGGTCTCCTCCCCCTGTCAGGGGGAGGTCGATCGGCGCAGCCGATCGGGTGGGGGTAAGTGAGCGAACAGCTCGCTCCGTCGGAGCAGGTGGGGCACTGACCCCCACCGGCGCTTCGCGCCACCTCCCCCTTTCAGGGGGAGGAAAAGAAGGGGAGGGTGAAGGGAGCCACATCCCCTCCCTCGAGGCCCTGCAGCGGGCGGCGGGGCTGTCGCGGCGGGCGCTCGAGCTCCTCGCCGACGCAGATTGCTGCCGCTCGATCGGGCTCGACCGGCGGAACGCGCTGTGGGCGGTGCGGCGGCTGCCGGACGATGCGCCGCTCGCGCTCTTCGCCGCCGCCCGCAGCGAGGAGCTGCCGGAAGAGGAGGACGCGCAGCTGCCGCTGATGCCGCTCTCCGAGCATGTGGTGACCGACTACCAGACCCTCCGCCTCTCCCTGAAAGCCCACCCGATGCATTTCCTCCGCGAGATGTTGCGCGCCGAAGGGGCGAGGAGTTGCGCCGAGACGAGCGCCCTGCCCGACGGCGCGCGCACCAGGACCGCCGGCGTGGTGCTGGTGCGGCAGCGGCCGGGCACGGCGTCGGGCGTCATCTTCATGACCATCGAGGACGAGAGCGGGATCACCAACGCCATCATCTGGCCCAAGCTCACCGAGCGCTACCGGCGCGAGATCATGAGCGCGCGCCTCATCCTCATCGAGGGCCAGGTGCAGCGCAGCCCGGAGGGGGTCGTGCACCTCGTCGCGAGCCGGCTCGCCGACCGCAGCCACGAGCTGGTCAGACTCTCGGAGAGGCCGGTGAAACGTTTCCCGCTTTCGAATGCGGACGAGGTCGTTCACAATCCCAATCCCGACCGAGTTCACAAGCATCCCCGGAATGTTCGCATCATCCCGAAGTCGCGCGACTTCCACTGATCCTCTCAGGCGGACTTTCCCAATCCCGGCGCGGGAAAAGGCCCGAAAGCGAATTCCCGAAACCTTTCCGCCCCTTGCGCGTTCTTGCGCTGATGTTGGTTAGGCTGGAACGCACGGCCCTGGCGGGACCCAGGGAGCGTGGGGACACGGATCATCGAGCAGGAATCGGGGGCGTCGGGGCGCCGTAGAATGCCGGAAAAACCAAGCGCCGAGGCACCTTCGGCAGGCAGGAGCCTGGACCAGAAACTGGCCTCCGGCTTCAGCGCCGGCGGCGTCGGCCTTTGGTACTGGGACCTCGTCACCGGCACGCTGCAATGGTCGGAAACCATGGAGCGGCTGCACGGGCTGAAAGCCGGCAGCTTCGACGGCACCTATGCCGGCTTCCAGGCGCGCATCTACGTCGAAGACCAGGCGGCCGCCTTCCGCATCATCGAGGCCGCGCTCGAAAAAGGCGAGCGCTACCGGATCGAGTACCGCCTGCCGGACGGCGACGGCGCGGCGCCGATGCGCTGGCTGGAGGCGCGCGGCGAGGCGATCCGGCCCAACGGCTCGGTCGTGGCGATGGCCGGCACCTGCCAGGACATCAGCGAGCGCAAGCAGAACGAGCTCGAGCTGGCGGAACGCGCCACGCGGCAGGAGGTGGTCACCCGGCTCGGCCTCCTCGCCCTCCGCGAGGGGCCGGTGCAGAGCTTCCTCGACACGATCGCGATCGAGGTCTGCAAGGTCCTCCACGTCGAATACTGCAAGATCCTCGAGCTGATGGGCGACGGCAAGGAGCTTCTCCTCCGCGCCGGCCATGGCTGGCACGAGGGCCTCGTCGGCAAGGTCAGGCTCTCGGCCGACCGTGGCTCGCAGGCCGGCTATACGCTCAAGGTCGAGAAATCGGTCGTGGTCGAGGACCTCGCGACCGAGAAGCGCTTCGCAAGCCCGAAATTCCTCAGCGACCACGGCGTGGTCAGCGGGGTCAGCGTGATCATCGCCGGCGAGGACGACCGCGCCTACGGCACGATCAGCGTCCACACCGGGCATCGCCGCCGCTTCCAGCAGACCGAGGTCGACTTCCTGCAGGCGGTCGCCAACATCGCCGCGCTGGCCATCCAGCGCGCCCACGCCACCGAGCGGCAGCGCCTCCTCCTCCGCGAGCTCCGCCACCGTGTCGGCAATCTCCTGACGCTGATCGTCTCGCTCTTCAACAACACCGCGCGCACCACCGGATCGGTCGAGGAACTCTCCGACAAATTCCTCGCCCGCGTGATGTCGCTCTCCCGTGCCCATACCCACATCTCCTACTCGGGCTGGAGCACGGCCTCCCTCGCGCGGCTGGTGCGCGAAGTGGTCGAGCCGTTCCTCGACCGCATCACCCTCGAGGGACCCGACATCCATCTCGGCGCCGATTCGGCCTTCGCGCTCAGCCTCGCGCTGCACGAGCTCCTGACCAACGCCGCGCGCCACGGGGCGCTCTCCTCGCCGGCCGGCGGGCTGAGGCTCGCCTGGAGCCTCGCGGGCGAGGGCGAGGAGGCGGCGCTCCACATCGACTGGACGGAGACCGGGTTCGAGCCGGGCACGCCCGGCGCGGCGCGCTTCGGCGGGCGCCTCGTGAAGACGGTGATCGAGGACCAGCTGGGCGGGACGGTCGCCTCTCACTATCTGCCCGACGGGGTAACGATCGAGATCAGAATGCCGCTCCTCCGGCTCGACAAATGAGCGGAGCGGGCTGACCCGATGGGCGCGCTCGAGGCGGTCTTCGCCGACCTCTTCCCGCGGACGCATCTGCCGCTGCCGGTGATCGTCGTGCGGCTCCTGCTGGCGCTCCTCCTCGGCGCGGCGATCGGACTCGAGCGCGAGGTGCGCAACCGCCCGGCGGGGCTCCGCACGCACATGCTGGTCGCGCTCGCCTCGGCCCTCTTCGCCATCGTCATGATCGAGGTCCTCTACAGCGAGCTCGGCGGGGAAAGCGCGACGCGCATCGAGCCGATCCAGGTGATCCAGGCGGTCACCACCGGCATCGCCTTCCTCGGCGCGGGGGTGATCATCCAGAGCCGCGGCGAGGTGCAGGGCATCACCACTGCGACCGCGCTGTGGCTCGCCGGCGCGATCGGCGTCGCCGCCGGAATGGGCTATGGAATGATCGCGGCGGTGGCGACGATCCTCAGCCTCCTCGTCCTCACCGCGCTCAGGGGGGTGGAGTCGCTCCTGCCGAAGACGGACGAAGCCCCGGCAAGTGAGGGCGAGGGCAAGACCGAACGAAAATGAGCGATACGCCGCCGCACCCCCTCCCCGACCTCGTCCGGGTGGTGGTGGCCGACAATCCCGGTCCGCTGACCGGGCCGGGCACGAACTCGTATCTGGTCGGCCGCGAGCGCCTCGCGGCGATCGATCCCGGACCCGAGGACGAAGCCCATCGCCGCGCGCTCCTCGCCGCCGTGGGCGGGGGAACGATCACCCATATCCTCCTCACCCATCATCATGCCGACCACGCCGGCGGGGCGAAGACGCTTGCCCGGGAGACCGGCGCGCGGGTGCTCGACTGGCGCATCCTCCGCGACGGGGAGCTGGTCGAGGACGCCGAATGGCGGCTCGAAGCGGTTGCGACACCGGGTCACACGCGCGACCATCTCTGCTTCGCGCTCTGCGACGCCGACGTCCTCTTCTCGGGCGACCACGTGATGGGCTGGTCGACCAGCATGATCGCCTGGCCGGACGGCAGGATGGGCGACTATCTCGCCTCGCTCGGCCGGCTGCTGGCCCGGCCGGAGACGCTCTACCTGCCCGGCCACGGCGCGCCCGTCGCCGACGGCCATGCGCGCGTCCGCGCGCTCCGGGACCACCGGAAAGCCAGGGAAGAAGCCATCCTCGCCGCCCTCCGCGCGGGCGAGGCATCGGTTCCGGGGATCGTGCGGGCGGTCTACGAGCCGCTCGAGGGGCGGCTCCTCCAGGCGGCCGAGCTCTCGGTGCTCGCCCATCTCGATCACCTCGTCGAGCGGGGGCTCGTTTCGCGCGACGGACCGGCAGGACGCGGCGGGCGCTTTTCGGTTCTCCCCAGGCGGGCGTGATATCCCCGCAACGGTGTGGCGAAATTAGCCTTCGTTAACCTCCCGAGGGCCAAGAATCAGCCATATAATCGTGGGGTATGAGCCAGACACGGACGCCTCGGAGAGGCGCCGTATCGGCATAAACTGACCAAAGAGATCATGACCATCAGCAAGGACAGGCCGTTCCGCTCGAAGAAGGAAATCGAGCTCGAACGCGCCCTCGAGGCCCAGTACCGCTCCTTGGGGAACGAGGATCTGGTGGCTGCCATCCAGCAGCAGCAACAGGCCAGCCAGCCCAAGACCGATCAGCAAGGCTAGGACGAAGCGGCCTCTCCGGCCGCCGTCGAACCCCGCGCGGCGCGGGCGCGACGTTGCGCGCCCTCGCGGCCGGTCTACCCTCCTCGCGCTGACCAGGGAGGGGCCGTTGCCCTTACACGCGTGAGTGCCCAACGCGCGCCGGTCGTCGGCGTGAGCGTCTCGCTGTGGCATGCCGGGCGTGTGCTGCTGGTGCGCCGCGCGGGCGAACCCTATGCGGGCCTCTGGAGCTTCCCCGGCGGCAAGGTCCGCCACGGCGAGCGGATGAGCGAGGCCGCGCGCCGCGAACTCGCCGAGGAGACCGGGCTGTCGGCCCGCATGGGCGAGATCATCGCCACGCTCGACGTGATCGAGCCGCCGGGCGCCACGCCGCCGGCGGAGCGCTACCACTTCGTCCTCGTCGTGCTCGAGGCGAGCGAGCCGGAGGGCGAACTCGTGGCGAGCGACGATGCATCGGCCGCCGGCTGGTTCACTCCCGAGGAGGCATCGGCGATGAATCTGACGCTGGAGACGGCGATGCTCCTGCGGCGGCGAGCGCGCCCGGCCGAACCGGAAATGTGAGGCTCGAGCTTGATGCCCACAGGCATGCATGGCGCGTTCGCCATGGTGACCAAGGTGTTAACGCGACACTGTGAAAATTTTAGATACGGTTAACCTTGGCTTCATCACTTTCCTTGGACGGCGAAGGGATCGTGTTACCTTTGTCCTGCCGAATCGCTGATTCTCGGGACGCGAAGCTGCCCATGCACGAAGACACGGAAGACCACCAGATCGCCGAGAAGAAGCGGGCCGCGCTCGCCTATCTCACCCAGGCTTGGGACGAGGCGCTGGCGGAGGGAATCGATTCGGAGATCCTCGCGCACGCGGCCTTGTTCGCGGCGCTGTCGGATTTGATCACGACCTACGGCGAAGAGCCGGTCGCGAAGCTCGTCAACAAGCTCGCCGACCGCATCCTCGACAGCGAGTTCACCCTCCCCCGCAATTTCCACTGAACTCACAGGCCCACCATGCTGCGGCTCGATCGGATGCGAGCGAGCCCGGCGGGTGACTGGCGCATCAGCGATGTGGAGGCGCTTTGCCGGGAGTACGGCATTCGTTGTGCGCCACCGTCAGGCGGAGGGTCTCACTACAAGATATCTCATCTGTCTCGGGCGGACATCCTAACGATTCCGGCCCGACGGCCGATAAAACCCATTTACATCAGGAAGCTGGTACAATTGGTCGATAGCGTGATCGAGGCACGAGATGGGAAGACTTGACTACCCCGTCGTTATCCAGCCCCTCGCCGACGAAGACGGCGGCGGGTTCCTTGCGCTCGCGCCGGACCTGCCCGGCTGCGTCTCCGATGGCGACACGCCCGAACAGGCGCTGGCCAATATCCGCGATGCGATCGAATCGTGGCTCAGCGAAGCACGGGAGCTGGGTCGCGAGATTCCACAGCCTTCACATGGGCTGGTCGCGGCCGAGTAGCGGCATTCCCTCGTCGGACCTCTAGCCCAGCGCTGGCTGCAGCGTTTCCGCGAAGCGGACGGGGGCGCCGCGCGAGGGGGTGATGAGCTCCCCTTCCCACATCACGCGCTGGCCGCGGACGATCGTGCCGACCGGCCAGCCGGTGACTTGGCGCCCGTCATGCGGGGTCCATTGCGAGCGCGAGGCGATCCACTCGTTGGTGATGGTCTCGCGCCGCGCGAGGTCGA
>JADYYB010000134.1 GCA_020853895.1 Bauldia sp.
GGGTCAGGGGTGGGGGCCGAGCGGCAAGCGAGGCTTGGTCAAGAATCCCACGCTGATGCTCGCAACTCCCATGGGATTTTAGTGCCTCGCTTGCCGCGAGGCCCCCTCCCGGCCTCCCCCACAAGGGGGGAGGGGGAACGATCGCCGGCCATATGCGATAGCCCTGCCCTTGAGGGGAGGTCCAAACCGCGAAGCGGTTTGGGGTGGGGGTGGTTCGGACCCTTCCTGTGCCGCCGAGCAAGGTTGTCATGGCGCGGAGACGCGGGCTTCGCCCGCTAGCCCCCACCCGAAGCCGTCCGACGGTAGACCGCCTGACGGAGGCCCTATCCAGGGATCGTGACCGTGACGCGGAGGCCGCCGAGGGGGCTGTCGTCGAGCCTGATCTCTCCGCCGTGGACGCGGACCACGTCGCGGGCGATGGCAAGGCCGAGGCCGGTGCCGCTCTGGTCGAGATTGCGGGCCTCGTCCAGTCGGTAGAAGGGGCGGAAGACGGCGTCGCGCTCCTCGGGCGGGATGCCGGGGCCGTCATCGTCGACATGGATGGTGAGGCAGCCGGCGCTGTGGTCAGCGCTGACCGTGACGCGCGATTTCGCGTGGCGGCGGGCGTTGACCACGAGGTTGGTGAGGCAGCGCTTGAAGCCGAGCGGGCGGAGGAGCGCGAAGCGCTCGCCGGCGAAGGTCACCGGCACAGGCGCGCCGTCGAGCGCGTTCTCCTGCGCGACGGTCTCCAGCATCGCGGCGACGTCGATGCGCGCGGTGCTCTCGCCGGCGTCGCCGCGGGCGAAGGCGAGATAGCCCTCGAGCATCCGGTTCATATCGTCGACGTCGCGCCGCAGCGCCTCGACGTCGTTCGACTCCTCGAGGAGCGCGAGCTGCAGGCGGAAGCGGGTGAGCACCGTCCGGAGGTCGTGGCTGACGCCGGCGAGCATGGTGGTGCGCTGCTCGATCTGGCGCTCGATGCGCGAGCGCATGGCGCCGAAGGCGTGCCCCGCCTGGCGGACCTCGCGCGCGCCCCTGATCTTGAAGGGGCGCACCGGGCGGCCCTTGCCGAAATCCTCGGCGGCGGCGGCGATCTTGAGGATCGGGCGGATCTGGTTGCGGAGGAAGGCGATGGCGATGGCGAGCAGGACCAGGCTGGTGCCGACCATCCAGAGAATGAAGATGTGGCTGTTCGAGGCGTAGGTCTGGCCGCGCGAGACGAAGACCTGGAAGACGTGCTCGGGGAGGCGGATCCTGATCTCCACCGCGTTGGGTCGGCTCACCGTGTCGACCCAGAAGGGGAGGCCGACGCGCGTCCGGAGCTCCTCGCTGAGGACGAGGTCGAGGAGGGCGATGAAGGGCTTGGGCGCCGGGGCGGGCAGGGGCTCGGGCGGCAGGACGCGGACGACGAGGCGCATGTCCTCGAGGGCGATGCGCTGCAGCTCGGCGTAGTCCGAATCCTGCGGGTAGGTGCCGAGCACGTCGACGAGGGCGGCGACGTCGCTGACCACGGCGGCCGAGAGGCGGCGGGTCACCATCTCCCAGTGCCGCTCCATGAAGACGAAGGCGACCACCGCCTGAAGGACGACGATCGGCGTGATGATGATGATCAGCGAGCGGGCGAAGAGGCCGGTCGGCATCTGCCGCCGCAGGAAGCGCGCGAAGCGGGTGTAGGCGCCGCGGAGGCCGCCGCGTTCCGGAGCTGTCTCCACCGATGTGTTGTCGGCGAGCGTCGCCACCCGGGTCAGGCCTCGGTCACCAGGCGGTAGCCGACGCCGCGCACGGTCTGCAGATAGAGGGGGTTGGCTGGATCGTCCTCGATCTTGCGGCGGAGCCGGTTGATCTGCACGTCGACCGTGCGCTCGCCGGCCGAGCCGGCGTCGCCGAGAAGGGCGTCGCGCGGCACGGTCTCGCCCGGGGTCGAGGCGAAGATGCGCATCATCTGCTTCTCGCGGTCGGTGAGGGCGACGACCTCGCCCTGCCGCCGCAGCTCCTCGGCCTCGAGGTGGAAGGAGAACGGGCCGAACCGGACCTGCTCGATGAGCCGCTGCGGCGCCTTCAGCGCGCGCTTGAGGATCGAGTTGATGCGCAGCAGCAGCTCGCGCGGCTCGAAGGGCTTCGGCATGTAGTCGTCCGCCCCGGCCTCGAGACCGGCGATGCGGTTCTCGATCTCGGAGCGCGCGGTGAGCATGAGGATCGGCACGTCCGAGGATTCGCGAAGGCTCCGCGCGAGCTCGACCCCGCTCTCGCCGGGCATCATCACGTCGACGACGAGGAGGTCGAAGGACAGCGAGGCGAGACGCTGACGCGCCTCCTGCGCGTTGGCGGCGGCGGTGACGCGGTAGCCGTGCTCGCTGAGATAGCGGCCGAGGAGGGAGCGGATGCGGTTGTCGTCGTCGATGACGAGAAGATGGGGGGCCCCGTCCGGAAGAAGCGGTCGCGGGCTCGCCGGCGCGGTCATGGCTCAGCGCTTGATCAGCTGATCGACGTGGTCGCGGTCGGCGGGGTCGATCATGCGGCGAAGGAAGCTCTCCACGCCGGCGCGGCCATCTGCGCCGAGGCCGGCGAGCGCGGTGCGGACGCGCTGCGCCTGCAGCTCGACGAGGCGCATCGAGAGGGCCTTGCCCTTCTGGGTCGGGAAGAGGAGGCGCTGACGGCGATCCTCGGGGCCGGGGCGCTGCTCGATATGCCCGGTGTCGACGAGCTGCTTGAGGACGCGGGCGAGGCTCTGCTTGGTGATCTTCAGGATGTCGAGAAGGTCGGCGACCATCATGCCCGGATTGCGGCTCACGAAATGGAGAACGCGGTGATGCGCCCGGCCGAAGCCGAACGTGTCGAGCACCGCGTCGGGGTCGCCGACAAAATCGCGATAGGCGAAGAAGAGAAGCTCGATGAAGGCCAGCTCGGGCTTGTCGGCGAGGCGGAGGCCGGCGGGAGCCGGCTCGCTCGGCTGGATGGCGGGCCCCTCGGCATGGTTCGGGGCGGTTCCGTAAATTACGTCAGCCATATTGACATATTTGGGTTCCGACGGGATATTCGGTCACTCTCGCCGGTTGGGGTTTTGACCCCTCGGCGGGTGGCAAGTGCGCCGCGTTGGGCGCACAATAGTGGCTTTCCGGGGGGCGCAAAAGCCCGCCGGGGCACCAGCCCGCCGGCAGAGCGGAGCGGATAACAGAGTTCCGATCGGGATTTAGGAGGACCGGGGATGGCGAGCATTCCTTTCGATCAGCGCGACGGGGTGATCTGGTTCAACGGCGAGTTCGTGCCCTGGAAGGACGCCAAGGTGCACGTCCTCACTCACGGACTCCATTACGCCAGCTGCGTGTTCGAGGGCGAGCGCGCCTATAACGGCCGGATCTTCGAGCTCGAGGCGCATACGGCGCGGCTCTTCGAGTCGGCGAATATCCTCGGCTTCGAGATCCCGTACACGCAGGCCGCGATCAACGAGGCGTGCCAAGAGGAGCTGCGGCGGCAGGGCCTGACCGACGCCTATGTCCGTCCGCTCGCCTGGCGCGGCAGCGAGATGATGGGCGTCTCGGCGCAGAGCAACCGCATCAACGTCGCCATCGCCGCCTGGGAGTGGCCGTCCTATTTCGACCCGGCGCAGCGGCTCAAGGGCATCCGCCTCGACCTCGCCAAATACCGGCGCCCCGATCCGATGACCGCGCCGTCGAAATCGAAGGCGGCGGGTCTCTATATGATATGCACCCTCTCCAAGCACGCCGCCGAACAGAAGGGCTATGCCGATGCGCTCATGCTCGACTGGCGTGGCCGCGTCGCCGAGGCGACGGGGGCCAACGTGTTCTTCGTCAAGGATGGGGTCCTCCATACCCCGACGCCGGACGCCTTCCTCAACGGCATCACCCGGCAGACCGTCATCCGCCTCGCGGCGAAGCGCGGCTACGAGGTGCGCGAGCGGCCGATCATGCCGGAGGAGCTGGCGGGCTTCGAGCAGTGCTTCCTGTCGGGCACCGCGGCCGAGGTGACGCCGGTGTCGGAGATCGGGCCGTACCGCTTCACGGTCGGCGAGATCACCAAGACGCTGATGGAAGACTACCTCGCGCTGGTGCAGCAGAAGCAGCCCGCGCTGGCCTAGCGGTGATCCGGGCGGTGTTTCCCTATTTCTTACCTCCCCCTCGAGGGGAGGTCGAAGCTGCGAGGGCTTGCCCGAGCAGCTTCGGGAGGGGGGCACGGCGGTTCAGCTCGGCGCGCGCTTGCTTGTCGAGCGCGATGCCCCCCTCCCGAAACCGCTGCGCGGTTTCGACCTCCCCTCGAGGGGGAGGTTAAGAGAACGGCAGGCACGTCGATCCGGCTATGCCCAGAACGGACGAGGCCGCCGGGGGTGAACCCGGCGGCCTCTACTCGTTCCGTCGTTTGGCCGGTCGCTAGGTGGCGACCTGGAGATCGACCGCCTTGGGGCCCTTGCCCCGCTTGTCGGGCTCGGTCTCGAACGAGATCCGCATGCCGTCGTTGAGTGCGGGTATGCCCGACTGCTCCACCGCCGTGACATGGACGAAGACATCCTTGCCTCCGCCGTCCGGGGTGATGAAGCCATAGCCTTTCGACGCGTTGAAGAACTTCACCGTGCCAGTCTGGCGCATCTACTCTGCGCTCCTCCTCCAATGCGGACGGCCCCTCCGTCCGGTCCGGGGCCGTATCGACATCAAGAAGAGAGGATGTGTCGTGGCCGTCGGTCCTCCGGCCACCTTGAGATCGCCGCCCCTCAGCGGCGACCAGCGGGTAGCCCCGACGACCCAAGTCCTGTCCCTGGTTCGGTCGTGCCCGTGCACTTTTATGCGGCACCCGCTGGAACTTGGCAACATGCAAGGGGATTCGCGGGCAGCGGACGCCGGCGCGCGCCCGTCGGGCATCAATTGTGCGTGCGGGCGGGAAGAGGGCGGCTTACGCGCCGGCGCGCGGCGCCTAGTCTGACGCTTTCGGAGCGCGCGCGAGGAGGATTGCGATGAACGGGAAGCCGCAGGTCACCCAGGAGATGATCGATCTCTACGACGAGTACACCCATCTCACCCTCGACCGGCGCGGCTTCATGGAGAAGCTCACCGCGCTCGCCGGAAGCGCGGCTGCCGCGGCGGCGATCGTGCCGCTGATCGCGCCGAGCCGCGCGGCCGCCGCGCTCGTCCCGGCCGAGGATCCGCGGCTCCGCATCGAGCACGTCGCCTTCCCGGCGCCCTCGGGCGAGGTGATCGCCTATCTCGCCCGTCCGGCCGAGGCGGCCGGAAGGCTGCCGGCGGTGCTGGTGATCCACGAGAACCGCGGGCTCAATCCGCATATCGAGGACGTCACGCGCCGCATGGCGCTTGAGGGCTTCCTCGCGCTCGGGGTCGACTTCATGTCCCCGCTCGGCGGCACGCCGGCCGACGAGCAGGTGGCCGCGCAGCGCTTCCGCGAGCTCGACCGCGAGGCGGCGCTCGGCATCGGGCTCGCGGCGGTCGCCTTCCTCAAGAGCCACCCGCTCGGCAACGGCAAGGTCGGGGCGGTCGGCTTCTGCTGGGGCGGCGGGATGGTCAACCAGCTCGCGGTCAACAGCACCGCGCTCGACGCGGGCGTCGCCTATTACGGGGCGCAGCCGGACGCTACGGCGGTGCCGAAGATCACCGCGCGGATGATGCTCCACTATGGCGGGCTCGACGAGCGCATCAATGCCGGCATCCCCGCCTATCGCGCGGCGCTCGAAGCGGCGGGCATCGACCACCAGATCTTCGTCTACGAGGGCGCCAACCACGCCTTCCACAACGACACCTCGGGCGCGCGCTACAGCAAGGAGGCGTCCGACCTCGCCTGGTCGCGCACCGTCGGGCTGTTCCGCGAGACCTTGGGCTGAGCGGAGGGGGCCGAGCGCGAGCGGAACGGGCCGCGGATTGATGCGTTTCCCCGCCAAGGGAGCATTTCTTTTTTGAGGAGAACGCGTCATGGCTTTTCGCCTTGCTCTGCTCGCGAGCGCGGTTGCCGGCGGCCTGATCGCCGCCTCGTCGGCCGAAGCCTCGCCCGCCAGCACCATCGCCTCGCTCAACGTGCGGGCCGGCGCCGGCACCGCCTTCCCGTCGATCGGCGTGCTGCCGCCGAACACGGTGGTCGACGTGCAGGTCTGCCCGTCGAACTGGTGCCAGATCACCACGAGCTACGGCCTCAGCGGCTGGGTCTCCAGCCGCTACCTGAATTTCGGGCCGGGCGGGGCCTATCCGTCCTATCCGCCGGCGCCGCCGCCCCCGCCGACCTACTACCCGCCGAGCCAGGGCTATTACCCGCCGCCTCCGCCGCCGCCGGTCTTCTACCCGCAGCCGGGCTATTACCCGGCGCCGCCGCCGAGCGCGGGGCAGTGCTGGCATCCGAGCTACGGCTATTGCGACGCGTGGTTCGACGATCGCGGCTGGTGGTACTACGACAACCGGTGGAACCCGCGGCCGCGGTCGAGCGTCTCGTTCTCGATCGGCTTCCGCGGATAGCCGTGCGCGAGACACGGAGGAAGGCCCGGAGCATTCGCGCCGGGCCTTTTCTTTTTTGTGCGGAGCAGTTGGCCGGCCGTCGCTGCGAGGAACCACCGCGCGACTCGAACATCTTGAGACGGCGGAGTGCGATTGGCGGCTGCAGGGCAAGGCCGGATCGAGCGTGCTTATTACTTGCCGCGCCGCCGAGGGGCATTCCTGGGCGGAAGCGACCGAGCAAGGGGCGCACAGCGATCCGTTCCCTCGAATCGATGCGCGCGATCATCGTGCGTGGAGGCGCGAAGTCCTCCGACCGTCATCGACTCGCCGAGGGCGCGGCGCATGCTGCGAGGCGTGCCGTTCAGCGAGCGTCGCGTCATCGCCGCCATCGATTCCGTATCGAAATAGGACAGATCGAGCGCCGCACGCGGTCCGAGTCACCAGCGCGACGCGTGGGAGGGGCGCGTGAGGGCGATGCGTTCTTCGATGTCGCTCCGTCGGAGGCGCGGCGCGCGACGCGCGATTTCGGGGTCGGGCCGGGAAGCGGGCCGTGCGCCGTTCGCGATGCGAACGAGCGGCATACGGTCGACAGCGTTCTTCGTGGTCGCGCACCTTGAGCGCGTACCGGATCATCGCCGATGAAGAGGGGACGGGCGCGTTGATGGGAACTCCGCGCGCGCCGATCCGTTCGAGCGGGTCGAGCGATGGGCACGACGAAGGAGGGCATTTCTCTCGCCCCACAAATGGCTGAATTCGGCCATTATCAGGCCATCGACGTGACTCGCGAACGGATCCTTCGGGAGATCGCCTCGATGAGCCCACGCGCGACACTCGATGCGTGCGCTGCCCGCGAGCGCTAAGTCCGCATCGCGACGGGGATGACGAGCTTGAGGCCCGACCAGATCTCCGACACTGCCGCGACCTTCACGTCGACGAGCGTGGGGAGGCAGACCTCGCGGATCACGTCCTCGGTGATCGTGGTCGGGACCTTCGACGATTTCTTCGGCCACGACACCCACAGCGCGCCACTCGGCGCGAGCAGCGCGCGGAGACGCGGGAGCGCGGTCTCGAGCTCGCGCCGCTCGGTCGCGAAGAGATGGATGAGATCGAACGGACCGCTCGGCAGTTTCGCGCTCGCTGAGGTGCGAAGCTCGCGTCGTGCGAAGCCGCCGAAGCTCGAGAGCTCGTGGAGATCGTCGGGCATCGCGATGAGCAGCGCGCGATCGCCATCGCGATAGCCGAGCTTCTTGAGGAGGGGAGTGCCCGAGTAGCCGACGGGTGGTGAGGGCGATCGCATCGGAGTCAAACCGCGTCCGAGTGGTAGAGAGAGGGCATCTGTGCTGCTCCGGCAACACTCCCGAGGGGCTTCAATTTATACTGTATATCGTTCGAGAGCGTTACTGTGTCTCATGTAATTTTTTCTTCGGGATGGCGACATATGCAGTATCAAAAATGATCCTCAAGTAAATGCGAGAGGGGGCTCCGGAGGGCCTCGCGGGGTGCGAATACTGCTTTTCGGCGGGGCGCCTCGCATTTTGCAAGAAGAATCGATGAGCGGCCCCTGTCGCATAGCAGTAACATGCGCTATAGGTCACCACGAGGGCCGATTCGAGGGCCCTAGCTAAGATGAGGAATGACGACCATGGCCACTGCTAAGAAGGCTGCGAAGCCCGCTGCGAAGCCCGCCAAGGCTGCCGCCAAAAAGGCGCCGGCGAAGTCTTCGAAGAAGAAGTAAGTTCGCGGATCTTCCGATCTGCCAAATGGCCGGGCTCAGTCCCGGCCATTTCGTTTTGTGGGGGCGCGTGAAGCCGAGCGTGCACAATTATCTGGAGCGGGGCGCCGGCGGCTTCGCCAATGTCAGCCTCGCTTCGGGCGAGCGCATCTTCCTCTCGCTCGCATCGAGCGGCCTCCGCGTCCATCGCCTGATCTGGAACGGCCGGCTGCCGTGGGGGAAGCTCCTCACCCTGTCGGCTGACGAGGTGAGACGCATGGTGCGGACGCTCGGCCGCGAGATCGGCGCGCTGCCCGAGCTGCCGAAAGAGGCGGCGATGCAGGCTTTCGCCGTCGCCGCCACGCAGGCGATCGCCGATCCCGGCGTCTACGGCCGCCAGCCGCTCGACGGGGAGGGGTTTCCGGTCACTTCGCTCGCGCTCCTGACGCGCGCCGCGCTGGCCGAGCCGGACGCGGCAGCGCTGGTGCGGCGGCTCAGCCGCGCGGCGGTCACGCCGTAGGGCGCCCTTGCGGACGCACCTTAACCTCCCCCTTGCGGGGAGGTCGAATTCGCAAAGCGATTTCGGGAGGGGGGTGAGCTGGGCGGGACGGACGGAAGGGGAAGGACGCGGGCTTCGCCCGCTACCCCCTCCCGAAGCTGCTCGGCCGGAGGCCTCGCACCTTCGACCTCCCCGCAAGGGGGAGGTTAAGCACAGCGGGCCGAGCTGCAGGCGCGGCGGCGAGGTAGGCGGCGGCTAGAGGTCGAAGAGGTACATGACGAAGGGCTCGCCTTCGACCTTCCGCGCCGATTCATAGAGAGCGCGGGCGGGCAGGTTGTCGGTCTCGGTGCCGACCCAGGCCTCCACGCAGCCGATCGATTTCCCGAAGGCGCACATCTCGTCGAGGAGGCGGCGGGCGATGCCGCGGCGCTGCCAGGCCGGCGAGACGCCGACCTCGTCGATATAGAGCTCGGTGACCTTGTCGGGGTGGCGATGCACCACCGCGGCGCACTGGCCGACGATCCGGCCGTCGTCGATCGCCACGATGAGATGGTGGTTCGGCTCGGCGAGATAGGTGGCGAGGCGGTCGGGGCGCACGGGCTCGTCGAAGACATCGGGCGCGATGTGCTCGAAGAGGGCGGCGTCGGCGGGCGTGACGCGGCGGGTCTCGATCGGCATGCGGGCTCCTGTCGTAGAGGGTCGAGGCGTGCGCGCTCATATTATATGTCGGCGAGTCCACCCCACCCCGTCAGCGGGCAGAGAGCCCGCGGCAGACCCCTGAGCCTCGAGGGAGGGTGGGGGAGCGACCCGAACGCCGCCTGCGCGAAGAGGCGAGGAAGCGGCTGAGCTCCGCGCTAAGGATGGTTCGCTGCTGACATCGGGTGACAGGGGCGGGGGCTAGGCCTACCCTCGTCAACCGATCCCCGAGCGCCCATATTCCCGTCATGGCTCCCCCCAAGAAACCCGGCTTCTCCGAAGCACCCCAGAAGCCTCTCGAAGGCGACCCGTTCTCCGGCCCGGTCTCCGACTGGGCGGCGGAGATCTCGCGCGCCGCCGAGGAGGACGCGAAGAAGCCGCTCGGCAAGGGCGGCCGGCGGCAGGGCGAGTACGCCTTCGACCAGGGGCTGCCCACGCCGGGCGGGATTCCGGAGGAGGGCGGTCCCGCTCCCGAGCGTACACCCGCAGGCGGCGCGGCGGAGCGTTCCGCCAAACGGGCGAAGGCGACCGGCACGGGCAGGAAGGAAGAGAAGCCCCTCCGCACCTCGCGCGGAACGTCGATGGGCGGGCTCGGCACCCCGACCCAGCGCGCGGCGGCTGGCCTCAACCCGGTGCCGGGGCTCGACGTCTCGCTCGAAGAGGTCGGCTCGCTGCCGAGCAACGCGGTCACCGCGACGGTCCAGGCGCTGTCCCGGCTGATCGAGGAGGGGCGCCCCGAGTTCAAGGAGAAGGCGTGGCTGCCGCACCGGCCGCCGCGGCCGGAGAAGTCCGAGGGCGGCAAGGCGATCAGGCTCGTCTCCGCCTACGAGCCGCGCGGCGACCAGCCGACGGCGATCGCCGAGCTGGTGGCAAGCGTGAACGCCCGCGAGCGCGACCAGGTGCTGCTCGGCGTCACCGGCTCGGGCAAGACCTACACGATGGCCAAGGTGATAGAGGCGACGCAGCGCCCTTCCCTGATCCTGGCGCCAAACAAGACCCTCGCCGCGCAGCTCTACGGGGAGTTCCGGAGCTTCTTCCCGGACAACGCGGTCGAGTATTTCGTCTCCTATTACGACTACTACCAGCCCGAGGCCTACGTCCCGCGCACCGACACCTACATAGAGAAGGAGTCGACGATCAACGAGCAGATCGACCGGATGCGCCACTCGGCGACGCGGTCGCTGCTCGAGCGGGACGACGTCATCATCGTCGCCTCGGTGTCGTGCATCTACGGCATCGGCTCGGTCGAGGCGTACACCGCCATGACCTTCACGCTCACCCTCGGCGAGCGCATCAACCAGCGGCAGCTCCTCGCGGACCTCGTCGCGCTGCAATACCGCCGCACCGACATCAATTTCGTGCGCGGCTCGTTCCGCGTGCGCGGGGACACGGTCGAGCTCTTCCCGGCGCACCTCGAGGACCGGGCATGGCGCATCTCGCTCTTCGGCGACGAGATCGAGTCGATCACCGAGTTCGATCCGCTGACCGGCGAGAAGTCGGCCGAGCTGAAATCGATCAAGGTCTACGGCAACTCGCACCACGTGACCCCGAAGCCGACGCTGGCGCAGGCGGTGAAGGGCATCCGCGAGGAGCTCAAATGGCGGCTCGAGGAGCTCAACCAGGCCGGGCGGCTCCTCGAAGCGCAGCGGCTCGAACAGCGGACGCGCTTCGACCTCGAGATGATCGAGGCGACCGGCTCGTGCGCGGGGATCGAGAATTATTCGCGCTACTCGACCGGCCGCAAGCCGGGCGAGCCGCCGCCGACGCTCTTCGAGTACCTGCCGGACAACGCGCTCGTCTTCGTCGACGAGAGCCACGTCACCATCCCGCAGATCGGGGCGATGTTCCGCGGCGACTTCCGGCGCAAGGCGACGCTCGCCGAGTACGGCTTCCGCCTGCCGTCGTGCATGGACAACCGGCCGCTCCGCTTCGAGGAGTGGGACCTCATGCGCCCGCAGACGATGTATGTCTCGGCGACGCCGGGGCCGTGGGAGATGAACCGCACCGGGGGCGTCTTCACCGAGCAGGTGATCCGCCCGACCGGGCTGATCGACCCGCCGGTCGAGGTGCGGCCGGCCCAGGCGCAGGTCGACGACCTCCTCGGCGAGGTGCGGGCGACCGCGCGGGCCGGCTATCGGAGCCTCATCACCGTGCTGACCAAGCGGATGGCCGAGGACCTCACCGAATACCTCCACGAGAACGGGGTGCGGGTCCGCTACATGCACTCGGACGTGGAGACGCTGGAGCGGATCGAGATCATCCGCGACCTCCGGCTCGGCGCCTTCGACGCGCTGGTCGGCATCAATCTCCTCCGCGAGGGGCTCGACATCCCCGAGTGCGGGCTCGTCGCCGTGCTCGACGCCGACAAGGAGGGGTTCCTCCGCTCGGAGACCTCGCTCATCCAGACGATCGGCCGCGCGGCGCGCAATGTCGACGGCAAGGTCATCCTCTATGCCGACCACGTCACCCGCTCGATGGAGCGGGCGATGGCCGAGACCGAGCGGCGGCGCGAGA